>DASXXR010000108.1:0-2879 GCA_036502945.1 Paraburkholderia sp. | reverse complement strand
GCGCAGCATGTGCGGCACGACCAGACCGACGAAGCCGATCGTGCCGCCGGTGGTCACCGCCGCGGCCGTAGCAAGCGATGCAACCAGGTACACACGCAAGCGCAAATGAACGACCGGCACGCCGAGCGCCCGCGCCGCGGCATCGCCGCGCAGCAGCACGTTCAACTGTGGCGCGGCGGGCACGATCGCGGCCAGCGCGATGCACGTCGCGGCCAGCGCGGCCCATGGGAACGCGCCGCCGTTCAGGTCGCCGGTCAGCCAGAACAGCATGCCGCGCAAACGGCTCTCGGGCGCAACCGTCAGCAGCAGCGTGATCACCGCGCCCCAACCGGCGGCAATCACGGCGCCCGTCAGCAGAAGACGCGGCGACGTATCCTGCGGTTCGCCGCGCCACAATTCGCCGCGCGCGAGTCCGAGCACGAGCAGAATCGACGCGAACGCGCCGGCGCACGCACTCGCGTCGACCACCCACCACGCGCAGCCAGCCATCATCGCGAACAGCGCGAAGGTGGCCGCGCCGCCGGAGACGCCGAGCACATAAGGTTCCGCGAGCGGATTGCGCAGCAGCACCTGCAGCAGCGCGCCGGCCATCGCGAGCAATGCGCCGCACGAGAAACCCGTCAGCGCGCGCGGCAGACGCAACGTGCGCACGATCTCTCCGGCGAGGTCGCCCGGCGCGCCATGCTGCACCGGCAATAGCGCGGCCAGCACGCGCGCGGGCGCGAGCGGCACGCTGCCAAGCGCAAGCGACGCGACGAATACGGCTATCGCGAGTGCGCCGAGCACGGCCCAGATCGCGGCCGCGCGGCGCGCGGTCATCGCGGACGCAACCTGCGGCGCACGCCGATGCACGTTTGCGAGATCAGTCACGGTGGTTCCGCGCGCCGCACGCATGACGGCTATTGCCGACCGAGCGTGACATACGCGCCGCGCGTCGGGGTGTTGTAGGCGTACGCAAGTTCATTGTCCTTGTCGAAGAGATTCTGGATCGGTGCAGTCATAGCCGTAGCCGAGATAGTAACTGTTTGCCCCGCCGAAACCGGAGTGCGGGCCGCCTCTCACATCAGCCTGCAACTGGCTGCCGCCGAAGCGGCCGGTGTAACCGATAAAGCCAGAATCGACATGCCGGTCCAGCACCGTGTGCCGGTTCGGGTCGAGGCTTTTGCCGAGGTGTTCGCAGCCCGGCTGGATCTTTTGCGTCGACGTGAGCGGGCGCGAGACCCGTCAAAAAACGGCAGTCTGCCGCTTCGCTTCGCGCGAAGCAGCGCGTACACGGTGTGCTTCGTGCAATGCCCCCGCACGCACAATGCCCGCGCGAAGCGCTGCTGTTACGTCTCGAAACGAGACAAATGTCCGAACGTGCGGCATTCCGCGCTAAAATGCGAGGTCTTTAGAGGACGCAGCACATGCTCACCGAACTCGAAATCCTGTCACAGAATATCGGCCGCCTGATCCAGATCAGCCAGCGCCATCACGCAGCGCGTCTCGCGCTCGAAGAGCAGCTCGTGCAGGCGCGCGCCGATTGCGACGCCACGCGTGCCGAACTCGAGCAGATGCGCGAAGAGCGCAATGCGTTGCAGGCCGAACGCGACACGCTTTCGGCCAAGATCGACGACGCTCAGGTGCGGCTCAACGCGATCCTCGAAAAATTGCCGCGCGCGCGTGCGCATGGCGAGCCGGACAACCAGCTCGACCTGCTCGCCCCCGACCATCACGAAGAACATGACAGTGCGCGCAGCGACGTGACACGTCACGGAGAAAACGCATGACCACGAAGCAGATCGATGTGTCGATTCTCGGCCAGTCCTATCGCCTCGCCTGCTCGCAGGAAACCGAAGCGGCCCTGCTCGAAGCAGTGGCCCGCGTGGATGCCGAAATGACGAAGATCCGCGCGAACAGCACCGTGCGCGGCACGGACCGCATCGCGGTAATGGCGGCGCTTTCGCTGGCATCGGAACTGCTTCTATTGCAGACGAGCGTGCGTCATGGAGAATCGTTTCCCGCCGAAGAAATCCGGCGTACAATGCGCCAGATGAATGAGAAGCTGGGCACTGTCATCGAGCAGTCCAACGTCCAGTAAGGTTCTTCGTTCAGGTTGCGAATGCAGGTCGATGTGCAGGTCAATGAACCGCGTTACGAGTTACTTTTTTTAAGGCCGCTTGCAGGTTGCTGTGCAGGTGGTTGTGTTAAGTTATGAGCTTCCCTGCCTGGTTCGCCAAGGTCATACATTCCTTGAACCAATGCCATGTGCACGGTTGCGGAAATTTGTAGCACGGGCGTGCGCGTCACTCTGTCTGATGTACCCGAAGTGCTGCTAACTGCGACCAATTCTGAACCCTCGGTTCAGGATGCCGGCCTAGCGGCTAAGGCGGGGATCTATTCGAGCGGCATCGGACTTTGTCCGATGCCGTTTTTCATTGGGTCCCGCGTTCCCCGCTTCTCCTTGTCTCGCTCACTTCCTCACCCTCCATTCGATTCATGCGCTACTGGCTAATGAAGTCCGAACCGGACGAAGCAAGCATCGACGATCTCGCGAACGCCCCGCAACGCACGTTGCCGTGGACCGGCGTGCGCAACTATCAGGCGCGCAATTTCATGCGCGACATGATGCAGCTCGGCGACGGCGTGCTTTTCTATCATTCAAGCTGCCCGGAGCCAGGCATTGCGGGCCTCGCCGAAGTCGTATCGACGCCCTACCCCGATCCGACCCAGTTCGATGCGAAGAGCGTGTACTACGATCCGAAGGCATCAAAAGAAACGCCGCGCTGGATGCTGGTCGACGTGGTGTTCAAGAAGAAGCTGCAGTTGATTCCGCTCGCGGCATTGCGCGAACACGCGGAACTCGCCGACATGCGCGTGCTCGCGAAGGGCAATCGGCT
>DASXXR010000107.1:0-3503 GCA_036502945.1 Paraburkholderia sp. | reverse complement strand
GATCACGAGCAGATTGCCGCGGTCGTAGACGGAGAGATGGCACGATTGCTCGGCCGTTGCGGCAAAGCGCTGCATCAGCGGCAATGCTTCGGAAATCAGCCGCTCCATCGGCGGATGACGATGGGCGAGCGCGTACAGCTTGAGGCTCAACGAATAACGGTCGCCGCCTGCCGAGCGCACCACATACTGCCGCGCGACGAGCCGCTCCAGCATCCGGTACATCTCGCTCGCGTTGCGGCCGAGCAGTTTGGTGATCTCGGCGCGCGTCAGCCCGCCTTTCTGCTCCGCGAGCAGTTCGAGGATATCGAGCCCTTTGTCCAGCGCGGGCGCCCGATAGCGGTCGCCGTCGTCCTTCTCGTCCACGTCCATCGTGACCTGGTGGTGTCGGGTTGTCGTTCGCATCGATTATGTAAGGAATCAGCAGGTGAGCCGCCAGGGAAAACACGGACGGTTATTGCACTGCACTTAGCTTGACTTGCAAAAGTTCGTATATGAATAATACGTTCATTGGTGAACTAAAGCCAATCAACGAGAAAGCGCCGGACGAGCGTCCCTACCCGCCGCCGAGAGCGGTAAGGGTCGGTTCCAGTAGTTCCACAAACGCAAAATCAGGAGACAAGACGATGAAGTTTGCCAAGGGGTCGCGCACGGCCCGCCGTTTCATTCAGTCCGCGCTGTCGGTGAGCGTGGCCGCCGCGTGGCTTGCCGGCTCGACGATGAGTGGCGCCGCAATGGCCGCCGACACCGGCAAGGTAGGCCTCGGCTTGCCGCTGCTGACGTCGCCATTCTGGCAGTCGTACAACAACTACCTGCCGAAGTACGCGAAGGAAATGGGCATCGATATCCTCGCGCCCGTCAATTCGAACAACGACCCGGCGCAGCAGATCACCGACATGAACAACATGGTGAATCTGGGGGCGAAGGGCATCGTGGTCGGACCGATCGACTCGGCGGCGATCAGCCGTGCGCTCGACGCGGCATCGGCGAAGAACGTGCAGGTCGTCGCGGTGGACGTGGCGCCCACCCAGGGCAAAGTCGCGATGGTCGTGCGTGCCGATAATCACGCGTATGGCGAGAAGGCGTGCAAGTACATCGGCGAGCACGTGAAGTCGGGCAAGGTCGTGCAGATCGAAGGCGATCTCGCATCGGTGAACGGCCGCGACCGGTCCGAGGCGTTTCGTGCATGCCTGAAAAATTATGCGGGCTTGTCGCTGCTCGAAATTCCCGCGGGCTGGAAGGGCGATGTCGCGGCGAGCGCGCTGGATAGCCTGCTGACCGCGAATCCCGACGTGAAGGCGATTTACATGCAGGCGGGCGGCGTCTATCTCGCACCGACGCTGCAAACGCTGCGTCGCAAGCAGATGCTGTTTCCGGCGGGCGATGCGAAGCACGTCGTGATTGTCAGCAACGACGGCATCCCGCAGGAATTCGACGCGATCCGTAAAGGCGAAATCGACGCGACGATTTCGCAGCCCGCCGATCTGTATGCGAAGTACGGTCTCTATTACATGAAGGCCGCGCTCGCCGGGCAGACGTTCAAGCCGGGCCCGACCGATCACGGCAGTACGATCGTTCAGTTGCAGCCGGGCATGCTTGAAGACCAGTTGCCCGCGCCGCTTGTGACGAAGACGAATGTCGACGACAAGAACCTGTGGGGCAATACGCTGAAATGAGCGAAATGGCGCACGGTGCGGTGGCTCCGCTCGTCTCACCGGTTGTTGAAGCGCTGGGCGTCGGCAAGCGCTACGGTTCAACAGCCGCATTGAGGGACGTGAGCATGCGCGTGATGCCCGGCGAGTCGCATGCGCTCGTCGGGCGTAACGGGGCCGGCAAATCGACCCTCGTGTCGATTCTGACCGGCCTGCGCAAGTCGGACACCGGCGAAGTCCGCTTCGCCGGCACGCCGGCGCCGCCGATCGCGGACCGCGATGCATGGCGCGAACGGGTCGCGTGCGTCTATCAGCATTCGACGATCATCCGCGATCTGACTGTCGCGGAGAATCTGTTCATCAACCGGCAGCCCGCGCGGCGCGGCATCATCGACTGGAACACGATGCGGCGCGACGCGCGCGCGCTGCTCGACCACTGGAAGATCGACGTGCGCGAAGACGCGCGCGCGGGCAATCTGACGGTCGAGGCGCGTCAGTTAGTGGAGATTGCGCGGGCGCTGTCGTATGGCGCGCGCTTCATCATCCTCGACGAACCGACCGCGCAACTCGACGGCGACGAAATCAAGCGGCTCTTCACACGCATCACGGAACTGCAGCGCGAAGGCGTGACGTTCCTGTTCATTTCGCACCATCTGCAGGAGGTGTACGAGATCTGCCAGGCGGTAACGGTGCTGCGCGATGCGCGGCATATCGTCAGCGCGCCGGTAGCGGCGTTGCCGCGCGAGCAGCTGATCGAAGCGATGACAGGCGAGCGCGGCGGGCTCGCGGTGGCCGATGCGGCGGCGCGTGCGCCGTTGCCGCCCGGCACGCAGGTCGCGCTCGAGGTAGCGGGCCTTGCCGGCGCGGACTACGAAGACGTGTCTTTCCAGGTGAAACGCGGCGAGGTCGTCGGCCTGACGGGTGCGACGAGCAGCGGCCGTACGAGCGTCGCCGAAGCGATTGCTGGTCTGCGCAAACCGCAGCGCGGCGCGATCCGCGTCGACGGCGCATCGCTGCCGCCCGGTGACGTGCCTGCCGCGCTCGCGCACGGCATCGGCTGCGTGCCGAAAGATCGCCATCACGAAGGCCTGGTGTTGACGCAATCCGTCGCGGAAAACGCATCGATGACGATCGCCCGGACGCTCGGCCGTTTCGGCATCGCAACGCCCGCGAAGAAAAACGCGTTCGGCCGCAAGATGATCGAAGCGCTCGGCATCGTCGCGCCCGGAGCGGAGCATGCCGTGTCGGGCCTGTCGGGCGGCAACCAGCAGAAGGTGGTGATGGCGCGCGCGCTTGCCACCAACCCGAACGTGCTCGTGCTGATCGATCCGACCGCGGGCGTCGACGTGAAATCGAAGGAAGCGCTACTGGCGGTCGTGGACCGCGTGCGCGAAGAAGGCAAGGCAGTGCTGGTCGTTTCCGGCGAACTCGACGATCTGCGCACCTGCGACCGCGTGCTCGTGATGTTCCGTGGCCGTGTCGCGGCCGAATTCAACGCGGGTTGGCAGGACCACGACCTGATTGCATCTGTCGAAGGAGTCAGTCTCCATGAAGAATAGTGTGCCCAGCCCTGCGTTCGCGACCGGTGAGACGCAGCCCCGCACGAGCGCTGCGCGCGGCAGCCGGCCGCGCATCGAATTCGCGCGCCTGCGCGACCTCGCGCTGCTGCCGGCGCTTGCGTTGCTGATTGTGATCGGCGCGTTCGTGAGCCCGAGCTTTTTGACGAAGGCGAATCTGATCAGCGTGCTGGGCGCGTCGGCGGCGCTTGCGCTCGTTGTGCTCGCCGAATCGCTGATTGTGCTGACCGGCAAGTTCGATCTTTCGCTCGAATCGACGGTCGGCATTGCGCCCGCG
>DASXXR010000106.1:0-9484 GCA_036502945.1 Paraburkholderia sp. | reverse complement strand
CCGCAAGCGTCGCGAGCGCCGTGTAATCGCCGATACCGCCGTCGCCATCGCGGCGCAGCCCGTAGATTTGCGCGGCGATGCCCCACAACGGCGGCAGCGGCTTGCCGTCCGCGTGCATCGCGCGCCATGCGTCGGCGACCGTATAGCAGCGCGCGGGCGCGACCGCGAGCGTCATCCGCTGTTCGTTGATGACGAGCGTGTGATAGCCCGGTTCGTCGACCGGCGACAGCAACGCGGCTTCGCCTTTCGGTGCGGTGAAGCGTCCGTCGATCAGCGCGCCGCTTTCAAGCTCGACCCGGTAACGGCTGCCCGACCGGATCGCGGCGGCAGGCAGCGCGATCGCGCGGCCGCATTCGGCAGTCATCAGCGGCGGCAGCCTGCGGCCTGACAGCTCCGCATCGAGCGTGGCGGCGCTTTGGCGGATCTGGGCCGCGTTGCCGCACGGCAGGCCCAAGCGGTCCAATAGCGCGGCGAGCGTGCTGTCGGGCACGCGCTGCATGACACGATGCGCATCCTGCCATTCGATCTCGAAGCCCGCGCGCGCGGCCAGGTGTTCGATCGATTCGCCAGGGCGTCGGCCAGCACTCACGCGCGTCACTCCTGTTCGACGCGCTTGCGCGCATCGTGTCCGATTGCATATTCGCTGACATCGCCGGTGAGCCATGCGACGAACGAATGGGCGGGCAGTTCGCCGGCGTCGATCCGGTCGCGCGCGCGCGGCGGCGTTTCGAAGACGACCTTGCCGGCGGGCTGCTCGGGCAATGGCACGGCGTGCTCCGACAGATTCAGCACGATCGACAACGTCTCGCCGTCATCGAGCCGCCAGCGCGCGACGAGCGCATGGGTTTCGTCGCCGCTGCTTGTTGTCAACACCGTCGAGTGAAGCGGCTTCGCATGCTTTAGGCGTGGTGCGATCAATTTCGCGCGCACCGTCAGAGCGGATTTGTAGAAATGCATCCATTCGAGCCGATCGTGCGAAGCGGCATCGGCGCCGGCATCGGTGTTGGTATCGGCAGCCGACGGCGACGATGCGATCAACGTATGCGGGTCGTTCGGATCGGGAATTTGCGCACGGCGCGTTTCATCGACGAACGCGGAGAAGCGCGCAAATTCGCGGCGGCGGCCCTCGCGTACGGCATTCGCCAGGTCGCCGGTGTAATCGGTGAAGAACAGGAAGGGTTGTTCCGAGCCGTATTCTTCGTCCATGAACAGGAGCGGAATCTGCGGCGACAGCAACAGCAGACCCGTGGCCGCACGCAACGCGTCGTCCGGGCATAGCGAGCGCAGCCGCTCGCCGAACGCGCGGTTGCCGATCTGATCGTGGTTCTGCAAAAACATCACGAACGCGGTTGGCCGCAAGTGCCCGCTTGCTTCACCGCGCGGCTTGCCGTCGTGAATCGGCGACGGCTCGCCCTGATACGCAAAGCCGTACGACAGCACTCGCGCCAGCAGCCGGATCGGCTGCTCGGCGTACGCGCGGTAATACCCTTCGGTTTCGCCCGTCAGCAGCACGTGCAATGCGTTGTGCGCGTCGTCGTTCCATTGCGCGGTGAAGTGCGTGTCGAGCAGGTTCGCCGTGTTGCGCTCGTTCTCGAGCACCAGATGCACATGGCGCCCGTGCTGCACTTTCGCGCGGACATGGTCGGCCACTTCGCGCAGCCAGGCGTCGTTGTCGATCGCGTGTACCGCATCGAAGCGCAGCCCGTCGAAGCGGTATTCGTTGAGCCAGTACAGCGCGTTGTCGCAGAAGAACTCGCGTACTTCGAGCCGTTCGAAGTCGATGGCCGGGCCCCACGGCGTGTGCGTGCCATCGCGGAAAAACGGCTTCGCGTACTGATGCAGATAGTTGCCGTCGGGCCCGAAATGGTTGTAGACCACATCGAGCAGCACCATCAGACCGAGGCCGTGCGCCGCATCGATCAGCGTCTTGAGTTCGTCGGGGCGGCCATACGCCGAATCGGGCGCATAGGGCAGCACGCCGTCGTAACCCCAATTGCGCGTGCCGGGGAAATCGTTCAGCGGCATCAGTTCGATGGCGGTCACGCCGAGTTCGACTAGCGACGGCAAGCGCTTCAACACCCCCGCATAACCGCCGAGCGCGCCGACGTGCAATTCGTACAGCACGGCTTCTTCCCACGGCCGGCCGTGCCAACGCGTGTGCTGCCAGTGATACGCGCGCGGATCGATCACTTCGCTCGGACCGTGCACGTCCTGCGGCTGAAAGCGCGATGCCGGATCGGGCACGGTTAGCTGGCCGTCCAGCCGGAAGCGATAGAGCGCGCCCGCACCGCATTCGGTTTCGGTTTCGAACCAGCCATTGCCGGTGGGCGACATCTCGCGCGCGCCCTGACACGGCCCGTTTTCGATGACCAGCTGCACCGCGCGGCACGATGGCGCCCACAGCCGGAACCGCGTGCGCGGCCTGGCGCTCGCCGCGCCGAGCAACTGCGCGCCGAACGGCAGGCAGTGCGCGTGATGATGCGCATGAGGGTCAATCGGGCTGTCGTGCATGATCGTCACCTTTCATCACGCGGCGGCCGGTGCCAGGCCGCCGTGTCCGTCTTAGGGGTCGTGCTATGCCGTGCCGGGTCCGGGCGGCCCCGCGGTCAACGGGCGCGGACCGTGCTGTTCGCCGGCTGCCCGGCCTGCCTGCCAGTCCACGTCGCCTGCGGGCTGCGCCGCCAGCACGACGAGCCCATGCGCGGCCACTTCCAGATCGGGCGTCGCAAGCGGGCGTCGCGGCGCGTCCGGCTCCGCTGTATCCGCCAGCACATGCCATTCCAGGTGCGGTGGCGGCGGTGTAAACCGCAGCGCCTCGCCGGACGCGTTCAACATCATCAACAATACTTCCGTTTGACCGTCCAGTCCTGCGCCCGCTCGCCGCAGCGTGAACGCGCGTCCTTCGGGGTCCTGCCAGGCTTCGATCGTCAACGGGTCGCCGCGTTCATCGAACCAGCCGACGTCGTACAGGCCCGGCAGCACTTCGCGATCGCCGACCAGAAAGCGCGTTTCGCGCAATAGCGGATGCTGCTTGCGCAGCGCGATCATGCGCGTGACGAACGCGGTCATTTTGCGGCCGTCCGGCGACCCGGCCTGGTCCCAGTCGAGCCACGAAATTTCGTTGTCCTGGCAGTATGCATTGTTGTTGCCCGACTGCGTACGGCCGGATTCGTCGCCGGCAAGCAGCATCGGCGTGCCGAGCGCGATGAAGAGCGTGGCCATCATCGAACGGGCGACGCGGGCGCGCGTTTCGACAATGGTCGGGTCGTCGGTCGGGCCTTCGGCGCCCCAGTTCGCGCTGTAGTTTTCGTTGTGGCCGTCGTTGTTGTTTTCGCCGTTGACCTCGTTGTGCTTCTGCTCGTACGACACCAGATCGGCGAGCGTAAAGCCATCATGCGACGCGAGGAAATTGAGCGATGCCGTCGGCTTGCGGAAGCGCCGGTTGAACAGGTCCGCGGAGCCGGTGAGGCGCGCTGCGAGATCCGGCCGCAGGCCGGCGTCGCCGCGCCAGAAGCGGCGCACGCAATCGCGAAAGCGGTCGTTCCATTCGCTGAAGCCGGGTGGATGGTTGCCCAGCTGATAGCCGCCCGGGCCGATGTCCCACGGCTCGGAAATCAGTTTGCGCTGCGACAGAACCGGGTCTTGCCGGATCGCGTCGAAGAAGCCCGAGCCCGGGTCGAAGCCCGAATGCTCGCGGCCCAATGTGACGCCGAGATCGAAACGAAAGCCGTCGATGTTGAAGGCGGTCGACCAGTAGCGCAGCGAATCCATCACCATTTGCAGCACGCGCGGATGCGGCAGATTCAATGTGTTGCCGCAGCCGGTGTCGTTGATGTGATGGCGTTCGTCGCCGGGCACGAGGCGGTAGTAGCTCGCGTTGTCGAGGCCGCGCCACGAGATGGTCGGCCCGGTCTCGCTGCCTTCGCACGTGTGGTTGTAGACGACGTCCAGAATTACCTCGATGCCGGCCGCATGCAATTGCCTTACAGCGATGCGCATTTCGTCGAGCCGGTGCGACACCAGATACGACGGTTCCGGCGCGAAGAACGCCGCGGTGTTATATCCCCAGTAGTTGCGCAGTCCGCGTTCCACCAGGAAACGGTCGTTCAGGAACGCGTGCACCGGCAGCAGTTCGACGGCCGTCACGCCGAGTTTCAGCAGATGATCGATGAACTCCGGCGAAGCCAGCGCCGAGAACGTGCCGCGCTCGGGCGGACGAAGATCGGTGCGCCGCCGCGACGTGCCGCGCACATGGGTCTCGTAGATGACGGTTTCGCCCCACGGCACGTTGGGCCGCGTGTCGTGCGACCAGTCGAATGCTTCGTCGACCACCACGCATTTCGGCATCGCTGGCGCCGAGTCGCGCCGGTCGATCGACAGATCGAGCCGGTTCGAATGCATCCGGTAGCTGAAGAGCGCATCGGACCAGCGGAACTGGCCGGTGAGCTTGCGCGCATACGGATCGAGCAGCAGCTTGTGCGGATTGAAGCGGTGCCCGTGTTGCGGCTGATACGGGCCATGCGCGCGAAACGCGTAGACGGTGCCCGGATGCGCATGTGGCAGATAGCCGTGCCAGATTTCATCGGTGCATTCAGGGAGGGCGAAACGCTTCAATTCCTTGCGGCCGCCGGGCTCGAACAGGCACAGTTCGATGCGGTGCGCGTTGGCGGAGAACACCGCAAAATTGACTCCCAGTCCATCCCAGCTCGCCCCGAGCGGGTAGGGCGAGCCCGGCAACAGCCGGTCGGGCAATACATGTGACATGGTTCCCGTCCTTGTTATGGCTTATGCATGATCGGGGCAGATCAGGCCAGCATACGCCGCATCGCTGGCCGTATCGCCGTCGTTCGCGACCGGTACATCGGGCACCCGAACGAATCGTCGTCAGTCCGCGCGCAGCACGATTGTGGCGAGCGGCGGCAGAATCAGCGAAGCCGATTGCGGCTTGCCGTGACTCGGCACGTCTTCGGTATGAATCAGTCCGGCATTGCCGACGTTCGATCCGCCGTACAGCGCGGCGTCCGTGTTAAGGATTTCGCTCCAGCGTCCGTGATGCGACATGCCGACCCGATAGCCGTGCCGCGGCACCGGCGTGAAGTTGCAGACCGTGACGATTTCCCGGCCCGCGCCGTCCATCCGGCGGTACGCGAATACGCTGTTGTCCGCATCGTCGCCGATGATCCATTCGAAGCCGCTGGGTTCGGTGTCGAGCCGATGCAGCGCAGGCTCGCCGCGATACACGCGGTTCAGGTCGCGCACGAGCTTCTGCAAGCCGTGGTGCAGTTCGTCGTCGAGCAGATGCCAATGCGGCGAGCCGTCGTGATCGAATTCGGCGAACTGGCCGAACTCGCCGCCCATGAACATCAGCTTCTTGCCCGGATGCGTCCACATGAACGCGAAATACGCGCGCAGGTTCGCAAAGCGCTGCCAGCGGTCGCCCGGCATCTTGCCGAGCAGCGAGCCTTTGCCATGCACCACTTCATCGTGCGAAAGCGGCAGCACGAAGCGCTCGGAATACGCGTAGACCATTCCGAACGTCATGTTGTGATGATGGTAGCGGCGATAGACCGGATCTTCGTGCAGGTAGTGCAGCGTGTCGTGCATCCAGCCCATGTTCCATTTGAACTGGAAGCCGAGCCCGCCGTGTTCGACGGGCGCGGTCACGCCGGGCCATGCAGTCGATTCTTCCGCAATGGTGATCGCGCCGTGCACGCCGGGCATGTGCTGAACCTCGTGGTTCAAGCGCTTCAGGAACGCGATCGATTCGAGGTTTTCGCGGCCGCCGTAGATGTTCGGCACCCACTCGCCGGCGGCGCGCGAGTAGTCGCGATACAGCATCGACGCAACGGCATCGACACGCAGACCGTCGACGTGATAGCGCATCAGCCACGCGAGCGCCGACGCGACGAGGAACGCGCTGACCTCGTTGCGGCCGAGGTTGTAGATCATTGTGTTCCAGTCCTGGTGATAGCCTTCGCGCGGATCCGTGTGCTCATAGAGCGGCGTGCCGTCGAACTGGACGAGGCCGTGCGCGTCGTTCGGAAAGTGCGCGGGCACCCAGTCGAGAATCACGCCGAGCCCCGCTTCATGCGCGCGGTTTACGAAGTGCGCGAACTGCTCGGGCGAGCCGAAGCGCGCGGACGGCGCGAATTGCGACAACGGCTGATACCCCCACGAACCGCCGAACGGATGCTCGGCGATCGGCATGAATTCGATGTGCGTGAAGCCCATTTCCTTTGCATATGGAATCAGCCGGTCCGCGAGTTCGGACCAGTTGAGTCCGCGATGACCTTCTTCGGCGACGCGCAGCCACGATTCGGCGTGCACTTCGTAGATCGCGATCGGTGCGGCCGATGTCTGATGGTCGCCGCGCGTCTGCATCCATGTGTGATCGCTCCACGGGAAATGTTCGATCGCTTCGACATGCGCGACGATCGACGCCGTGGCCGGCGGTCTCTCGGTCTGCATCGCGCAGGGGTCGGCTTTCAACGGCAGCGGATAACCGTCGCGCGCGAGCATTTCATACTTGTAGCGCGCGCCCGCGCCGATGCGCGGCACGAACAGCTCCCACACGCCGGCTTGATGGCGCACACGCATTGGATGCCGCCGCCCGTCCCACGAATTGAAGTCGCCGACCACCGAGACGCGCCGTGCGTTCGGCGCCCACACGGCAAAGCGCACGCCGGGTATGCCGTCGACGACCATCGGCCGCGAGCCGAGGCATTCGAGCACCGCGTACGGGTCGCCCCACGCGACGCGCTGCAGCGGTTCGTCGCCCAGCACCGGGCCGAACGAGTACGGGTCTTCCACTTCCTGCACGGTCCCGTGCCAGTCGATACGCAGCCGGTACGGCACCGCTTGGCTGACAGGACCGGCGAAGAGCCCGACGGCGTGCAACTGATGCAGCTCGCCGAGCGTTTTGCCGTTGTCGCGCGCGACGACCGTCACGCGCGACGCATTCGGCAACATCACGCGGACGACGGGGCCGGCATCGGTCTGATGCAGCCCGAGCTGCGAGAACGGATCCGGATGGCGCGCATCGACCAGCGCGTTGATATCGAGCGGATGCAATCCGGCTGCTGCATGCTGTACGCTGCTTTGTTCACTCATGATCGCCCTCAGCGGCTGGTGCAGCCTGTGTACCGTCGGGCGGCGCGGCGCCGCTCGATGTGTGTGGCGCCGCGCCGGGCGGCGTTCCCGTATCGCCAAGCAGGCGGCTCGTGAGCGCGGCCAGTCCGCGCACCGGCAGCCCGAGCCAGGTGGGCCGGTTCGCGGCTTCGTAGCGGATCTCGTAGGCAGCCTTTTCGATCAGGAACAGATCGAGCAGCGCCTGTTCGTTGGCCGGCGCGACGAGCGGCTGTGAGGCCTGTGCGGTTATCGCGCGGTACTCCGCAAGGAAGGTTTCGGCCGCGTGCGCGCGGAAGCGGTCGAACAGCGCGCGCTTGCGATCGGCCGTCGGTTGCGGCGCGGCTTCGGTCGTCGACTGTGCGGCTGCGCTCGCGTAGGACAGCGAGCGCAGCAGCCCGGCGACATCGCGCAACGGGCTCGACTTCTGCCGGCGTTCCTCGAGCTCGCGCGCAGGCTCGCCTTCGAAATCGATCAGGAAAGCATCGCCTTGCGACACCAGCACCTGGCCCAGATGGAAGTCGCCGTGAATGCGCGTGCGCAACGCGCCCGCGTCCGGCTTGACGAGACTCGCGACCTTGTCGGTCAATGCCGCGCGGCGGTCCAGCACGCTGCGCGCGAGCAACTGTGTCTCGTCGGTCAGATGATCGATGTGCTTCGTGAGCAGATCGAGTGCGGCGGCGAGCATCGCCTGGGTGCCGTCGATCCATGCCCGCACCTGCTCGGGGCTAGCGGGTTCAGGCGCGAACGCGGGGTCGTCCGACGGCGACGCCAGCGCGACGTGCAATTCGCCGAGGCGTTTGCCGATGATGCCGGCGAAGCACTGGTAGCCTTCGATCGCTTCTTCTTCGTTGATGCGGTCGTGCGCGGCATCGCCGCCGTCCACCGCCAGCGCCAGTTCGTCGATCGCGCGGCGCAGATAGTCGAGCGCCCAGTTCCATGCGTCGCCCTGGTTGTCGATGAAGCCTTGCAGAATCGCCAGCGTGTGCGGGATGCCGGCCGGATCGACGCGCACGACTTCGCCGTATAAAGGCGCCGTGTTCGCGTAACCCAGATGGGTCAGGTAGCGGCTCATTTCCGCTTCCGGATGCACGCCGTTCAACAGCCGCCGCACGAGCTTCAGCACGACCGTGTCGGCGACCACGAGCGAGCTGTTGCTCTGCTCCGCGGCGAGCCAGCGGATCTCCGGCGCATCGCCCAGTTCGAGCGCGTCGAAACGCCCGGTCGGCACAAAACAGATTTCGCTCTTCTGCACGGTCGGCACCACGGCGCGCTCGCGCAATTTGTGCAGCACGCCGTATGCGAATTGCGGCAGCGCGAACGCATCGGTCAAGTGCCCGATATTGCGTGCGCGCCGCACGAGCGCGAGCGCGAGCTGCATGAAGAGCGGCGTCGTCGTGTCGGCGCCCCAGGTGATCGCGAGCGGCAGCACGTAGCGTTCGGTGTGATCGCCGACGTCCGCTTCGATTTCGGTGAACGCGAAGCCCGCGTCGGGAATCGTCGTCAGCGCGGCGAGCCGCACCGCGTTCAGCTTCTGGTCCTTCGATGCAAACCAGCGGCGCCGCACGAGCCACGACGGCAAGACTTCGGATTCGAGCAACCGCACGTTTTCCGGTGTCGGCCCGAGTTGTCCTTCGCGGATCACAATCGTGACGAATTCGGGCAACGGTTCGGAGGGCGCCTGGCTCCATGTCGGACGTTGATTGCTTTGGCACAGCAGGAACCACAGGAAGCCGTACGGCGGGAACGTCAGCAGATAGGTCAACTGGCCGATCGCCGGAAACACGGAATCCGCGGTCATCTCCACCGGCACGGTGCCGGCGAATTCAGACAGGTCCAGTTCGACGGCCTGCGGCGCGCGCGACAGATTCGCGACGCACAAGATTGCCGGTTCGCCGGGCATCTCGCGCAGGTAAGCGAGGATCTTGCGATTGCTCGGCTTCAGGAAACGGATCGTGCCGCGGCCGAACGCGTGTTTCGCGCGGCGCGTCGCGAGCATCCGGCGCGTCCAGTTCAGCAGCGAATGCGGGTCGCGGCTTTGCGCTTCGACATTGACTGCGTCGAAGCCGTACAGCGAGCCCATCACGGGCGGCAGCACCAGTTGCTCGGGGTCGGCGCGCGAGAAGCCGCCGTTGCGGTCCGATGACCATTGCATCGGCGTGCGCACGCCGTCGCGGTCGCCCAGGTGAATGTTGTCGCCCATGCCGAGCTCATCGCCGTAGTAGATCACCGGCGTGCCCGGCATCGACAGCAGCAGCGAGTTGATCAGTTCGATGCGGCGGCGGTCGCGCTCCATCAGCGGCGCGAGGCGGCGGCGAATGCCGAGATTGATGCGCGCGCGACGGTCGCTTGCGTAGGT
>DASXXR010000105.1:0-4117 GCA_036502945.1 Paraburkholderia sp. | reverse complement strand
CCCACGTCCGTCTTGCTCGATTCGAGCTTGTCCTGCTCGACCTGGCGCTTGCGGATTTCCGCTTCGTACAGCCGCGATTTCAGCATGGCCATCGCTTCGGCGCGATTGCGGTGCTGCGAGCGGTCGTTCTGGCACTGTACGACGATACCCGACGGAAGGTGCGTGATGCGCACTGCGGAGTCGGTCTTGTTGATGTGCTGGCCGCCCGCGCCGGACGCGCGGTAAGTATCGATGCGCAGGTCGGCCGGGTTGATCTCGACTTCGATCGAATCGTCGATTTCCGGATACACGAAGACCGACGAAAACGACGTATGCCGGCCGCCCGACGAATCGAACGGCGACTTGCGCACGAGGCGGTGGATACCGGTTTCGGTGCGCAGAAAGCCGTATGCGTATTCGCCTTCGATCTTGATCGTCGCGTTCTTGATGCCGGCGACGTCGCCTTCCGATTCTTCGAGCACTTCGGTCTTGAAGCCCTTGCGTTCGCAATAGCGCAGGTACTGGCGCAGCAGCATCGCGGCCCAGTCGCACGCTTCGGTGCCGCCGGCGCCGGCCTGAATATCGAGGAAGGCGTTGTTCGGGTCGGCCGGATTCGAGAACATCCGGCGGAACTCCATGTCGGCGACGCGCAGCTCAAGCGACGCCGCATCTTTTTCGCATGCTTCGAGCGTTTCTTCGTCCTTTTCTTCGCGCGCCATGTCGAAGAGGTCTTGCGTGTCGCGCAGGTCGTTATCCAGCGCCGACAGCACCTCGACTACGCCTTCGAGCAGCTTCTTTTCCTTGCCTAGCGCCTGGGCGTGCTTCGAGTCGTTCCAGACGTTCGGGTCTTCGAGTTCCCGGTTGACTTCGACTAGCCGTACCGCTTTGGCGTCATAGTCAAAGATACCCCCGTAGCTCGCCTGCGCGGCTGCGCAGGTCTGCCAAAGAGGCTTCGATCGCGTTGAGACGTTCCGCTTCCATGTCGATCTTTGAGGCTTCGTAAAAAGGAGAAATTATAGCCGATCGACGACCCGCGCCGGGCTTTCACGGCGCGGGAGGCGTGGATTTCCCGAGGGTTTTGCGTCGTTTCGCGTATTTGCCCGCGGCCCGGTGGGCAGCGAGCAGCGGCAACTGGCGCGGGCTACGTGCCACGCAGCCCCGCCGCTCACTTGACTCACCCGACTCACGCAAGCGCGTGTTCGACGATCAGCTGCACCCGCGACACGCCGTTCCACGTATCGCGCGACAACCGGTAAGCCACCGTCGCGCGGGCCGGCAGCGGCTCGGTATGGTTGAACCAGATCGCGTTGAAGCGCTGCCGCCCGCGCGCGAGCTGCAGCTTCAGATGCTTGTCCTTCACGAGCGCTTGCGACGTCACGTCGAATTCGCCTGAAAAGACGGGCGCCGGAAAGCCCTGGCCCCACACCGCGGCGTCGAGCATCTCGACGAACTGCGGCGTGAAGTAAGCATCTTCGAGATCGCCGTCGGTTTCGACGGTGCGCGCGAGCGCGTCGGCGGTGAGCCATTCGCGGCCGACCTTTTCGAACGCGGCGGTGAAGCGCGCGAGATCCGCCGCGGCCATCGTCAGACCCGCGGCCATCGCGTGGCCGCCGAACTTCGCGATCAGGCCCGGCTCGCGCTTCGACACGAGATCGAGCGCGTCGCGCAGGTGAAAGCCCGCAATCGAGCGGCCGGAGCCTTTGACGACGAGGCCGCTGTCGTCCGCCAGCGCGAACGTGAACGACGGCCGGTGGAATTTTTCCTTGAGCCGCCCCGCGACAATGCCGATCACGCCCTGATGCCACGCCGCGTTGAAAAGCGTGATCGTCGCTGCGTCGGCCGCATCGGCCGGGTCGACCGACGCCAGATCGTCGAGTGCCTGCTGCTGCATGCCGGCCTCGATTTCGCGGCGCTCGCGGTTCATCGTGTCGAGCTGCTGCGACAGTTCCCACGCACGGCCGATGTCATCGGTGGTCAGGCATTCGATGCCGAGCGACATATCGGAGAGCCGGCCTGCCGCATTCAGGCGCGGGCCGAGCGCGAAGCCGAGATCGAAGCCGGACGCGCTGCGGGCTTCGCGGCCGGCGGCGCGAAAGAGGGCGGCGATGCCCGGCTGCATCCGGCCGTTGCGGATCCGCTGCAAACCTTGCGCGACCAGCACGCGGTTGTTGCCGTCGAGCTTCACCACGTCGGCCACCGTGCCGAGCGCGACCAGATCGAGCAGGCCGTCGAGGCGCGGTTCGGGCCGCGCGTCGCTGAACGCGCCGCGCTTGCGCAGTTCGGCGCGCAGCGCGAGCAGCACGTAGAACATCACGCCGACCCCGGCGATGCATTTGCTCGGAAACGTGCAGCCCGGCTGGTTCGGATTGACGATTGCGCGCGCAGCAGGAAGTTCGTCGCCGGGCAGATGATGATCGGTGACCAGCACGTCGATGCCGAGCGCGTTCGCCGCGGCGACGCCGTTGACGCTCGCAATGCCGTTATCGACCGTGATCAGCAGATCGGGTTTGCCTGCCGGCCGTTGCGCGGCCAGCGCGACGATCTCCGGCGTGAGGCCGTAGCCGTATTCGAAGCGGTTCGGCACCAGGTAGTCGATCTGCGCGCCGAACATCCGCATGCCGCGCACCGCGACCGCGCAGGCGGTCGCGCCGTCGCAGTCGTAGTCGGCGACGACCAGCATGCGGCGCTGCGCTTCGAGCGCGTCGGCGAGCAGCGCGGCCGCCGCTTCGCAGCCCATCAGCGCGCCGGGCGGCGTGAGCCGCGCGAGGCCGGTTTCGAGTTCGTCGGGCAGGCACACGCCGCGCGCTGCGTAGAGGCGTGCGAGCACCGGATGCAGGCCGTGGCGGGTCAGGACTTCGGCGTCGGCGGGAGAGCACGCGCGGGTAACGATTCGAGTCATGCGGTAGCGGTCAGGGCAGCGAGGCCCGGAAGAGGGATCATGAGAGGGCGCTCATTCGATGAAGAGCGACGCGAGCATGCGCCGCCGCCAGAACTTGCGCAGATCGCCGCGCGTCACGGCAAGCGTCACGGAGCCGGTGTCGCCGCACAGCGTGAGCCCGAGCTCACCGAGTTCGCCCGCTTGCAGCGCGGCGAGCGCCGGCGCGAGCCAGTCGCGCTCCAGTTCGGCGAATGCGGCGTTCCAGCGCGCCCAGTCCTGCTCGATATAAGGCGCCGAAAACGGATCGAGTTCGATGAGCGTCGCAATGGGTGCACCAGGCGCACCGGTCGCATCGTTGAGCCCCGCCGCTGCGAACGCGAGCGGCGGCGCACCCGTCGCGACGCCCGCGGCCAGCGCAAGCCCGCGCGTTGCAGCGGCATCGGACAGCACGCGCGCAAACGGGCTCGTCACCGGTTGCACCGCGCCTTGCGCATGAAACCAGATCGAATTGACCGCGGGCAGGCCGCGCGCTTCACGTGCTTCGTTGACCGGATGTTCGAACCACGCCATTTGCACTTCGTTCTGCAGCTTCATCCATGCGCGCGAACGCTCGCCGCTATGCGCTTCGTGCGGTAGCCAGATTTCGATGTTGCGGCCGCTCGCGCGGAGCGGCGAGGCGCCGGCGAGCGTGCCGAACACGTCGCTCGACAGGTACCAGCGCGCCGGGTGCGGCGCCTCGATACGCACGCCGAGTTCTTCGATCAACGGCCGCGCGACGCTCAGCAGGGCGGCTGCGTCGGCGTTGGATAGTTCGAGCGACGCGGGGTCGATCAGCACCAGATGATCGTGCGCGATCCGCACGTGCACGGGCTCGACGCATGCCCAGACCGCGCTGCCGGGAGCGCCGCCGTCGGCCAGCAGCATGTACGGCGCGAGCGGCGCTTCGTCGGCGGTGGCGCCGGTGCTTCCTGCTGCACGCGCGGCCGCGCCGTTGGCCGACAATGCGCCGAATTGCCGCGCCACCCATCGTTCATGCGGCAACGTGCGCTGAAAGTCTTCGCCGATTACCCGTTCGACAAGCGTCGCGCGTGCCACCAGCTTGTCGAGCGCGGGAATCTCGAGAGCATGCAGCGCGGTGGAGGCATCGGCTGCGGCCGGCAGCGCGAACGGGATGAGCAGGTGAAGTCGGTTGGCGTGCATGATGGTGCGCATTGTATGGCAAACTTCGCCGTTGATCGGGGCCGGCGTGAGATCGGCGCG
>DASXXR010000104.1:0-2341 GCA_036502945.1 Paraburkholderia sp. | reverse complement strand
TGGAATTACCTCGATGACAGTGTCTACAGCTGGCCCAGTTACGGCAGCGCTAAAGGCAACGGAGGTGGTTCCGTGATTTTGCCGAACGCGTTTCAGTTGGTGAAAACGGGACCGATTTCCGCTGGAGCGACTGTTCCCGGCGGCAACGTCGCGACGTTGGCATACGGCAGTCTTTCGGTCATCGCGATGATGATCAGTAACTCGATCGCCGTGAACCAGTCGTCGTGCGCGACACCGAATGTCACGGTGCCGCTGGGCGCACACAATCTGTCGGAGCTTCCCGCCGTAGGTGCCACCACGTCACCCGTATCGTTCAGCATAGCGTTGAACAGTTGCCCGGCAGGTATGAATACCATCAAGTATCAGATCGATCCGACCACCACTGTGCTCAGCAGCGCGAATTCCGTGGTTGCATTCGATAGTGGCTCGGTTGCGTCCGGCGCCGGCGTGCAGTTGCTTGATGGGGCCGGCAATGTGCTCCCCTTGAGCAAGCCAATCGCCTTCGGCGACTACTCTTCAAGCACAGGCGGCAGCTACAGTATTCCGCTCAAAGCGCGCTACTACCGGACCGGTACGACGATCAAGGCTGGATCGGCCAATACGTCGATGACGTTTACGATCAACTATCTGTAGGCACGACATAAGGCCGTTTGCGTCGCCGGCACCATGCGGCTTGCCGCCCGCCGCTCAATACGCCCTTCGAAGCAATGATTCTGGCTAGGCTTAAGTTATCGCCGTTTCGTGCCGTTATCCCGTGAGCAATCGTTTGCTCTGCACTCCGGTGCAGGGCGCGACAACGGGCAAACCACACGAAAGAGACCAACACAATGAGCGGCATGAGTCTGAATCGCAAGCTATGGCTGTCGCTTGCACTCGTATGGCTGGGCTTGCTGGGCCTCGGGCTATTGAGCGCGGTCGAGACGCGCTCGACGATGCTTGCCGAGCGCAAGGCCGGTTTGGTGAATGTGGTCGACTCGGCGCAGGGTGTCGTGAACGGCTATTACGCGTTGTCGCAGGCCGGCAACCTGAGCGCGGCCGACGCGCAGCGCGAGGCGCTCGCGCGGCTCGGCACGATGCGTTATGGCGACGCCGGCTATCTGTTCGTGATCGACTCGAAGCCGGTCGTGCTGATGCATCCGACGTTGCCGCAGATGGTCGGCAAGCCGGTCGGCGATTTCAAGGATCCTGACGGCAAATTGCTGTACATGATGATTGTTGATGCGGTGAAGGCGGACGGCCACGGCTTCGCTGAATATCGCGGACGGCTGCCCGGCACCGAAACGGCCTTGCCCAAGGTGAGCTACGCGGTGCGTTTCGCGCCGTGGGACTGGACCATCACGAGCGGCGTGTTCGTGCGCGACATCGACACGGCTTACTACCAGACACTCGTCGAACATCTGGTCGCCGTGCTCGTGATCGGCGCGGTGATCACGCTCGCGATGTTGCTCGTGATCCGCAGCATCCGCCGCGGCCTCGGCGGCGAGCCGGAGGAGGCGGCCAAGCTCGCTGCCCGCATCGCGACGGGCGATCTGACGCAAGTCGTCGCGCTCCGCGCGAACGATTCGACCAGCATGATGGCGGCGATGAACTCGATGCAGGGCCGGCTGCAACGCGCGATCGGCGACATCCGGCACTCCGCGGAAGCGATCGCGTCCGCGACGCAGCAGATTGCCGCCGGCAACGGCGACCTGTCGCAGCGCACCGAACAGCAGGCCGCGTCGCTGCAGGAAACGGCTGCCAGCATGGAACAGCTCACGGCGACGGTGAAACAGAACGCCGACAACGCACGTCAGGCGAGCGGCCTCGCCAACAACGCCTCCGATATCGCGACGAAAGGCAACGAAGTGGTGAGCCGCGTGATCGGCACGATGAGCGAAATCAACGATAGCTCGCGGCAGATCGCGGACATCATCGGCGTCATCGAAGGAATCGCATTCCAGACCAACATCCTGGCGCTGAACGCCGCGGTGGAAGCCGCGCGCGCGGGCGAACAGGGCCGCGGCTTCGCTGTCGTCGCAGGCGAAGTGCGCAGCCTCGCGCAACGCAGCGCAACGGCGGCCAAGGAGATCAAACAGTTGATCGGCGCGTCGGTGGAGCGCGTCAACAACGGCTCGACGCTCGTCGAGCAGGCCGGCGCGACGATGAGCGAGATCCTGCAGGCGGTGCGGCGCGTGACCGACATCATGGGCGAGATCGCGGCGGCTTCCGAAGAGCAGAGCAGCGGCATTTCGCAGGTCGGCCGCGCGGTGTCGCAGATGGATGAAGTCACGCAGCAGAATGCGGCGCTCGTCGAACAGGCCACGGCCGCGGCAGCTTCGTTGCAGGATCAGGCTGCGCGGTT
>DASXXR010000103.1:0-2452 GCA_036502945.1 Paraburkholderia sp. | reverse complement strand
CGCCGACGCGTATATCGAAGCGCTCGCGCTCGACGAAAACCGCGTCGTGCTCACCCGCGACCGCGAGCTGCTGAAGCGCCGCACGATCACGCATGGCTGTTACGTGCGCAATCTGAAGCCCGAAGCGCAATTGCACGAAATTTTCGACCGCCTCGATCTGGCACGCAGCGCGCAGCCGTTCCGGCTATGCCTCACATGCAATGCGCCGCTGCGGCGGATTCCGCGGGACGAAGCCATCGGGCGCGCACCCGACGGCGTGCTCGAACGGCATACGCAGTTCGTCACGTGCGATGTCTGCCGGCGAGTGTTCTGGGAAGGCACGCACTGGAAGCGGATGCGCGCGTTGATGGACAGTGTGGCGGGCGGCGCAGCCTGACGCCCGGGCCTAAGCTTAGGCCCACGCGTCACCCGCATACGCCGGGCGCTGCGCCGCGCATGCGTACAATGCGGGCTTTAGTCGATATCCCTCGGAGACGTCCAGCATGGCCATGAAGAAAACCGACCTTGAGAAAAACAAGGCGTTGAAGCTCACCCAACCCCTGAAGCAAGGGGCATCCGAGCGTTTCGGAAACACGTCGCGGCTGCCGCAGCCAGACCGCCGTGAACAACGCAAACTCGACCAGGCAAAAGGACTCGTCCCGTTCGCATGCAAGCTGAATGGCGATCTCGTCGAACAACTGAAGGAACGCGCCGCCGCGCATCCGGATGGAATGACCGGTCTCCTGACCGAATTGCTGACACGCGGTCTGGCCACCGACGCGTCGTAGCGGAAACCCGGCACACGTCCGATACGAGAACCTTTCGCTTGATACCCGCTACTCGCCAACACCTACGCGCCAATCTGCTGATGTTGATCGCCGCGATGATCTGGGGCACCGCTTTCGTCGCGCAACGACTGAGCGTCGACGCAATCGGGCCGTTTCTGTTCACCGGCTTGCGGTTTTTACTCGGCGCGGGCGTCGTGCTGGTACTGGTCGCGTGTCTGCGGTCGTTTGCTGCGGCGAGGCCGCGAGCCGCGTCGCAGCACGGTCGGGCAGACTTGTTGCGCTCCGGCGCGTTGCTCGGCTTGCTGCTGGCCGCGGCCATTTCGTTTCAGCAGATCGGGCTGCAATACACAAAGATCGCGAACGCGGGCTTCATCAGTTCGCTGTATGTCGTCGTCGTGCCGCTGCTGGGCGTCGTGCTGCGCCATCAGACGGCCATCGGCACCTGGCTAGGTGCAGCGTTGGCGGCAACCGGAATGTATTTCCTCAGCGTCGACGCGAATTTTTCGATGCTGTACGGCGACTGGTATCAGTTGGCCGGCGCATTGGTGATTTCCGCCCAGGTGGTGCTGGTCGGCCGGTTCGCACGCCGGCACGATCCGCTCATCCTGGCGCTTGTGCAGTTCGTCGCGTGTGGCGCGATATGCACGGCTATTGCGCTCGCGTGCGAACCGATCCGGATCGCTGACATCGTCCGCGCCGCACCGACCATCTCTACGGCGGCGCTTTGTCGGTCGGTATCGCCTACACGATTCAGGTCATCGCACAGAAAGACGCGGCGCCCGCACACGCAGCGGTGATCTTCAGTATGGAAGGGGTGTTCGCCGCGCTCGCGGGCTGGCTTGTGCTGGGGGAAACATTGACGGCTCGTGCGACATTCGGATGTGGGCTGATGCTCGTGGGCCTGATTGTGTGCCAGGTGATGCCGATGTGGGCCAGCCGCGCGCAGGCGCCGCGGTCACTCGGCTAGGCGATCGGGCAAACAGCGCACGGCACTGGTCGTCGACGCTGCGGTTGACAGAGCAGAGCAGCCCCGCAATCGCTCGCTCAACCCTGGCGCCCGTTTGCCGCGCCCAAAGGCGCCCTCCGAAGCGACTTGTTGTGCGCCGCCGCTACGCAGCAGCAGCGAACGGCTCGTGCGTCGGACGCCTTGCCTTGTCGGCCGTGGGCGGGAACACGCACCAGCAACCATCGTCGTGCCGGAAGAAGAACAGCGAACGCGCCCCTTCGGGCAACTGCGTCTCGACCCGCACGTAGCGCGTACCGTCGCGGCGCGTGCGGCTGAATTCGGTGACCCGCACCGGTATCGACGGCTGCGGCGCCAGCCACTTTTCCACAAGGAAGCGCAGCGACTGCTCGCTCGCGGCTCTCATGATGTTCTCCAGGCGGCCTTGTCCCTGATGTCTTCGCGCAAGGTGTCGGGACTATCCGGCTCCTCTTCGTCGGCTTCCCGCTCCGCCAGCTCCATCGCCCGATTCACCGCAGCCGCTCGCAGATTCCTGCAATTCGCAGAATGTCTGATGTCTGAAAGTAACCGAACCATCTGTCGTGCTGTTCTGCGTTTCATGGCAACCCCCGCACTGCACAAAAGTCTTGATAAAGCACTTTAACTTTATGCCTGGATTACTCGTTGCTGTATAGGTTTTGACGAAATAGCAACAGTCGAATTGGAATTAGTCGCGATCCAG
>DASXXR010000102.1:0-12448 GCA_036502945.1 Paraburkholderia sp. | reverse complement strand
CACCGATTCCAGCACGATGCGGATCGAGACGGGCAGCCGTTCGATCTTGACGTTCAGTGCCTTGCCGAGTTGCGGCAGCGAATAGAACTTGCCTTTGCCGGAACCGCTGTCGAATTCCTTGAGCGTTTTGTGGAGGTTGTGAGCCATGGTATTTTCCTGGGGTTTTCGAGGAAATGACGTTGCTACGTTTCTGATCTACATCACATACAGATCGACGTATTCATTGACCGGCATGGCTTCGAGCCTTGCCTGATCCAGCGACACATCGAGGATCGCTTTTTGCTGCTTAACCGGGAAACGGCGCGCGAGGTTCGTTTTGAATTTCTCGACCAGCAGCGGGATGCCGTCGCTGCGGCGGCGCTTGTGGCCGATCGGGTATTCGACCACCACTTCGTCGAACTTCGTACCGTCGTTGAATTCGACCGTCAGCGCGTTGGCGATCGAGCGCTGGTCCGGGTCGTGGTAGTGCTTCGTGAACTGCGGGTCTTCGATGCATTCCATCTTTGCGCGCAGCACGTCGATGCGCGGGTCTTGCGCGATTGCATCTTCATAGTCCGCCGCGGTCAGCCGGCCGAAGATCAACGGCACGGCGATCATGTACTGGATGCAGTGGTCGCGGTCGGCCGGGTTGTTCAGCGGGCCTTTTTTATCGATGATGCGGATCGCCGCTTCGTGCGTGCGGATCGTGATGTGTTTGATGTCTTCAACGCGCTTGCCCTTTGCCGCCAGTTGCTGGTGCAGCGTCACCGCCGCTTCGACAGCGGTTTGCGAGTGGAACTCCGCCGGGAACGAGATCTTGAACAGCACGTTTTCCATCACATACGAGCCGTACGGGCGCTGGAATTTGAACGCATTGCCCTTGAACAGCACGTCGTAGAAGCCCCACGTCTTTGCGCTCAGCACCGACGGATAGCCCATTTCGCCGGTCTTCGCAATCAGCGCGAGGCGCACCGCGCGCGAGGTCGCATCGCCCGCGGCCCACGATTTGCGCGAGCCCGTGTTCGGCGCATGGCGGTAGGTGCGCAGCGAATGCCCATCGACAAACGCCAGCGATACCGCATTGATCAGTTCGTCGCGCGTAAGGCCGATCAGCTGGCCGACCACCGCGGTGGACGCCAGCTTGACGAGCAGCACATGATCGAGCCCGACCCTGTTGAACGAGTTCTCGAGCGCAATGCAGCCTTGAATTTCGTGCGCCTTGACCATGCCGGTCAGGACGTCTTTCATCGTCAGCGGCTTTTTGCCCGCTGCGATGGCAGTGCGCGACAGCCAGTCGGCGGTCGCGAGAATGCCGCCGAGGTTGTCGGACGGATGGCCCCATTCGGCGGCAAGCCATGTGTCGTTGAAGTCGAGCCAGCGGATCATCGCGCCGATGTTGAATGCGGCCTGCACCGGATCGAGCTGGAATGACGTGCCCGGCACCTTCGCGCCATGGGGGACGATCGTGCCGGGCACGATCGGTCCCATCAGCTTGGTGCAGGCAGGGTAGGTGAGCGCTTCGAGTCCGCAGCCGAGCGTGTCGATCAGGCAGTTGCGCGCGGTTTCGAGCGCAAGGGTGCTGTCGACGTTGTAATTCAGCACATAGTCGACGATATCGACCAGGACTTTGTCCGGTTCAGGCCGGACGTTGGAGATCGGTGCGGACATCGAGGCTTTCCTGATGAGAAGTGGCCTGGTTACTGGGTTTTGTCGAGCGCATTCGACTGCGTCGGAGCCGGCGCGCCTTGCTGCATCGCGGCCGTCTTGCACTCGTCGGCGAGACGCGAGCTGTCCTTGTCGGAGAACAACATGGCCTTCGTCGGGATCACGACGAGGTCCATGCCGCTGGCGCCGTCGTGGAAACGGTCGGCGCCCGTCGTCGTGGCTTCGCGCGGCAGGTTGTAGTTCTTGTTCGCCCAGTGGACGGTGACGATCTGGTCGCGCTTCATGTCGCCCTTCATATCGAACGACAGACCTTCATTGCACGACCACTTTTCCGAACCTTCCGGCACCGAATCGACCTTGGCTTCTTTCGCCGGGTTCGGCTTGCGCTTGAACAGGCGTTTCGGCTGCGGCGCCTTCGGCTTCACGGTATGGCTGGGCGTCGTCGTGGTTTGGGCGGATGCGCTTTCCGCCGTGACCAGCAGCGTCGAAGACAGTGCGCCGACAACGGCAGCGATCAGCAGCTTTTTCATAATAGTGAACCTTTCTATCTAATTTCGATTAATAGTGCGCGGTCGGCTGAGCCGAACCGCCGGGGTGACTGCACGCGCCCCGAGTGCGCACAGCGGACGCTATTTTCTCCTATTTAGCGCCACGAACTTCAAATTCTCCGGCCCGGTGTAATTTGCGCTCGGCCGGATGATCTTGTTGTCGACGCGCTGCTCGATGATGTGCGCGCTCCAGCCGGCCGTGCGCGCGATCACGAAGAGCGGCGTGAACATCGCGGTTGGCACGCCCATCAGGTGGTACGACACCGCGCTGAACCAGTCCAGATTCGGGAACATCTTCTTCGCGTCCCACATCACTGTTTCGAGCCGCTCGGCGATGTCGAACAGCTTCGTGTTGTTCGCTTCCTTCGACAGCTTCTTCGCGATCTCCTTGATCACCTTGTTGCGCGGGTCCGAGATCGTGTACACCGGGTGGCCGAAGCCGATCACCACTTCCTTGCTGGCGACCCGTTTGCGGATGTCGGCTTCGGCTTCGTCCGGGTTCTGGTAGCGCGACTGGATCTCGAACGCGGCCTCGTTCGCGCCGCCGTGCTTCGGGCCGCGCAGCGCGCCGATCGCGCCGGTGATCGCCGAATAAATATCCGAGCCCGTGCCCGCGATCACGCGGCCGGTGAACGTCGACGCGTTGAATTCGTGCTCGGCGTACAGGTTCAGCGACGTGTGCATCGCGTCGACCCATGACTTCGATGGGGCACTGCCGTGCAGCAGATGCAGGAAGTGGCCGCCGATCGAGTCATCGTCGGTTTCCACCTCGATGCGCCTGCCGTTGTGCGAGTAGTGATACCAATACAGCAGCATCGAGCCGAACGAGGCCATCAGCCGGTCGGCGATATCGCGCGCGCCGGGCAGGTTGTGGTCGTCCTTCTCGGGCAGCACGGTGCCGAGCGCGGATACGCCGGTGCGCATCACGTCCATCGGGTGGGCGGCGGCGGGGAGCCATTCGAGCACGGCCTTCACGTTCGCGGGCAGGCCGCGCAGCGCCTTCAACTTTGTTTTATACGCGGTGAGCTCCGAGGCGTTCGGCAGCTTGCCGTGCACGAGCAGATACGCGATTTCCTCGAATTCGCATGCGCCGGCGATGTCGAGGATGTCGTAGCCGCGGTAGTGCAGGTCGTTGCCGGTGCGGCCGACGGTGCACAGCGCGGTGTTGCCCGCCGTTACGCCTGACAGCGCGACGGATTTCTTCGGCCTGAAGCCGGCGCCGCCCGGTTGTGCATCGGGCTGCGAATCAGGCAGTGAAGCAGGCTTTGAAGCCGGCGTTTGGGTCGTCGTGTCGCTCATCTCCAGCGCTCTCCCTGGTGTGCCCGTCACTTGCTCTGGTTGAACAGCGCGTCGAGCTTCTGCTCGTACGCGTAGTAGTCGATGCTGTCGTACAGTTCCACGCGCGTCTGCATCGTGCCGACGACCGCCTGCTGCGTGCCGTCGCGGCGGATCGCGTGATACACGTTCTCCGCGGCCTTGTTCATCGCGCGGAACGCCGACAGCGGATACAGCACCAGCGACACATCCGCGCCGCGCAGTTCGTCGACGGTGAAGAGCGGCGTCGAGCCGAACTCGGTGATGTTCGCGAGCACCGGCACCTTCACTGCCTGCGCGAACTGCCGGTACATGCCGAGCTCGGTCATCGCTTCGGGGAAGATCATGTCGGCGCCCGCTTCGGCGCAGGCCATGGCGCGATCGAGCGCGGCCTGCAGGCCGTCGACGGCGAGCGCATCGGTGCGCGCCATGATCACGAAGCCGGGGTCGGTGCGCGCGTCGACGGCGGCCTTGATGCGGTCGACCATTTCGCCTTGTGACACGATTTCCTTGCCGGGCCGGTGGCCGCAGCGCTTCGCGCCGACCTGATCTTCGATGTGCATCGCGCCCGCGCCGGCCTTGATCAGTGTCGTGACCGTGCGCGCGATGTTGAACGCCGACGGGCCGAAGCCGGTGTCGACGTCGACCAGCAGCGGCAGGTCGCAGACATCGGTGATGCGGCGCACGTCGGTGAGCACGTCGTCGAGCGTGGAGATGCCGAGGTCGGGCAGGCCGAGCGAGCCGGCTGCGACGCCGCCGCCCGACAGGTAGATCGCCTTGAAGCCCGCGCGCTGTGCGAGCAGCGCGTGATTCGCGTTGATCGCGCCGACCACCTGCAGCGGTTTCTCGGCGGCGACGGCTGCGCGGAAAGCCGCGCCCGCGGATTGACCTGAAGCGTTGCTCATGATGCTGCCTCCTCCGTGTTAGCGGCCGCGGCGGCGAACAGCGACGCAGCTTCCGCAGGCACCGCACGGCCCGTGGAGCGCGCACGGCGCAACACCGACCAGTAATAACGATAGCTCGCGCGGTCGTGCAGCGTGTCGCGGTGACGCGTCGGGCCCCATTGCGCGGATTGCGCGGCGAGCAGGATTTCGGTGGCGGTTGTGATCTCTTCGTCGCGCGGCGCGAATGCCGCGACGATTGCCGGAATCTGCGCCGGGTGGATGCTCCACATCCGCGTGTAGCCGAATTCATTGCGTGCGCGGGCGGCGTCGTTCGCCACCACCGTCATATCGCGCACTTCGGTGCTCACGTTATGCGACGGCACCTTGCCGTGCGCGTGGCACGCAGCTGAAATCTCGAGTTTTGCCCGACGCACGAGCGGATGATCGAATTGTCCCGGCGAGCGCATCGCCGTATCGGGAATCGCGCCGTCGTGCGCCGATACGAAGTCCATCAAACCGAAGCTCAACGATTCGACGGCCGGCAACGCGGCGAGATCGAATGCGCGTGCGAGCGCACCGTGGGTTTCGATCAGCAATTGCACCGGCACCGCTTGCGCGATGCCCAACTCGCTGCGCGTGGCTTCGATGAACGCGCACATTTCGGCGGCGTCCGGCACGCTGCGGATTTTCGGCAGCGTGATATACGCCGGCGCCCGCCTGGCGGCGCGCAGAATGACGCGCACGTCGTCGCGCCAGTGCGCATGGTGGAAATCGTGGATCCGCACGCCGACACGGCCGAAGCGGTCGTACTCGCTGCCGAGCAGCGACGCCACCAATGCCGCATGCTCCGTCTCGCGGCCGACCTGCGCGCCGTCTTCGCAGTCGAGCGTCACGTCGAAAACCGGCCCAAGCTGCTGCTGCAGCGCGAGCGATTTCAGCATCAGCTTCTCGCTGCCGGCGTAGTGATCGCAGGCAGGCAGGACGGTGGGTGGCGCTTCGCCGTCAAACAGCACTTCGGCGGGAGTGAGGGCGCGCATTCTCGGCGTCAAGAGCGTGAGTTCTAGTGGGGGAAATCCGATTCGGGCGCATTCTGGGACGCGACACCGGCTATCGGCGAGTCGCTGCAAAACGCGTTCGGATCAGATGCGCAGGCCGAATAGCGGGGGCCTGCGCACGTAAAAAACCGGAACCCGCCGTATTGCAACGAGGTTCCGGTCCGTTGCTGCATCAGGCGCTTAGCCGAGCAGGTGCTGCACGCCGTCGCGCTCTTCGAGCAGCTCGTTCAGCGTGTTGTCCATCTTCTCGCGCGCGAACGCGTCGATCTCGAGACCCGTGACTCGCTTGTACTCGCCGTTTTCGGTGGTGACCGGCACGCCGTAGATGATGTCTTCAGGAATGCCGTACGTGCCGTCCGACGGAATGCCCATCGTCACCCACTTGCCGTTCGTGCCGAGCACCCAGTCGCGCACGTGGTCGATCGCCGCATTGGCCGCCGACGCCGCCGACGACAGGCCGCGTGCTTCGATGATTGCTGCACCGCGCTTGCCGACGGTCGGGATGAACGTGTTGCGGTTCCATTCCTCGTCGTTGATGAGCTTCGTCAGCGACTGGCCTTCGACCGTCGCCACGCGGAAGTCCGGGTACATGGTCGGCGAATGGTTGCCCCACACGGCGAGCTTTTCGATCGAAGCGACGGGCTTGCCCGACTTCGCGGCCAGTTGCGACAGCGCGCGGTTGTGGTCGAGCCGCAGCATTGCCGTGAAATTCTTCTTCGGCAGATCCGGCGCCGACTTCATCGCGATGTACGCGTTCGTGTTCGCCGGGTTGCCGACCACCAGGATCTTCACGTCGCGGCTTGCCACTGCGTTCAGCGCCTTGCCTTGCACCGTGAAGATTTCGGCGTTCGCCGACAGCAGGTCCTTGCGCTCCATGCCCTTGGAACGCGGGCGGGCGCCGACCAGCAGCGCGATGTCGGTGTCTTTGAACGCGACCTTCGGGTCGTCGGTGACCACGACACCCGCGAGCAGCGGGAACGCGCAGTCTTCGAGCTCCATCACGACGCCTTTCACGGCGGCTTGCGCTTGCGGCAGGTCCAGCAACTGCAGGATGACCGGCTGGTCCTTGCCGAGCAGATCGCCGTTGGCGATGCGAAATAGCAGGGAGTAGCCGATTTGACCTGCGGCGCCAGTGACGGCAACGCGCTTTGCGGGCTTAGCCATTGAGAAATCTCCAGGACAGTGCGTTAGACGCTTGGGAAAACGCCATTTTATATGCGCGTTAGTCGAAGCGTGGGAAACACGGCGATCTCTTTGCGCAGCGTCGCATTGCGAGCGGACCATGAGACGCGCTGCGGCGAGGCCGCCGTGCTGGGTTTCTGTGTTGCCGAGCAGGAGGTGGGCGTCGCGCACGGATCATGGCACACCGCGTCGTGCTGCATCCTGCAACAGCGCGTTTCGGCATGCGTCTGTGAGGCAATGGCAGGCGAATCGAAAGCTGGACTGCTCGGGGAACAGCATGCGCAGGGCCGTCTTCGGCGCGTGGCGTGCATGCGTGCTGCGCATGCACATGGAACCGCAAACCCTTGCTCGTCAAGGAGTGTAGAAGTCGGGCCCGACAAAGTCAACAGTATCTTATGTCTTATATAAGACATAAGTATCGACGTAAAACCGCTGGACGCCGCTCAGCCCTTTATGATGAAATGCGCGGATGAATTCGAACCAGGCGAGCTCCGCGAATCCGATCGGCCCGGGGGGTACAGGTGAAGGCTTGGCCGCCTCCACGCCGTCTTCATCGCCTACGTTCAGTCCGCTTTATCAGCAAATCAAAGGGCTCATCACGCAGGGCCTCGAGTCCGGCGAATGGAAGCCCGGCGAGATCATCCCCAGCGAAGTCGAACTGGCGGCGCGCTACAAGGTAAGCCAGGGCACGGTGCGCAAGGCGATCGACGAACTCGCGGCGGAAAACCTGCTGGTGCGCCGTCAGGGCAAGGGCACCTTTGTTGCGACGCACAACGAAGACCGTGCCCAGTTTCGCTTTCTTAGATTACTAGCCGATGACGGCGTCGAGCATCCGCATATCAGCCGGCTGCTCGAATGCCGCCGGATGCGCGCGTCGGCAGAGATTGCGCGCCAGCTCGATCTGAAACCGTCAGACCCGGTCGTGCTGATCAAGCGCCTTCTGCAGTTCGACGGCGAGGTTACCGTTCTCGATGAAATCTGGCTGCCCGGCAACGTGTTTCGCGGGCTCACGATCGAGCGTCTGTCGGAGTACAAGGGCCCGCTCTACGCCATGTTCGAAGCCGAGTTCGGCACGCGTATGATTCGCGCGTCGGAGAAGATTCGCGCGGTTGCGGCGGATCCGACGGTTGCCGATCTGCTGCATGTGCCGGCGGGGTTTCCGTTATTGTCGGTGGAACGCGTGTCTTATACGTATGGCGACCGGCCCGTCGAAGTGCGGCGCGGATGGTATGTCACAACCGGCTATTACTATCAGAACGACCTCAGTTGAGGCAAGCGACAAAAGAGACATAAGCTGCGAATTAGCTTGCAGTAGCTGTGGCGGCGTCTTTATCGCCGACTATACAAAGCAGTCTTGAGCAGATGTTCGCTGCAGCGCGGTATGAAAAGGCGCTAAAATTGCGGACTAGTGTGACAACATAGTAGGGGTCTAGCATGGCTGAAGCCGTAAAAAAACCGAGACCGGAATTCCGGAATATCGGTATTGGGCAGATACTGACGGCGTACCGTCTTCCACTAGCGGGGCGCATTTCGATTTTGCATCGCGTAAGCGGTGGTCTGCTTTTTCTCTTTCTTCCGTTCCTGCTGTACCTCTTCGATCAGAGCCTCACTTCCGAACTCAGCTTCGAAGTCTTCAAGGCCTTTCTCTCCAGCATCGTCGTCAAGATCATCACGCTCGTTCTCGCGTGGGCATTCCTGCTTCATTTCTGCGCCGGCATCCGTCACCTTGTGATGGACACGAACCACAATGCGGTGTCGAAGGAAAGCGGCAAGAAAACGTCGGTCATCGTACTCGTCGTGTCTTCGCTCCTCACGCTTGCTTTCGCGCTCAAACTGTTCGGAGCCTTCTAACAAATGTCAGCCAATAACCGAATCGGCTCGAAGCGTCTCGTCGTCGGCGCACACTACGGCCTGCGCGACTGGCTCGCGCAGCGCATCACCGCCGCCATCATGGCGATCTATACGGTCATCCTGCTCGTCTGGTTCTTTGCCGCGCAGGCGTTCTCGTATGACGGCTGGGCCTCGATCTTTGCGACGCAATGGATGAAGCTCGCGACCTTTGTCACGCTGCTGTCACTGTTCTATCACGCATGGGTCGGGATCCGCGACATCTGGATGGACTATGTGAAGCCCGTTGGCACGCGGTTGTTGCTTCAGGCGCTGACGATCGTCTGGCTGCTCGCGTGTGCGGGCTACGCCGCGCAGATTCTCTGGAGAGTGTAAAAGAATGGCTGCAATCAAAAATGCTCTGCCGCGTCGCCGCTTCGACGTGGTGATTGTCGGTGCGGGCGGCTCGGGTATGCGCGCATCGCTGCAACTCGCACGCGCGGGTCTGTCGGTGTGCGTGCTGTCGAAGGTGTTCCCGACGCGTTCGCACACGGTCGCGGCTCAAGGCGGCATCGGCGCGTCGCTCGGCAACATGAGCGAAGACAACTGGCACTTCCACTTCTACGACACGATCAAGGGTTCCGACTGGCTCGGCGACCAGGATGCGATCGAGTTCATGTGCCGTGAAGCGCCGAACGCCGTGTACGAACTGGAACACATGGGCATGCCGTTCGACCGCAATGCGGACGGCACCATTTATCAGCGTCCGTTCGGCGGCCACACGGCGAACTACGGCGAAAAGCCGGTGCAGCGCGCCTGCGCCGCCGCTGACCGGACCGGCCACGCGCTGCTGCACACGCTGTATCAGCAGAACGTCGCGGCCAAGACGCAGTTCTTCGTCGAGTGGATGGCGCTCGATCTGATTCGCGACGCCGAAGGCGACGTGCTCGGCGTGACCGCGCTCGAAATGGAAACGGGCGAAGTCTATATTCTCGAAGGCAAGACCACGCTGTTCGCCACGGGCGGCGCGGGCCGGATCTTCGCGGCATCGACGAATGCGTTCATCAATACCGGCGACGGCCTCGGCATGGCGGCGCGCTCGGGCATCGCGCTGCAGGACATGGAGTTCTGGCAGTTCCACCCGACCGGCGTGGCCGGCGCGGGCGTGCTGATCACCGAAGGCGTGCGCGGCGAAGGCGGCATTCTGCGCAACTCGGACGGCGAACGTTTCATGGAGCGCTACGCGCCGACGCTGAAGGACCTGGCGCCGCGCGATTTCGTATCGCGTTCGATGGACCAGGAAATCAAGGAAGGCCGCGGTGTCGGTCCTAACAAAGACCACGTGCTACTCGACCTGTCGCACATCGGCGCCGAGACGATCATGAAGCGTCTGCCGTCGATCCGCGAAATCGCGTTGAAGTTCGCGAACGTCGACTGCATCAGGGAGCCGATCCCGGTCGTGCCGACCATCCATTATCAGATGGGCGGCATTCCGACGAATATCCACGGCCAGGTGGTCGGCACGTCGAAGGGGTATGAAGACCCGGTCAACGGTTTCTACGCGGTCGGCGAATGCTCGTGCGTGTCGGTGCACGGCGCGAACCGGCTGGGCACGAACTCGCTGCTCGACCTCGTGGTGTTCGGCCGTGCGGCCGGCAACCACATCGTCAAGCATGTGAGAGAGATCAAGGACCACAAGCCGCTGCCGGCCAATGCGGCAGATTTCGCGCTGGCACGTCTCGACAAGCTCGAGAAGTCGTCGTCGGGCGAATACACGCAGAACATCGCGGGCGACATCCGCTCGACGATGCAGGCGCACGCCGGCGTGTTCCGCACGTCGAAGCTGCTTGCCGCAGGCGTCGAAAAGATGCAGGAACTGTCGGCTCGCGCGGCCAACGTGCACCTGAAGGACAAGTCGAAGGTGTTCAACACCGCGCGCGTCGAAGCGCTTGAACTGGCGAACCTGATCGAAGTGGCGCGCGCAACCATGGTGTCGGCCGAAGCGCGCAAGGAAAGCCGCGGCGCGCATGCGCAGAGCGACTTCGAACATCGCGACGACGAAAACTGGCTGCGCCATACGCTGTGGTTCAGCGAAGGCGACCGCCTCGACTACAAGCCGGTTCACATGCAGCCGCTGACCGTCGAATCGGTGCCGCCGAAAGCGCGGACCTTCTAAGGCACAAGTCAAAGGACCCCACACTATGGCCAAGCGTACTTTTGAAATTTACCGCTACGATCCGGATAAGGACGCAGCGCCGCGCATGCAGTCGTACGAACTCGAAATCGAGCACGAACGCATGTTGCTCGACGCGCTCGTCAAGCTGAAAGCCCTCGATGAAACGTTGTCGTTCCGCCGTTCGTGCCGCGAAGGCGTGTGCGGGTCGGACGCAATGAACATCAACGGCAAGAATGGTCTGGCGTGCCTGACGAACCTGAACGAACTGCCGCAGAAGATCGTGCTGCGTCCGCTGCCGGGTCTGCCCGTCGTGCGCGACCTGATCTGCGACTTCACGCAGTTCTTCAACCAGTATCACTCGATCAAGCCGTACCTGATCAACGATACGCCGCCGCCTGAAAAGGAACGCCTGCAGTCGCCCGAAGAGCGCGACGAGCTGGACGGCCTGTATGAGTGCATTCTGTGCGCGAGCTGCTCGACGTCGTGCCCGAGTTTCTGGTGGAACCCGGACAAGTTCGTCGGCCCGGCTGGCCTGTTGCAAGCCTATCGCTTCATTGCGGACAGCCGCGACGAAGCGACGGGTGAACGCCTCGACAACCTGGAAGATCCGTACCGTCTGTTCCGTTGCCATACGATCATGAACTGCGTCGATGTGTGCCCGAAGGGCCTCAATCCGACGAAGGCGATCGGCAAGATCAAGGAATTGATGGTGCGCCGCGCTGTCTGAGATGGACGGATCATCGCATCAGTCCGACCCTCTACGCCGCGCACGCCTACGCTGGCGCGCGCGGCGCGGCATGCTGGAAAACGATCTGATCTTCGAACGTTTTTTCAGCCGATATGAGCATGACCTCAGTGATGCGGACGTAGGCGCGCTGACGCGCCTGCTGGAGCTGAGCGATAACGACCTGATGGACTTGCTGCTGTGCCGCAAGGAGCCGGAAGGCGACCTCGCCGACGCCGACGTCGCGCGGGTCCTGGAGCGGTTGCGTACCGTGTGAGCGTCATGGTGCGTACCCAGTTGAATTGAGCCAGGCATGCAAAACTATCGAAACCTTTCCCATACTTCGATTGAGGATGTGCTATGACCCCGTCAGATGTTAAAGCCACGCTATCGTTCAGCGACAATTCGCCGAGCGTCGAAATGCCGATCTACAAGGGCACGTTGGGCCCGGACGTGATCGATATCCGCAAACTATACGGTCAGACCGGCAAGTTCACGTACGACCCCGGTTTCATGTCGACGGCGGCGTGCAACTCAGCGATCACGTACATCGACGGAGACAAGGGCGAGCTGCTGTACCGCGGTTTCCCGATCGACGAACTCGCGCAGAACGCTGACTTTCTCGAGACCTGCTACCTGCTGCTGAAGGGCGAACTGCCGAACGCGCAGGAGAAGGACGAGTTCGTGAAGACGGTCACGAGTCACACGATGGTGCATGAGCAAATGCAGTTCTTCTTCCGCGGCTTCCGCCGCGACGCGCATCCGATGGCGATTCTGGTGGCGGCGGTCGGCGCATTGTCGGCGTTCTATCACGACTCGCTCGACATCACCAATCCGCGTCACCGTGAAGTGTCCGCGATCCGCATGATCGCGAAGCTGCCGACGCTCGTCGCGATGGCGTACAAGTACAGCATCGGTCAGCCGTTTGTCTATCCGCAGAACGATCTTTCGTATAGCGCGAACTTCATGCGGATGATGTTCTCGAATCCGTGTGAAGAGTATCAGGTCAATGAAGTGCTGGTGCGCGCGCTCGACCGCATCCTGATTCTGCATGCGGACCATGAGCAGAATGCGTCGACGTCGACGGTGCGTCT
>DASXXR010000101.1:0-2019 GCA_036502945.1 Paraburkholderia sp. | reverse complement strand
CGCCGCCATCGCGGCGCGCCAGGCCGAGCAGGCACAAGAATCACAGCGCCCTGCCGGCGACACGGGCGGCGTGCAGATCATGCGCGCATCGACCGCCTCGCGCGGCATCCCCGCCCCGACGCAAACCGACGACGACCCGATCGCCGGTTTCGCCAACAGCCGCTACTAACCGCGCAGCTCCGGACAGACAGACTCACGAGCGCAAGCCGACGGGCGCGGTATCGAAAGCCTGTCGCAGGCATCGGCCCGTCGACAACCCGCGCAACGAGTATTTGCCAACCGGGACGCGCGCGCGTCTGCTATCGTTTCCGATATTTCAAGACGGTAGGTGAATGCGATGGATCTCGGACTCAAAGACAAAGTCGTTCTGATTACCGGCGGCAGCAAAGGCATCGGTCTCGCGTGTGCGCGCGCATTTGCCGTCGAAGGCGCGAAAGTCGCAATCGTCTCGCGCGACCCGGCCAACCTCGCACGCGCCCGTGAGCAACTGGCAAGCGAAGGCTTGCACATCCATCTGACGCGCGCCGACCTGCACGATCCGCACAGCGCAGCCGATGTCGTCGAGGAAGCGACGCAAGCTGTCGGGCCGATCGACATTCTCGTCAACAGCGCCGGCGCCGCGCGCCGCTACGATCCCGAGGCGCTCGACGCGGACGCGTTCAAGGCGACGATGGAAGCGAAGTACTTTCCGTATATCTACCCGCAGCAGGAAGTGCTGCGCCGCATGGTGGCGCGCGTGAAATCCGGCGAAGCGCGCGAGCCCGGCACGATCGTCAACATCATCGGCATGGGCGGCAAGTTCGCGAGCGATATCCACATCGCCGGCGGCGCCGCGAACGCCGCGCTGATGCTGGCGACCGTCGGCCTCGCGCACTATCACGCGCGCTATGGCATTCGGATCAACGCGATCAACCCGGGCGCGACGCTGACCGAGCGCGTCGAAGAAGCGTTGAAGCTGGAGGCCGCGCAGCAAGGTGTCGATACCGCCGAAGCGCGTGCGCGCGGCGAAGCGAACGTGCCGCTCGGGCGCTATGCGAAACCTGAAGAGATTGCGGATGTCGCGCTGTTTCTGGCAAGCCGCCGCGCGAGCTATGTGACCGGCGCGCTGATCCCGATGGATGGAGGCAGCGCGCCGCTCATCTGAGCGCGGTGCCTGGTCTCTGCGTTGCGGTTTTTACAGGAACCGGTGGCCGAACCACCCGCCGGCAGCCCCGAGTACCGCGGACGCCGGGGCACTGACTTTAGACAGCCATTCGTGGTGGTTCCGCTACAAGCTGCAGGCGCGGCTTGACGCGCCCTTACTCGCTTCCGTAGAAACTCTGCGCGCCCGAGAAGTTCTCGAACTTCGTGAATTGCCCGACGAACGTGAGGCGAATCGGGCCGATCGGCCCGTTACGCTGCTTGCCGATGATGATCTCGGCGGTGCCCTTGTCCGGGCTGTCCGGGTTGTAGACTTCGTCGCGATAGATAAAGAGAATCACGTCCGCGTCCTGCTCGATGGCGCCCGACTCGCGCAGATCCGACATCACCGGACGCTTGTTCGGACGCTGCTCGAGACCGCGGTTCAACTGCGACAGCGCGATCACCGGTACGTCGAGCTCTTTCGCGTGGCTCTTCAGCGAGCGCGAGATTTCGGAGATTTCAGTCGCACGGTTTTCGCCCGTCGACGAGCCGCTCATCAGTTGCAGATAGTCGACGATGATGAGCCCGAGCTTGCCGCATTGCCGCGACAGCCGCCGCGCCCGCGAGCGCAATTCCATAGGGTTCAGGCCGCCGGTTTCGTCGATGAAGATCTGCGCTTCGCTCATCTTCTGCACCGCGTGCGTGAGCTTCGGCCAGTCTTCGTCGGTGAGGCGGCCGGTGCGCATCCGGTGCTGATCGAGCCGGCCGACCGAGCCGAGCATACGCATGGTGAGTTGGGTGCCCGGCATTTCCATCGAGAACACCGCCACCGGCAAACCGTACTCGACCGCGACGTATTCGCCGATGTTCATCGATAACGCCGTCTTGCCCATCGAA
>DASXXR010000100.1:0-6967 GCA_036502945.1 Paraburkholderia sp. | reverse complement strand
ATCGTGAGGCCGTTGCCGTCGATCGCAAAGCCGATCGAACGGCGCGACGAGCGCTTCAACTGATAGTAGAGCGAACGGGCGCCCAGCGTGATGTGGCGCAGCTTCGACCCATCGGGCGCGAGTGGAACCGCCGGCTTCTGCAACGCGGGCGACTGAGACAGGCCGGGCTCTTCGAAGAGCAGATCGAGTTGCCGGCTATCGAGCGCCGCAGCGGGTTGCGGCGTAGGAGACTTCTGCATCGGACTCGCTTCGCGCTAAGACGCCGTCTCAACGTCGAAGAGGCGGCGTGAACGCGTCAGATTTGCGCTGCGGCGGGCGTATTCTGCCCTGCGCTATAGGCGCCAGGATCGATGCGGCGCATCTCGGCTTCGATCCATGTTTCGACGCGCGTGTTCACTTCGTCGGGCGTGAGCCCGGTGGTGTCGATCGGCTGGCCAATCGACACCGTGACTATACCCGGATATTTGATGAACGAGTTGCGAGGCCACACGCGCCCGGCGTTATGGGCGATCGGCACGACCGGTGCGCCGGCGGCGATAGCGAAACGCGCGCCTCCGGTCTTGTATTTGCCCTGCTTGCCGGTCGGCGTGCGCGTGCCTTCGGGAAACATGATGACCCATGCGCCTTCGGCCATTCTGTGCCGGCCTTGCCTCGTTACGGAAGCGAAAGCATTCTTCCCTTCCTTGCGGTCGATCTGCACCATTTTCAGCATGCCCAGCGCCCAGCCGAAGAACGGCACATACAGCAACTCGCGCTTGAATACGTAACACAGCGGCCGCGGCATCAACGCGGGAAAAGCGAACGTCTCCCACGCGGACTGATGCTTCGACAGCAGCACGGCCGGGCCGTCGGGCAGATTCTCGTAACCGCGAATCGCATAGCGAATGCCGTTCAGCCAGCGCACGACAACGAGTACCGACCGGCACCAGCCGACCGCCATCCAGTAGCGGTGGTCTGCGCGCATGAAGGGGAAAGCAATGAAGCAGGCCGTCGCATACGGAATCGTGAAGACGGCGAGGAAGACCAGCAGCAGAAGGGAGCGGAGAAAGCGCATCGGGAGAGTTCAGTGAGTGCGGAGAATGCGCGCGATACGCATCACTCCTGTTCTTCAGCAAGGAAGTCTAGCGCGAACGCGCGCAGATCGTCGTGCACGACGGTGCCTTCGGGCAGGCCGCCCTCGGCGAGCGTCTTGCGCCCTTTGCCGGTCAACACGAGATGGGGAGCGAAGCCGAGCGCCGCGGCGGCCTGCAGGTCGCGCAGCGCGTCGCCGACGGCCGGCGTGTCCTTCGGATCGATCTCGTAGCGCTCGCAGATCGACTTCAGCATGCCGGGTTTGGGCTTGCGGCATTCGCATTGATCGTCGGCGGTGTGCGGGCAAAAGAAAATCGCGTCGATGCGCGCACCGGCCGACGCCGCCATCCGGTGCATCTTCTCGTGCATGTCGTTGAGCGCCGCCATGTCGAAGAGGCCGCGGCCGATGCCCGATTGATTGGTTGCAATCGCGACGCGATAACCGGCCTGATTCAGGCGAGCGATCGCTTCGAGGCTGCCGGGCAGCGCGACCCATTCGTCGGGCGACTTGATGAACGCGTCGGAGTCGACGTTGATCACGCCGTCACGGTCCAGTACAACCAGTTTTTTTGCGCTTATCGGCATGGTGCGGCGCTCAGGCGGCGAGTCGGGAAATGTCGGCGACGCAGTTCATCTGCTGATGCAGTGCGCCGAGCAAGGCCAGACGGTTGGCGCGCAACGCCGGATCGTCGACGTTGACCATCACATCGTTGAAGAACGTATCGACGGGTTCGCGCAGCGCCGCGAGCGCGGACAGCGCGCCGGTGTACTGGCGCGCGGCGAGCTGCGACTGCACGCGCGGCGCGACCTGTTCAAGCTGCGCATGCAAGGCTTGCTCGGCCGCTTCGACGAGCAGCGCGGCATTGACGCCGTTCGCCACGGCGCCGTCGGACTTCTTCAGGATGTTCGAGATCCGCTTGTTCGCTGCCGCCAGCGAAGCGGCTTCGGCCAGCGCCGCGAATTCTCGCACCGCGTCGAGCCGCGCGACGACGTCGTCAAGATGCGTCGGGTTCAGCGCGAGCACCGCGTCGATTTCGCCGGTCGTGTAGCCGCGTTCGCGCAGCAGGCCGCGCAGGCGGTCCATGAAGAATTCATAGAGCGCGGGCGTCGATTCGGCGACGTTCGGCACGGCGGCGAATTGCGCATGGGCGGCACGCAGCAATTCGGCCAGATCGACCGGCAACTGCTTCTCGACGAGAATGCGCAGCACGCCGAGTGCATGGCGGCGCAGCGCGAACGTATCTTTCTCGCCGGTCGGCTGCAGGCCGATGCCCCAGATGCCGACGAGCGTTTCAAGTTTGTCCGCGAGCGCGACGGCCGTGCCGGTGGCGGTGGTGGGCAAAGCGTCGCCGGAAAAACGCGGCTGATAGTGTTCCGAGCACGCGCGCGCAACTTCTTCCGGCTCGCCGTCGTGGCGCGCGTAGTACGTGCCCATCGTGCCTTGCAGCTCGGGGAACTCGCCGACCATATCGGTCAGCAGGTCGGCCTTCGCGAGACGTGCGGCGCGTTTGGCCAACGCGACGTCGGCGCCGGTCAAGGCAGCGATTTCGCCCGCCAGCGCCTCGACGCGTTCCACGCGTTGCAGCGCCGACCCGAGCTTGTTGTGATAGACGACGTTCGCGAGCAGCGGCACGCGGTCTGCGAGCCGCCTCTTCTTGTCCTGCTCGAAGAAGAACTTCGCATCGGCGAGGCGCGGGCGCACGACGCGCTCGTTACCTTCGACGATATCGCCCGGCGTCTTCGTCTCGATGTTCGATACGATCAGAAAGCGCGAGCGCAGCTTGCCGTTTGCATCGGTGAGTGCGAAGTACTTCTGGTTCGTTTGCATCGTGAGGATCAGGCATTCCTGCGGCACCTGCAGGAATTCGTCCTCGAAGCGGCACGAATACACGACCGGCCATTCGACCAGCGACGTCACTTCGTCGAGCAGCGCCTCGGGCATCACCACCTGGTCGCCGTTTGCTTGCGCGAGCAACTGTGTGCGGATCACTTCCTTGCGGTCGGCGAAATTCGCGATGACGTGAGCGCGATGGCGCAGCGTTTCCGCGTACGCATTCGCGTGCTGGATCTGCACGAAGCCTTCCGACAGGAAACGATGGCCGAGCGTCGTATCGTCGGCATCGATGCCGAAGGCGGCGACGGGCACGATCTGATTGTCGTGCAGCACAGTCAGGCGATGCACCGGGCGCACGAACTGCACATTCGTGCCGTCCGGACGCTGGTAGCTCATGACCTTTGGAATCGGCAGCTTCGCGAGCGTTTCTTCGAGCGCGGCCTGCAACCCTTCGGCGAGCGTCGCGCCGGGCGCCGTATGGCGCAGGAAGAACGCTTCGGCCTTGCCGTCCGGCGCCCGCTCGAGGTCGCTCACCGGGAAGTCGGGGAAGCCGAGCGCCGCGAGCTTCTTCGCGAGCGGCGCGGTGGGCTGGCCGTTCGCGTCGAGCGCGACGGACACCGGCAGCACTTTCTCGCGCAGCTGTTTTTCCGGCGCGACCGTGCGGACGTTGTTCACGGTCACAGCGACACGGCGCGGCGTCGCATAGCGTTCAAACGACAGTTCGCCTTCGAGCAGATCGCGCGCCGCTAGGCGCTGCACAATGCCTTCGGCAAACGCATCGCCAAGACGCGCGAGCGCCTTCGGCGGCAATTCTTCGGTGAGCAGTTCGACGAGCAGGGTGGCTTGATGGGGATGCGTCATGTGTTCGTGGTCTCGTCAGTCCGTGTCGATCGGGCGTTCGACTTTGAGCGGCGGCGCCCAGGCGGGCATCGCGGCATCCTGTTCGTCGGTCGTGAGGCCGGGCACGGCGTGTACCGGGTTGCCGAGCATCGGGAAGCCGAGCTTTTCGCGCGAATCGTAATAGGCCTGCGCGACGAGCTTCGACAGCGCGCGAATACGGCCGATATAAGCGGCGCGCTCGGTAACCGAAATGGCGCCGCGCGCATCGAGCAGGTTGAACGTATGCGCGGCCTTCAGCACCAGTTCATAAGCGGGCAGCGCGATCTGCGCTTCGATCATCCGCTTCGCTTCGGCTTCGTGGCTGTTGAAGAACGTGAACAGCAGATCGACGTTGGCGTGTTCGAAGTTGTACGTGGACTGTTCGACTTCGTTCTGGTGGTACACGTCGCCATAGGTGAGGCGGCGCGTTTCCGGGCCGTTCGGGCCTTGTTCTTCCCACTCGGTCCAGATGAGGTCGTAGACGTTTTCGACCTTCTGCAGATACATCGCGAGACGCTCGAGGCCGTAGGTGATTTCGCCGAGCACCGGCTTGCAGTCGAGGCCGCCCACTTGCTGGAAGTACGTGAACTGTGTCACTTCCATACCGTTCAGCCACACTTCCCAGCCGAGGCCCCACGCGCCAAGCGTGGGGTTTTCCCAGTCGTCTTCGACAAAGCGCACGTCGTTCTGCTGAAGATCGAAGCCGAGCGCTGCGAGCGAACCGAGGTACAGATCGAGGATGTCTTCCGGCGCCGGCTTTAGCACGACCTGGTATTGGTAGTAATGCTGCAGACGGTTCGGGTTCTCGCCGTAGCGGCCGTCCTTCGGACGCCGCGACGGCTGCACGTAGGCCGCGCGCCACGGCTCGGGGCCGATCGCTCGAAGGAACGTATGGACGTGCGAGGTGCCCGCGCCGACTTCCATGTCGATCGGCTGGAGCAGCGCGCAACCCTGCTTGTCCCAATAGGATTGCAGCGTCAGGATGATTTGCTGAAACGTGAGCATGAAATGCCTTTTAGGCGGGGAGTGCGGCACGCGCTGTAGTCTCGCTGCCGGTATGGCCGGGCGGTGTTACCCAGTCATACCGGCAGCCGGCCTTGTTGCGCGGTTCGGTGCTAAAACCGTGAATTTTACCGGATTGCCGGTGCGTTGCGACTTTCCGTGTTGTGCGGAGCGGCTTATGCGTTGCGGCTCACGGGCCGTCGTCGCGCTTCGCGTCCTGATCGCGGCGCTGCGCGCGGCCGCGATCCCCACGTGCAGGCCCGAATGCAAAGCCGAAGGCGAGCAGAAACAGCGATACCGCAAGCACGGTGTTGTTGCCGCTCGTCACATACGGCGTCTCGCCGGATGTGCCCTGGATCGTTGCGTCGAGCGAGCCGACGGTGAACGCCGGCAGGCGGCCGATCAGGTTGCCGTGCGCATCGATTGCCGCGGTCGCGCCGGTGTTGGTCGCGCGCAGCATCGGCCGACCGGTCTCCATTGAACGCATCCGCGCGATCTGCAGGTGCTGGTCGAGCGCGATCGTGTTGCCGAACCACGCGAGATTCGTCGAGTTGACCAGCACGCCCGCTGGCGTGTCGCTCTCGCGTATCGTGCGCGCGATCTCTTCGCCGAAGATATCCTCGTAGCAGATATCGACGGCGATCGGCTGGTTATGCACGAAGAACGGTTTCTGCACGGGTGCGCCGCGCGCGAAATCGCCGAGCGGAATGCTCATCAGGTTGACGAACCAGTGGAACCCCCACGGCACGAATTCGCCGAATGGCACCAGATGATGCTTGTCGTAGCGGTACACGCCGCGCGTGCCGGGCGTGATGCCGAACAGGCTGTTCGTATAGTCGACGACGCGGCCCTCCGGCGTGATCGTGCCGCCGATCGCGCCGAACAGGATCGCGGAACCGGTCGAGTCGGCGAACTGGCGGACCGGCAGCGCGAACGATTGCGGCACTTCCTGCGCGAGCACTGGAATGGCGGTTTCCGGTGTGACGATCAGGTCGGCGGGTTTCGCCGTAATCATCTGCCGATATTGATCGATCGCCGCCGTCACGCCCGCTTGTTCGAACTTCATCTCCTGCTTGACGTTGCCTTGCAGCAGCCGCACGGTGAGCGTCGCGTTGGCCGGCACCGTCCACTCGACGAACGGCAGCAGCAGATTCGCGGCGATCAGCGCCACGGCGATCGCCGCAGGCGTCGCCACACGCGCTGTGCGAGAGCCGTCCGCACCATCCGCACTCCCCGCCGCACCGGCATTGCGCGCCTTGCCGCGCGCGCGCAGCAAGGCCTGCGCGATCAACGCAGCCGTCAACGCGAGCATCCAGCCGACGCCGTACACGCCCGCGACTGGCGCGAAACCGGCGAACGGCCCATCAACCTGCGCATAACCGCTTGCGAGCCACGGAAACCCGGTGAATACCGTGCCGCGCAGCCACTCGCCGATCGCCCATGCGCTGGCGAACGCGAACGCGCCGTGCCATGTTGGCGAGAACGGTGTGTCGTCGATCTTGCCGTTGCGCGCGTGCCCGGCGCAGAACGACCACACGCCGGCGGCGAGTGCCGGATAAACCGCGAGGTACAGCGAGAACAGCACCAGCGCGGCGCCCGCAAGCGGCGCGGCCATCCCGCCGTAGTCGTGCATGCTCACATACAGCCACCAGACGCCCGTCACATAGTTGCCGAAGCCGAACGCGCCGCCCGTCAATGCGGCGCTCTTCCAGCCGGTTGTGCGCGTGAGCCATGCATAGAAGAATACGAAGATCGCGAGTTCGAGCCAGCCGCCGTGCGGCGTCGGCGCGAACGAAAGCGTGTTGGCCGCACCGGCGGCGAACGCTACGAAGTAGTGCCACCGCGGCAGCGTGCGACCGCCCGCTACCGCGGCGGCGGGCGTCACGCCACGGCGCAGACGGGTAGGGATCGGGTCGGCCATTGTTGCTTGCGGTAGGCGTGAAAAGCGAAAAAGGGAATCAGGTCTGTACGTGTTGTGCGTCGCGCTCGCGCTGGCCCGCGAGCGGATCGCGGCGCACCAGCAGCACGTGGATTTGCCGCGCATCGGCGCGCAGCACCTCGAAGATCAGGTCGTCGAGACGCGCTTTTTCGCCGCGATGCGGCACGCGGCCGAAGTGATGCGTGACGAACCCGCCGATCGTGTCGACTTCATCGTCTGAATAATGCGTGCCGAACTCTTCG
>DASXXR010000099.1:0-10115 GCA_036502945.1 Paraburkholderia sp. | reverse complement strand
CGCCAGCTAAGCGCTTTCACGCGCTGTTCGTTGAAGAACGTCACCCACTGATTGCGCACCTGCGGATCGGTGCTCGTGCCCAGCGCCGAGTATTGCCGCGCAATCGACTGCTGGAACGCGCAGTAATTGTCTTTCGTCAATCCGCCACGCCGGCTCGCGACATACGCATCGAAGAGCGTCACATACACCGACTGCGCGTCCTGCCCGTAATCCACTGTCTGCGGACCGCACATCTGCTGCAAATCCGCAAACGACGGCGCGCCGACCGTCCCATTGAGACTCGGCGTGCTAACGCATCCTGCGAGGAGCGCTGCGACGCCGACCGTCCAGAGTACACGCATGTTTCACCTCGAAATGACTGTGCCCAAAGTATCGTCCGACCCGGCGCGGCGCGCCACCACGCCGGCAGCGATGACTCCAACGATGGCGCAGCGTGAACTTTACTTTTTCGAATATGTTCATTAGAGTTCGAAAACGAACATAAACATTTCGATTTGCTTTCTTCCGACCAGTACAAGGGCACAACCGGTGGCGCAAGACTCCAGCTTCGACCTGCTCGTCGTGGGCGGCGGAATCAACGGCGCGGGCATCGCCCGCGACGCAGCCGGGCGCGGACTTTCGGTGCTGCTGTGCGAACAGGACGACCTCGCGTCGCATACGTCGTCGGCGAGCACGAAGCTGATTCACGGCGGCCTGCGCTACCTCGAATACCGCGAGTTCGGCCTCGTGCGCAAGGCGCTGCAGGAACGCGAGACGCTCCTGCGCGCCGCCCCGCACATCATGTGGCCGCTGCGCTTCGTAATGCCGTACGTGCCGGATCTGCGGCCCGCGTGGCTGATCCGCGCCGGCCTGTTCCTTTACGATCATCTCGCGCGCCGCGAACTGCTGCCCGGTTCGCGTGGCATCGACATGCGCAGGCATCCGGCGGGCGGGCCGCTCGTCGACTCGATCAGGCGCGGGTTCGTCTATTCGGACGGCTGGGTCGACGACGCGCGGCTCGTCGTGCTAAATGCGCTCGATGCGAGCGAACATGGCGCGCAGGTGCGCACGCGTACGAAGCTCGTCAGCGCGTCGCGCGCGGACGGCGAATGGCACGCGCAGCTGGTGCGCGCCGACGGCACGACGCTCGATGTGCAGGCCCGCGCGATCGCGAACGCAGCTGGGCCCTGGGTCGGCGAACTGCTTCATGGTGCGCTCGGGCACGCCGCGAACTACAGCGTACGGCTCGTCAAGGGCAGCCACATCGTCACGCGGCGGCTGTTCGACCACGACCACGCGTACATCTTCCAGAACCCCGACAAGCGCATCATCTTCGCGATTCCCTACGAAGGCGATTACACGCTGATCGGCACGACGGATATCGAATACCGCGGCGACCCGGCGCGTGTGGCGATTACGCCTGAAGAAACCCAGTACCTGTGCGACTCGATCAATCGCTATTTCAAGCGCCCGATTTCGCCGCGCAATGTCTGCTGGACCTATTCGGGCGTGCGGCCGCTGCTCGAAGACGAAAATGCGGACAACCCGTCCGCGGTCACGCGCGACTACCGGCTTGAACTCGACGCGCCGGCGGGCGACGCGCCGCTGCTGTCGGTATTCGGCGGCAAGATCACGACGTTTCGCAAGCTCGCGGAAGAAGCCGTCGACGAACTCACCCGTGCGCTGCATATCGGCGCCGACGCGTGGACAGCCGGCGCGCCGCTGCCGGGCGGCGACATCGCCGAAGCCGACTTCGAGCGCTTCACGGCGCAATTCCAGCAACAGCACGCCTGGCTGCCCGCTTCGCTCGCGCGCCGCTATGCGCGTGCATACGGCACGCGTGCGGCGCGCGTCGTCGGGCATGCGGGTTCGCTCGCGGAACTCGGCTATGCGTTCGCGCCCGATCTCTACGAAGCCGAACTGCGCTATCTGCGCGAAACCGAATGGGCGCGCAGCGCGCACGACGTGCTGTGGCGCCGCACGAAACGCGGGCTACACGTCGAATCCGGCACGCTCGACGCCGTCACGCGCGACATCGACGCATGGTTTGCGCGCGAAACGCCGGCTCAACACGTATAACGCCGCCACGGTCGCCGGCCTGCATGCAACAATCGCAGCAGCACGCGAGCGCCGCACACGCACGGTACGCGCAGCTGCCGCGTTGCGCGTGACCCGCACCGACGGTCAAGAAAGCATGGAGAAGAGACAAATGCAGGATCAATACATCCTCGCGCTCGACCAGGGCACCACCAGTTCCCGCGCGATGCTGTTCGACCGCAACGGCAACGTCGTGTCGACCGCGCAAAAGGAATTCGAACAATTCTATCCGCGCCCTGGCTGGGTCGAACACGATCCGCGGGAAATCTGGTCGACCCAAGCCGGCGTAGCCGCGGAAGCGGTCACCCGCGCCGGCGTGAGCGGCACATCGATTGCGGCGATCGGCATCACGAACCAGCGCGAAACAACCATCGTATGGGACCGCGAGACCGGCCAGCCGGTGTACAACGCGATCGTCTGGCAGGACCGCCGCACAGCCGACTTCTGCGATCAGTTGAAGGCACAACGACTCGAGCAAAAGATCCGCGCGAAAACCGGCCTGCCGATCGACTCGTATTTCTCGGCAACCAAGATCCGCTGGATACTCGATAACGTCGAAGGCGCGCGCAACAAAGCGCGGCAAGGACGGCTCGCATTCGGCACCGTCGACAGCTGGCTCGTGTGGAACTTCACGAAGCGCGGCCTGCATATCACCGACGTCACCAACGCATCGCGCACGATGCTGTTCAACATCCACACGCTGCAGTGGGACGACGAACTGCTCGCCGCGCTCGACATTCCGCGCAGCATGCTGCCGGAAGTGCGCCCGTCGTCGGAGGTGTACGGGCCGACGCAAACCACGCTGTTCGCATCGGACATCCCGCTCGCCGGCATCGCGGGCGATCAGCACGCGGCGCTGTTCGGCCAGATGTGCACGCGCTCGGGCATGGTGAAGAACACGTACGGCACCGGCTGCTTCCTCGTGATGAACACTGGCGCGGCCCCGATCGAATCAAGCAACAACCTCATCACGACGATCGCCTGGCAGATCGGCGACCGGGTCGACTATGCGCTCGAGGGCAGCATCTTCATCGCGGGCGCCGTCGTGCAATGGCTGCGCGACGGCCTCGGCATCATTCGCAGCGCGGCGGAAATCGAAGCGCTCGCGCGCAGCGTGCCGCATAGCGACGGCGTCTATCTGGTGCCCGCGTTCGCCGGGCTCGGCGCGCCGCACTGGAACGCCCGCGCGCGCGGCACGCTATTCGGCGTGACGCGCGGCACGACATCCGCGCATATCGCGCGTGCGGCGCTCGATTCGATCGCGTATCAGTCGCTCGACGTGCTGAAAGCGATGGAGGCCGACTCGGCGATCCGCATCGGCGAATTGCGCGTGGATGGCGGCGCGTGCTCGAACAATCTGCTGATGCAGTTTCAAGCCGATATTCTCGGTGTCGACGCAGTGCGCCCTCAGGTCAGCGAGACGACGGCGCTCGGCGCCGCCTATCTCGCGGGGCTCGCGGTCGGCTACTGGAAGGATGTCGACGAACTGCAAAGCCAGTGGAAGCTCGACCATCGCTTTTCACCCGCGATGGCCGAAGCCGAAGTCACGCAGTGTCGCACCGGCTGGGAGCGGGCGGTGCGCGCCGCGAAAGCATGGGCCGACGCAAGCTGAATACTGCCTGCGCACGTATCATGTCGCTTTTCGTCGGCGCGCGACCATTCAAAGCCACCCGAAGTTAAAGTCGCGCGCCGCGTCCCCCGCTTTCAGTTCTCCGCATGATCGACCACCTCATCTGTGACTGCGACGGCGTGCTCGTCGACAGCGAAGTCATCGCCGACCGCGTGCTGGCCGAAACCCTGGCGGCCGCGTTTCCCGGCCTCGAGTTCGAAGAAATCGTGAAGACCGCGTTCGGCCAGCAGACTTTACGCTTCCTCGAAGGCCTCGAGACGACCTTCGGCATTGCGCTGCCCGCCGATTTTCTTCAGACCGTCGAACGCAACGTCGAAGCGGCGCTCGCGTCGTCGCTCAGCCCGATTAACGGCGTGCGCGATGCGCTGCGTCATGTGACGCTGCCGGCCGCGGTCGTATCGAATAGCCGGCTCTCGCGCGTGAGCGCGTCGGTGCGGCGCGCGGGCCTCACCGAACGCTTCGCGCAGCGCGTGTTCAGCGCCGAGCAGGTCGCGCGGCCCAAGCCACTTCCGGATGTGTATCTGTTCGCCGCGCGGCAGCTCGGCGTCGAACCGGCGCGCTGCCTCGTCGTGGAGGACAGCATCGCCGGCCTGAGTGCGGCGCGCGCGGCCGGCATGAAGACGATTGCGTTTGTCGGCGCGAGCCACATTCCCGATGGTTACGCCGACGTGCTGCGCAATATGGGCATCACCCGCATCATGCAGCACATGGATGAATTGCCCGCACTGGTCGAGGCCGGAATACGCGGCGAATTCGGCGACGTGCAGTCATAGCAAACGGCCCACGACGGTAGCACCGCGCGCGGCGGCGTCTCCAGGTTCACCGTGACGCGAAACGCGCGCGCTGCGGTAGATGGGCATCCGAAACGCTCCACGCAGGGTGTTAAACCGCGTTGCGCGCCGCCGTCACGAATTCGACGACGACACCGGGCGCAAGCGCGACGAACACTTGCGCTTCATTCGTGAGCGGCACTTCCGAGAGCTGATGGGCGACGCCGGCCGCATTCATGCGCTGCAGCAGCGCTCGCCACGCGTCGCGACTGTCGATCCGGAACGCGATGTGGTCGATGCGCGGCACCGCGCGCCCTGACTGGCCGGGCAGCGTGGCCTCGATCAGGTGGATCACAGGCCGCCCGTCGGCGTAGAGCCAGAAACCGTCGACGCGAAACGGAGGGCGCGCGCCCTCCGTCAGGCCTGCAATGTCGACGAAGAAGCGTTTGGCCCCGTCGAGATCGGGGGTGACGATCGTCGCATGATCGAGATGCATGTCCGTGCCTCCGGGTTTGTCCTAGTGGTGTATTGTCGCCGCACAGCGCCAAAACCGCTCGCGAAACCAACCACGGGCGCCGCCTGGAGCCCCGCTGCGGCTTGCCGGCGGGCGCTGCAGCAGTGAACCCGGCCCCGGAAGGGGCGCACGGCGAGGGGCTATAATGTTGGACTACGCTGCAAACGAACAATTCTGAGCAACAATTGAGCGCGCCCGCCCGGTTTGCGCCCCACATCACTCTTAACGACGCCCCCAGGTCAACCACTGCGAACGGCGAACCCTAGATGACCAAGAAAGTTTATGTAAAGACCTTCGGCTGCCAGATGAACGAGTACGACTCCGACAAGATGGTCGACGTGCTCGGCGCCGCTGAAGGCCTCGTCAAAACCGACTCCCCGGAAGACGCGGACGTCATTCTCTTCAACACGTGCTCGGTACGTGAAAAAGCGCAGGAAAAAGTCTTCTCCGACCTCGGCCGCGTACGCGAACTGAAGGACGCGAATCCGAATCTGCTGATCGGCGTCGGCGGCTGCGTTGCAAGCCAAGAAGGCGCGTCAATCATCTCGCGCGCACCCTATGTCGATCTCGTGTTCGGTCCGCAAACGCTGCACCGCCTGCCGCAGATGATCAACGCGCGCCGCGCGAGCGGCCGTCCGCAGGTCGACATCTCGTTTCCCGAAATCGAAAAATTCGATCACCTGCCGCCGGCGCGCGTGGACGGGCCGAGCGCGTTCGTGTCGATCATGGAAGGCTGCAGCAAATACTGCAGCTACTGCGTCGTGCCGTACACGCGCGGCGAGGAAGTGTCGCGCCCGCTCGACGACTTGCTGACCGAAGTAGCGGGCCTCGCCGACCAGGGTGTGCGCGAAGTCACGCTGCTCGGGCAAAACGTGAACGCGTACCGCGGCGCGCTGACATCGGGCTCGGCGGAAATCGCCGACTTCGCGACGCTGATCGAATACGTCGCCGATATCCCGGGCATCGAACGCATCCGCTACACCACGTCGCACCCGAAGGAATTCACGCAGCGTCTGATCGACACGTATGCCAAGGTGCCCAAACTCGTGAACCATTTGCACCTGCCGGTGCAGCACGGCTCCGACCGCATCCTGATGGCGATGAAGCGCGGCTATACGGTGCTGGAATACAAATCGGTGATTCGCCGGCTGCGCGCGATCCGCCCGGACCTGTCGCTGTCGACGGACATGATCGTCGGCTTCCCCGGCGAAACCGAAGACGACTTCGACAAGATGATGGCGCTCGTGCACGACATGGGCTACGACACCAGCTTTTCGTTCATCTACAGCCCGCGTCCCGGCACGCCCGCGGCCAACCTGCACGACGACACGCCGCGCGAAGCGAAATTAAAACGCCTGCAACATCTGCAGGCGACGATCGAAGAAAACGTCGCGCGAATCAGCGAAGCGATGGTCGGCAAGATCGAGCGCATTCTGGTCGAACGGCCGGCGCGCAAAGACCCGGCCACCGAACTCGCCGGCCGCACCGAGAACAACCGCGTGGTGAATTTCCCGGCGCCGCTCGAATCGCACGCGCGGCTGATCGGTCAGATGATCGACGTGAAGATCGTCCATGCATATCCGCATTCACTGCGCGGCGAACTCGTGCTGATGCACGGCGACGCACCCGCAATCACTCACTGAGCGACCAACAGCCCACCCGTTCATCGCGCACCGACAGGATCGACCCCACGCCTTGAAGACCACTCAGCAACATCTGGAATTCACCGCACCGCGCGAAGACAACGCGCGGCTCGCCAACCTCTGCGGCCCGCTCGACGAAAACCTGCGGCAGATCGAACAGGCACTCGACGTCACGTTGCAACGCCGCGGCCACCGGATCAGCATCCGCGGCCGCGGCGCGAAAGTCGCGTTGACCGCGCTCGAAAACTTCTACGACAGTGCCCGCGCGCCCCTGTCGGTCGACGATATCCAGCTTGCGCTCGTCGAGACGCGCCATCCGACCAACGGCCGTCCGAACGGCGACGATGCACTGAACCCGCGTTTTCGCGACCCGGACCATCCGTTCGATGAACCGGCGAGCGCGAACGAAGACGATCTCGAAGAACTCGGCCCGAAGCTTTATACGCGCCGTGCCGATCTGCGCGGCCGCACGCCGGCGCAGCGCGAGTATCTGAAGCAGGTGATCTCACACGACGTGACGTTCGGCGTCGGGCCGGCCGGCACCGGCAAGACATATCTGGCGGTGGCCTGCGCGGTGGATGCGCTCGAACGCGATCAGGTGAAGCGCATCGTGCTGACGCGCCCCGCCGTGGAAGCCGGCGAACGGCTCGGCTTCCTGCCGGGCGACCTCGCGCAGAAAGTCGACCCGTATCTGCGGCCGCTGTACGACGCGCTATACGACCTGCTCGGCTTCGACAAAACCGCGAAGATGTTCGAGCGGCAGATGATCGAAATCGCGCCGCTCGCCTATATGCGCGGCCGCACGCTGAACCATGCGTTCATCATTCTCGACGAAGCGCAGAACACGACGCCGGAGCAGATGAAAATGTTCCTCACGCGGATCGGTTTCGGCTCGAAGGCGGTGGTAACCGGCGATACGACCCAGGTTGATTTGCCGCGCGGCCATAAAAGCGGGCTGGTCGAGGCGCAGCAGGTGCTGTCGAACGTGCGCGGCATCGCGCTCACGCGCTTTACCAGCGCGGACGTCGTGCGGCATCCGCTCGTCGCGCGAATCGTCGATGCGTACGATGCGCACGCGAGGAAAGACGACAACGCCGCCAGCACCATTTGACGCAAGTCGTGCGCCGGAACCGCTAATCGCCGCCAACCCGCCTTCCACTCGTTACGCATGAGCCGCGCCCCGAAACTGTCGCTGAACCTGCAATTCCCCGCTGCGAAGGCGTGGCCCGAACATAAGTCGATCCTGCCGCGCGCCGCGGTCGCGAGCTGGATCAAGGCCGCGCTTTTCGCGGACGCGGAGTTGACCGTGCGTTTCGTCGACGCCGAGGAGGGCCGCACGCTGAACCGCACGTACCGCGGCAAAGACTACGCAACCAACGTACTGACGTTCGCGTATGCCGAATCCACCGACGACCCGGTCACGGGCGACCTGATCCTGTGCTGTCCGGTCGTCGAAAAGGAAGCCGCGGAACAGCGCAAACCGCTCGCTGCGCACTATGCGCATCTTTTGGTTCACGGTACGCTGCACGCTCAAGGCTACGATCACGAGATCGACGAGGATGCGCAGGAAATGGAAGCGATCGAAACAGAAGTGCTGGCCGCGCTCGGCTTTCCGGACCCGTACCAGTGAAACTCACTCAGGCTCGCCGAGACTAATCGCCATCGGCTAAGCGCCGTCCATCCGGGAAATCACCGTGACCGCCCGTCATCCCGACCCCGCACCGCCCCACCTGTCGCCGAGCCCCGGCTATCCGCCGGCGCTCGGCGAGCCGCGGCTCCTCTCGGATGAAGAATTGCGCGCATCGCTCCACACCGCGCTGCGCGATTGGGATGGAACCCGCGATCTGTGGCTCTTCGGTTACGGGTCGCTGATCTGGAACCCCGGGCTGCCGACCGTCGAAGCCATGCGCTCGCGGGTGCACGGCTATCACCGCGGGCTTTATCTGTGGTCGCGCGTGAACCGCGGCACGCCGGAACAGCCCGGACTGGTGCTCGCGCTCGATCGGGGCGGCTCGTGCAGCGGCATCGCATACCGGCTCGCGGCCGAAGGCGCGATGCCGCATCTCGAAGCGCTGTGGCGCCGCGAAATGTCGATGGGCTCATATCGGCCGGCGTGGCTGCCGTGCGTGCTCGCCGACGGCCGCCGCGTCGATGCGCTCGCCTTCGTGATGCGCCGCGATGTGCCGACCTACACCGGCAAGCTGTCCGACCAGATCGTCACGAGCGTGTTCGATTGCGCGTGCGGCCGCTACGGCACGACACTCGACTACGTGCGCCGCACCGTCGACGCGCTGCGTAAAAGCGGAATGCCGGACCGCGCACTCGAGGCGCTGTTGACGCGCTGCGAAAAGCAGCAGGAAGCGGACAAAAGCGAAGCAAAGCAGCATGGCGAGTGAAGCAGGCGGGCGTGGCCCGGTGCAATCGCGTGAGCGGCGCGCATTTTTTTCTTCGCCGCACCTGGCGGGCGTTATCAGTTAGGATGAAAGCGCAGGTCGCGGCTTCTTCGGCGTTTCGTCGAGAACGGCCTCGCACGGCGCTGCAGCCGCGCCGCCAACCCGGAATCCCGCCCACCGCGCGGCTCTCGCCGGCGGGACACGGTCCTGCCATGCGCGTGGTGTATCCTTAACACTCTGCAACAGCGCGCCAGGCATGGCCGGGCGCACCACCATGAACGACACGTATCCCAGTCGACGATCTGCCAGCGACAGACCTCCTGAAAAGCGCTCGCTGCTCGAGCGACTGACAGACTTCATCTCGCCCGAGCCTGATTCCCGCGGCGAACTCCTCGAAATCCTGCAGGACGCGCACGAGCGCAACCTGATCGACGCGGATTCGCTGTCGATGATCGAAGGCGTGTTCCAGGTGTCCGAGCTGAGCGCGCGCGACATCATGGTGCCCCGCGCACAAATGGACGCGATCAACATCGCGGACTCCCCAGACGATTTCATTCCTTACATGCTGGAGAAGGCGCACTCGCGCTATCCGGTGTACGAAGGCAATCGTGACAACGTGATCGGCGTGCTGCTCGCGAAAGACCTGCTGCGCTACTACGCGGAAGAAGAATTCGATGTGCGCGGCATGTTGCGCCCCGCGGTCTTCATCCCCGAATCGAAGCGGCTGAATGTGCTTTTGCACGACTTCCGGGTGAACCGTAATCACATTGCAATCGTCGTCGACGAATATGGCGGTGTCGCGGGTTTGATCACGATCGAGGACGTGCTGGAGCAGATCGTCGGCGATATCGAGGACGAATACGATTTCGACGAGGAAAGCGGCAACATCATCGCGTCGCCGGACGGACGCTACCGGGTGCGCGCGCTGACCGAGATCGAGCAGTTCAACGAAGAGTTCGGCACGCATTATTCAGACGATGAAGTCGACACGATCGGCGGGTTCGTCACGCATCACTTCGGCCGCGTGCCGCATCGCGGCGAAAAAGCGCGTCTCGACGACCTGATCTTCGAGGTGCTGCGCGCCGATGC
>DASXXR010000098.1:0-16792 GCA_036502945.1 Paraburkholderia sp. | reverse complement strand
GAAGCCGGGGTTGCACTTGAAGACAAACCCGGCGGGTTGACCGAGTGGCGGCGCGTGTGAGCGCACCTCGTATTTCCCTCTGATCGATTCGCCAGGCAGGAGGCAGGATGGCAACGGCCACGAAGACGCCGGCTAAACGCGCCGCGTCTCAAACTAGAACGGCATCTACAGTCAAACCGGTCCGCACACGCAGCGACGCAGCAGTGAAGGGCGCGCGGAAATTGGCGGGTAAATCCGCTTCGGCGTCCAAACGAGGGGCACATGCAGGGGCAAATGCGGGGGCACATGCAGGTGCGCAGACGAATTCGCAGGCAGGCGGCAAGGCCGGTGCAACGGCTGCAAGGAAAGCGTCCGCAAAACATTTGCGCAACGGCGCAGCAGGGCCGACCGAGCCTGCGCTTGCCCGCGCGGCGCGCGCACGTATGAAAGGCAACGGCGAGTTGCCGGCCGAACTGGCCGGCGACGTTCACGAACTCCTGGCCGATACGCTGCATGAGGGCGAAGTGATCCGCAAATCGCGCGTGTCGACCGATTCCGAAGTCGCGGTGCCGGTGCAGATCGACGGGCTCGCGTCCGAGGTCACACGCCCCGCGTATTGGGACAAGGCGTGCGCCGATCTCGTGAAGCGCGACCGCATACTGAAGAAGCTGATTCCGAAGTTCGGCCCGGTGCATTTGCTAAGCCGCGGCGATTCGTTCGTCACGCTCGCGCGCTCGGTGGTGGGGCAGCAGATTTCGGTGGCGTCCGCGCAGGCAATGTGGGAGCGTATCGAAAGCGCATGCCCGAAGCTCGTGCCGCAGCAGATCATCAAGCTCGGTCACGCAAAGCTGTTGGCGTGCGGATTGTCCAAGCGCAAGACCGAATACATCCTGGATCTCGCGCAGCATTTCGTGTCGGGCGCATTGCACATCGGCAAGTGGACGTCGATGGACGACGAGGCGGTGATCGCCGAACTCACGCAGATCCGCGGTATCGGCCGCTGGACCGCGGAGATGTTCCTGATCTTCAATCTGTCGCGCCCGGATGTGTTGCCGCTCGACGACCTCGGCCTGATTCGCGCGATCAGCGTCAACTATTTCAGCGGCGAGCCGGTGACGCGCAGCGAAGCGCGCGAAGTGGCCGCGAACTGGGAGCCGTGGCGCACCGTCGCTACCTGGTACATGTGGCGCAGTCTCGATCCGCTGCCGGTCGACGAATGATGAACGAGTGGTGCGTCTGCAGCCTATCGAATTTTGAGATTCGATAGTTTTGGGATGGTTTTGACATGGGCGAGCGCGGTTAGAATACGCGCTGCCGGTAAGTCCAAGGATTAAAAACCAAATGAAAACCACCTTTCTGGATTTCGAGCAGCCGATTGCCGAGCTCGAAGCGAAAATCGAAGAATTGCGCTTCGTACAGGACGATTCGGCCGTCGATATTTCGGAAGAAATCGAGCGGCTGTCGAAGAAAAGCCAGCAGCTTACGAAAGATCTGTATACGAACTTGTCGCCGTGGCAGGTTTCGCAAATCGCGCGTCATCCGCAGCGTCCTTATACGCTCGACTACGTGAACGAACTGTTCACCGACTTCCACGAACTGCATGGCGACCGCTCGTACTCGGACGACCTGTCGATCGTCGGCGGGCTGGCGCGTTTCAACGGCCAGCCTTGCATGGTGATCGGTCATCAGAAGGGCCGAGATACGAAAGAGCGCGCGCTGCGCAACTTCGGCATGCCGCGTCCCGAGGGCTATCGGAAGGCTGAGCGGCTGATGCGCCTCGCCGAAAAATTCGGCTTGCCCCTCTTTACATTCATCGATACGCCGGGCGCCTATCCGGGCATCGGTGCGGAAGAGCGCGGCCAGTCGGAAGCGATCGGCCGCAATCTGTATGTGATGGCGGAACTGAAGGTGCCGATCATCGCGACGATCATCGGTGAAGGCGGCTCGGGCGGTGCGCTCGCGGTTGCGGTGGGCGACACCGTGATGATGCTGCAGTTCTCGACGTATTCGGTGATCTCGCCGGAAGGCTGCGCGTCGATCCTCTGGAAGAGCGCGGCGAAGGCGCCGGAAGCGGCGGAAGCGCTGGGCTTGACCGCGCATCGTCTGAAGGCGCTCGGCCTGATCGACAAGATCATCAACGAACCGCTCGGCGGCGCGCATCGCGATCCGAAGGGCATGGCGGCGATGTTGCGCCGCGCGCTCGCCGACTCGCTGCGCCAGTTCCAGGGCATGAGCGGCACCGACTTGCGCCAGCGCCGTTTCGACAAGCTGATGGCGTACGGCAAGTTCAAGGAAACGACGCCGGGCGCGTAAGCCCCGGCGCGTTCACTTCACGCGGCGCTGTGTGCGCCAAGCGCCGTGACCTCCTCCGCCCATCCCGCCGCCGACCGCATCGTTCTCGATGCGGTCGGCGCGGCGTTTGCCGCGGCGCCCGCGGACGCGCGCATCGCCATTGCGTTCAGCGGCGGTCTGGATTCGACCGTGCTGCTCGACGCGGCGGTGAGCAGTGTAGGTGCGTCGCGCTGCGTCGCTTTTCATGTTCATCATGGGCTCAGCCCGAATGCCGACCGATGGCTCGCGCATTGCGAGACGTTCGCGCGCGAGCGTGGGGTCGTGTTCGCGTTTCGCCGCGTCGACGTTTCGCACGCGACGGGGATGAGTGTCGAGGCCGCCGCACGCGATGCGCGTTATCGCGCGCTTGACGCGTTGTGCACCGACCAACGGGTGCAGGCGTTGTGGCTCGCGCAGCATGCCGACGATCAGGCCGAAACCGTGTTGTTGCAGTTGCTGCGCGGCGCGGGGCTGGCCGGGCTGGCCGCGATGGCGTCGGACTATCGGCCCGCGAACGCCGCGGTGGCGCGTGTGCGGCCGCTGCTGCACGTGCTGCGCGCGCAGCTGGAAGACTATGCACGCTCACGCGGCCTGCGTTGGGTCGACGATGAATCGAACGCCGACACGCGTTACGCGCGCAACGCATTGCGTCACGATGTGCTGCCGTCACTCGCCACGCACTTTCCCGGCTTTCGCGATGCATTGGCGCGCACGGCCGCGCACGCCGCGTCGGCGCAGCGGCTACTCGACGAACTCGCGCGTATCGATAGGCAGACGGCGGCAGGTGACGAAGCACGCGCGTTGTCACGCTCGGCGCTGCTCGCCCTCGACGACGATCGCGCGCTGAACCTGTTGCGTTACTGGATGCGCACGCTCGGCCTGCCGGCCGCATCGGCTGCACGCTTGACCGACGCGCTGCGCCAGTTGCGTGAAGCCCGCGACGATCACGCGCTGCGGGTCGATCATGCGGGGCAGGCGCTGCGCAGCTATCGCGGACAAATCTATTGGGAAAGTGGCGACAGCGCCGACCCCGCCGACGAAACCGCGCTTGCTGCGAGGCCGGTCAGCGAGCTGAAGTGGCAGGGCGACGCAATCTGGCGTTTGCCTCAATGGCGCGGCACATTCGTTTTCACGGAGGTCGCCGCAGACGATCGCGACGCGATTCCCGAGCATAGGCTGCTGGGCACGCCGTTGACGGCGTGCTCGCGCAACGGCGGTGAACGGATGCGTTGTGATGCGCACGGCCCGAGCCGCACGCTCAAGAACCTGTTTCAGGAGCGTGGCGTGCCTTCATGGAAACGCGACGTGCCGTTGATCTTTTGCGGCGACGTCCTGCTGTTCGTGCCGCTGCTCGGCGTGAACCGGGCAGCGTTGCCGGCAAGCGGCGAGGGCGTGGCCGGCAGTGCCGGCGCACGCTATGTGCGGATCGACTGGCGCGAAGATCTGCTGCTCGCCTGAGCGCCTGAGCGGTCGCTGCGGGCCGCCCAGCGGACGCCAAATCCTTTTAGCACAAGCGTTTGCGGGCATTTTGACTTGTTTTTTCGCTTGCGATCAGGTAGGTTTACTCGTTTGCCCGACGCTTTTCCCGGGCAAATCCGCGCGTGCTCCGCGCGCGCTGCATCTGTGCCGCCACATCTTGCCGTCGTTCCCGAACGTTGCGCTCCTTGCTCTTGTGCGGCCGTCTTCAGCGCGCCCGCGCCGCGCGGTTTCGGTTTCCCCTTCAGTTCAGAACGACAATGGCACTCATCGTACACAAATACGGCGGTACCTCGATGGGCTCCGTCGAGCGCATCAAGAACGTCGCGAAACGCGTCGCGAAATGGCACAAGGCCGGCCACCGGATGGTCGTCGTGCCGTCGGCAATGTCCGGCGAAACGAACCGTCTGATCGGCCTCGCAAAAGAACTCTCCGCGCAGCCGAGCCCGCGCGAACTCGACATGATCGCGTCGACGGGCGAGCAGGTGAGCGTCGGTCTGCTGTCGATCGCGCTGCAGGAGGCGGGCGTTGATGCGGTCAGCTACACCGGTTGGCAAGTGCCGGTTAAAACCGACAGCGCGTTCACGAAAGCGCGCATCAACGACATCGACGGCGAACGCGTGCTGCGCGATCTGGATGCGGGCAAGGTCGTCGTGATCACCGGCTTCCAGGGCATCGACCCCGATGGCCACATCACGACGCTCGGCCGCGGCGGTTCGGATACGTCGGCGGTAGCGGTCGCCGCGGCGCTCAAGGCCGACGAGTGCCTGATCTACACGGACGTCGACGGCGTGTACACCACCGATCCTCGCGTCGTCGAAGAAGCGCGCCGGCTTGATCGCGTGACGTTCGAGGAGATGCTGGAAATGGCCAGCCTCGGCTCGAAGGTTCTGCAGATCCGCTCGGTGGAATTCGCCGGCAAATATCAGGTGAAGACGCGCGTGCTGTCGAGCCTGACCGATCCGATGACGCCGCTCGAAACGGAAATGACATCGGGCACCCTGATTACTTTTGAAGAAGACGAGACCATGGAAAAAGCAGTTATCTCGGGCATCGCATTCCAGCGGGACGAAGCCCGCATCGCGGTGATGGGTGTACCCGACAAGCCGGGCATTGCCTATCAGATCCTCGGTCCGATCGCCGAAGCGAACATCGACGTCGACATGATCATCCAGAACCAGAGCGTCGAAGGTAAAACGGCGTTCACGTTCACGGTGGGCCGCGGCGACTATCAGCGCGCGATGGAGATTCTCACCAACCACGTGAAGGGCCACATTAGCGCGGAGCAGGTGCTGGGCGATCCGAAAGTATCGAAGGTATCGGTGGTCGGCGTCGGGATGCGTTCGCATGTCGGCATCGCAAGCACGATGTTCCGCACGCTGTCGGAAGAGGGCATCAACATCCAGATGATTTCGACCTCCGAAATCAAGATCTCGGTGCTGATCGACGAGAAGTATATGGAGCTCGCGGTGCGCGCGCTGCACAAGGCTTTCGAACTCGATCACGCGTAAGCCGGAAGGCGGTTGAGGCGGGTGAAGAGAGCGGGACGGGCGTGACATCCCGGTGACACGGCCGGCATAAAAACCGTGCCAGGGAAATTGACCTGCCTGCACGAACCCGCTATTATCTTGGCTTCGTCGCGCTGCCTCCCTGGCGCGAGCGAAGGTTTGGGAGACGTGGCCGAGAGGTCGAAGGCACTCCCCTGCTAAGGGAGCATCTGGGCCAAAACCTGGATCGAGGGTTCGAATCCCTCCGTCTCCGCCAGCAATGGTGGTGGAACCCCGCAGAGTTGATTCTCTGTGGGGTTTTGTTTTTCAGCGTCCCGTATCTCGTGCGGCACGCGGTGTACATCATCTGCAGTGAACCCCTCCGTGTCCAATCGCCAGTTGCATCAACGAAAGCGCACGTTGCCGAAGCGCGGTATCGGTTATTTCCGCTGGGCCGGCTTGTGCGTTATGGCAACGAGTGGATTGTTGCTGGTTGTTATTTTCATTTCAATTGTGAACTTTATTTAAATTTTAATTCACTCGATCTGCATTTGATGCGAGTATGTATAAATGATGAACGAAATGTGCCTTGTCTGTCTGAATATTCCTATATTTTCAATGGATTACATCTTGGCCGCTATTCGGTTGACATGGTGTCGAGCGTGCCAATTTTAATTAATAACATTGGAATTAATTTTCTGAATGAATGATCGATTTTTAAAGCCACGGTTGAATGGCGATCGAAAAAATAGATTGAAAGCGCTATACCGGCGCGATGCATGGGGCGGCATTTTCTCATCGCGCGGCCGAGAGCGAATCAGCTTCATCGAATACGTGCTCAACGACCGCGAATTCAGGCGGTACTCGTTCACTCGCGGTTTGGCGGCGGCAACCGAATGTTGATCGAGCGAGCGGGGCGGTCTGCCGTTCGCCCCGAAGTCTACGCTTTGGCGGCAGCGGCGCTGAATGGGTCGATCGGCGCGCTGACGCGTGTCGCGCTCGGCGGCGGCCTCTCGCATCATCAGATCGCGTTCATGAAATGCGCGCTTGCGTTCAGCGTGTTGCTCGCGTTTTCAGTGCTGCGAAAGGGCGGATGGCAATCGGTCGTGTCACTGCGGGGAAAGTGGCGCCATTTCATGTTGCTATCGTTTCTGGGCATTTTCTGTCTCTATTGCTTCGAGACGTGGGCCTTCGGCGAAGCATCGATACCGCTCGTCTCTTTTCTGACCTACGCTGCGGGCGGCATCACGCTCTGTCTGTCGGTGCTGCTGCTGAATGAGCAATTGGGCACGGCGAAGATCGTCGCGTTCGCTGCGATCGTAGCGGGCGTCTACCTGATCTGCGCGTTCGAGCAGACGATGAGCGGCAGCCGCCTCGGCATGGCATTCGCGATGCTCGGCGGGCTCGGCTATGCCTTGTTTCTGGTTGCGTCGAAGTATCTGCGCGTCGGGGGCGGCATCGCGCAACTCGTATGGCTGTTCGGGTACGGCACGGTATACCTGTTGCCGCCTGCGCTTCATGCAGGCTTTGTCATGCCGGAATGGCGGGCATGGGCAGCAATCGTCGCGCTTGTCCTGTTGCCGACGATCGGCGGCTTTTACTGTACGACGAAGGCCGTGCAGCACGGCGAAGCGAGCAAAGTGCAGATCATCGAAACGAGCGATCCCGTGTTCGCGACGCTGCTTGGCTTTATTGCTTTCGGCGATGTGCTGAGCGGTCCGGGCCTGCTTGGGGGTGCATTCATCCTGGCCGGCCTGTTGCTGGCAATCCGGCGATCGCCGCGCGAAGGCGTGCGCGATGTGTCGGCCGTCGCGCGTGACTAGTGCCGATATCTGCTGTTTGGGTGAATGAATGCCAGAGCCCCGTCGGTGCCAGCGCTGACGGGGTTTTTCGCGTGCGCTGACGGTTTACGTGGCTTGCTGTACGATCAGCCCCGCGCCCAGATTCACGATTGCCTGGCATTGCCATGTTTTTCGACCCGCTCGCAATGCCAACCGCGATGCCGTATATGATGCCGCTTGAAACGGATTCGTAGGCGCGCCGGCGCGCGGCCGGCCGAGGCGCAATGTGACGACATCGCATTCTCAAGCGCGAAATCGTTCTATCAAGTTTTCGACACTGCTGCCGATATGTCGGCAGCGGCTTGGTTGCCGCCATTGCATCACCAAACGTTGTCTCGTGTAACTGAACGTTACAGGAAGCGCGAGCAGGCCATCTTATGCATCAGTTATTACAAAGTTGAAATATGCCTGAAGCGTTGGTTTGTTATATTAAGACGCATGCAGTCGGCAACACAAACACACACACTCGCAAAATAGGTGATTTCATGAAGACCACGCGTCTTGTTCCGTTACTGGTTGGTGCGCTCGCGATTGGCGCCTCGAGTGCGACGATGGCTGGAGGAGTCCATGTTGGCGTCAACATCGGTATTCCCGCTCCCGTATACGTTGCGCCGGCTCCGGTGTATGCACCACCACCGCCGCCAGTCGTGTATCAGCCGGCGCCGGTGTATGGCGCGCCGGTGTACGGCGGGCCTGTGATCGTGGTCGGTTGGCACGGTAACCGTTACTGGGACGGCCGACGTTACTGGGGCCGCGATGAGTGGAATCGCCATAACCGGGGCCACGGCGGCCATTGGGATCACGGCGATCACGACCATCACAACGGCTGGCATTGACTCGCCGTTTCCTACAGGAAGGCCCGTCGCAAGGCCGAAAAAACCGCCCGCATCGGGCGGTTTTTTCATGGTTGCGCGTGCAACGATGCGCTGCGCACAACGCTAGCCCGCGCGTGCGCCGAACGTCATTCGGTCACGCCCGCCATCCCACCGACAACCGCGTTGAAGCCGCTGTCGACGTGCACGATTTCCGCCGTCACGCCGCCCGCGAGATCGGATAGCAGGAATGCAGCGGTATTGCCGACCTGTTCGATCGACACATTGCGCTTGAGCGGCGCATTGTTTTCGACGAAGTCGAGAATCTTGCTGAAGCCTTTGATGCCGCTAGCGGCAAGCGTCTTGATCGGGCCGGCCGAGATGCCGTTGACGCGCACGCCCTTGCTGCCGAGCGATACCGCGAGATAACGCACGCTCGCTTCGAGCGACGCCTTCGCGAGCCCCATCGTGTTGTAGTTCGGCAGCGCGCGCTCGGCGCCGAGGTAGGTCAGCGTGAGGAGCGCCGCATTCGGCGACAGCATCGGCAGCGCGCCCTTCGCGAGGGCCGGGAAGCTGTAGGCGGAAATGTCGTGCGCGACGCGGAAGTTCTCACGCGTGATGCCGTCGAGGAAATCGCCGGCGATCGCTTCGCGCGGCGCGAAGCCGATCGAATGAACGAGGCCGTCGAGGCTGTCCCAATGCGCTTTGAGCGACGCGAACAGCGCATCGATCTGCGCGTCGTCGGCGACGTCGCACGGGAACACGAGATTGCTGCCGAATTCGGTGGCGAATTCGGTGATGCGGTCTTTGAAGCGATCGCCGACGTACGTGAACGCCAACTCGGCGCCTTCGCGCTTGCATGCCTGCGCAATGCCGTAAGCGATGGAACGATTCGACAGCAGGCCGGTCAGCAAGATGCGTTTGCCAGCGAGGAAGCCCATGAATTCTCCTATTGAGGTCGGTGCGCTGCTTGTCCGGTTTGTGCGGACGCGCGCGGGATTTTGAGTAGAATTCTCTCACATTGCCACTGCCCACTGACCATTAAGGCCCTTATGACGACTGGCTCGACGACCGGCTCGCGACAGCTGCACCTGCCACGCGCGGGTTGGCGCATTGCGATTCATGCGTTGTCGCAGGCGGATTGCAAGCGGTTCAACGATGTCATGAGGCGATTCGCGGCGGGCATTGCGCTAGCGTGCGGCTTCGTCTTCGCGACGCTGTTGTTCGCCGAACCGGCGCTCGCTGCGTATGCGATCGCGCAATACGGCGAACCGAAGTATCCGGCCGGCTTCAAGCACTTCGATTACGTGAACCCCGATGCGCCGCGCGGCGGCACGCTCGTGCTCGCCAACCCGAACCGGATGACGAGCTTCGACAAGTTCAATCCGTTTACGTTGCGCGGCAACTCGGCCCCCGGCATCGACCTGCTGTTCGAAAGCCTCGCAACCGGTAGCGCCGATGAAGTCGCGTCGGCCTACGGTCTGCTCGCCGACGACATCCTCGTCGCGCCCGACGGGCTGTCGACCACCTTCCACATCAATCCTCAAGCGCACTTTTCGAACGGCGACCCGGTCACGGCCGACGACGTGAAATTTTCGTTCGACACGTTGAAAAGCCCGCAAGCCGCGCCGCAGTTCGCGGCGTACTTCGCGGAGATCACGCGAGCGGTGGTCGTCGATCCGCGCACGATCCGCTTCGAGTTCCGCCAGCGCGACCGTGAACTGCCGCTGCTCGCCGGCGGCATGCCGGTGTTTTCGCGCAAGTGGGGCGTGAAGCCGGACGGCAGCCGCACGCCGTTCGATCAACTCGCGTTCGAAAAGCCGGTCGGCAGCGGCCCGTATCTGATCGAGCAGTACGACAACGGCCGCACGATCACCTACAAACGCGACCCGAACTATTGGGGCGCGACGTTGCCGGTGCGGATCGGCACGTATAACTTCGAGCGGATCAACTATAAGCTCTACTCGGACGCCACCGCGCGCCTCGAGGCGTTCAAGGCGGGCGAATACGATGCACTCGTCGAATATGTCGCACGCAACTGGGTGCGGCGCGACGTCGGCAAGAAGTTCGACGACGGCGAACTGATCAAGCGCGAATTCCCGCAACACAACGGCACGGGCATGCAAGGCTTCATCCTGAATCAGCGCCGGCCGCTGTTCCAGGACGTGCGCGTCAGGAAGGCGCTCGATCTCGCGCTCGACTTCCAATGGCTCGACCGGCAGCTCTTTTATAACCAGTACAAGCGGATCGACAGCTTCTTCGTCAACACCGATCTGCAAGCGAAAGGGTTGCCGTCGGCAGGCGAACTCGCGTTGCTCGATCCGTGGCGTGCGCAATTGAATCCGGCGGTGTTCGGTGTGCCGCCGACGCAGCCCGACACCGATCCGCCGGGTTCGCTGCGCGCGAACCTGCTCGAGGCGCGCGCGCTGCTTTCGCAGGCGGGATGGACCTATCGCGACGGCGCGCTGCGTAACGCGAAGGGCGAGCCGTTCGAATTCGAGATTCTCGACGACTCCGGTTCCGCGGCGGGCTTCGACCCGATCGTCGCACCGTACTTCCGCAATCTGCAGAAGCTCGGCATCGCCGCGCGCTTTCGCGTGACCGACTTCGCGGTCTATCAAAAGCGTCTCGATGATTTCGATTTCGATGTGACGACGCAGCGTTATCCCGACGTGCAGGTGCCGGGCGCGGACATGATCGACCGCTTCGGCAGCAAGGCGGCGAGCGAGCCGGGCTCGGGCAATCTGATCGGGCTGAAGTCGCCGGCGGTCGATGCGATCCTGCGCGCGCTGGTGGCCGCGCAGACCCGCGAACAACTGATCGACGCCGTGCATGCGCTCGACCGTGTGCTGATGCATGGTTACTATGTCGTGCCGCACTGGTATAGCGCGACGCATCGCGTCGCGTTCAAGCGCGGCCTCGCGTGGCCGAAGACCTTGCCGCTGTACTATTCGGCGGAAGGCTGGATCACGTCGATGTGGTGGTTCGCGCCGCCGCCATCGGCACAAGCGGCACAAGCGCCATTGCCACAACATTAGCGGGCTGGCCGCGGCGCCGTTCCTGCAACGCGCCTCGCCAGTCCTCCATCCACCGCACCGGATCGCCGCCATGTGGAGCTACATCCTCAAACGTCTGCTGTTGATGATCCCGACGCTGATCGGCGTGCTGACGCTGACGTTCGGCGTGATCCAGTTCGTGCCGGGCGGCCCCGTCGAACAGGCGGTGCACGAACTGCGCAGGAACACCGCCGAAGGCGGCACGCCGTTCGGCCTGCGTGCGCACACCGGCGTCGACGCGCAGCAGCTTGCGCAACTGAAAGCGCTGTACGGCTTCGACAAGCCGCCGCTCGAGCGTTACTTTCTGATGATCAAGCGCTTCGCGCAGTTCGATCTGGGGCAGAGCTATTTCCGTCACCAGAGCGTATGGTCGCTGATCGTGTCGAAGCTGCCGGTGTCGATCAGCATCGGTTTGTGGACGTTCTTTCTGACCTATCTGATATCGGTGCCACTCGGCATTGCAAAAGCGGTGCGCAATGGCTCGCGTTTCGACATCGGGACAAGTCTCATTGTGCTGATCGGCTACGCGATTCCCGGCTTCGTGCTCGGCGTGCTGCTGCTCGTGCTGTTCGGCGGCGGCACCTTCCTGCAACTCTTCCCGTTGCGCAATCTCACCTCCGACAACTGGGCCCAACTGAGTCTCGGCGGCAAGATTCTCGATTATTTGTGGCACATCACGTTGCCGATCGTTGCTTCGGTGGTGGGCAGCTTCGCGGTCGTGACCATGCTCACGAAGAACGCGTTTCTCGACGAAATCCGCAAGCAATATGTGCTCACCGCGCGCGCGAAAGGTCTGTCGGAGCGCCGCGTGCTGTGGAAGCACGTGTTTCGCAACGCGTTGCTGCCGCTGATCGTCGGTTTTCCGGCGGCCTTCATCGGCGCGTTCTTCACCGGCAGCCTGCTGATCGAGACGTTATTCTCGCTCGACGGCCTCGGCTTGCTGTCGTACGAGTCGGTCATGCGGCGCGACTATCCGGTCGTGCTCGGCACGCTGTATCTGTTCACGTTGATCGGACTCGCCACCAAGCTCATCTCCGATCTCTGTTATGTGTGGGTCGATCCCCGCATTCAATTCGAACAACTGGAGCGCTGACTTGAGCCGCGTTCGTACCGAAGCCGAATTGAAGCCGCGCAACGAACCGGTGCGCGCGTTTGTATCGCCTTCGCCCGCGCGCCGCGTGTGGCAGCGCTTTCGTCAGCAGCGGCTTGGCTACTGGAGTCTGATCGTGTTCGTCGTCGTGTTCGCGGCGAGCCTGGCGGGCTCGCTGTGGTCGAACGACAAGCCGATCGTGGTCCGTTATGAGGGCCATCTGTATTTCCCGCTCTTCGAAACCTATCCGGAAACGACGTTCGGCGGCGATTTCCCGACGCCCGCCGATTATCTCGATCCGTACATCAAGCGGCGCTTCGACACGCCCGGCAACTTCGCGATCTATCCGCCGAACCCGTACTACTACGACACGCTGAACTATTTTTCGAAGGTGCCCAATCCGGCGCCGCCGTCGCGCGACAACTGGCTCGGCACCGACGACCGCGGCCGCGATCTGTTCGCGCGGCTGTTATACGGCTTTCGCGTGTCGGTCGAATTCGCGCTGGTGCTGACCGTGATCGGCACGCTGTTCGGCGTGCTGGCGGGCGCGGTGCAGGGTTACTTCGGCGGCAGGATGGACATCATCGGGCAGCGGCTCATCGAAATCTGGAGTGCGATGCCGGAGCTTTATCTGCTGATCATCTTCGCGTCGATCTTCGAACCGGGCTTCATCCTGTTGATCGTGCTGCTGTCGCTGTTCGGCTGGATCGGGCTCTCCGACTACGTGCGCGCGGAGTTTCTGCGCAACCGGCAGCAGGACTACGTGCGTGCGGCACGCGCAATGGGCTTGTCGAACTGGCAGATCATCTGGCGCCACGTGTTGCCGAACAGCCTTACGCCCGTCATAACGTTCCTGCCGTTCCGGATGAGCGGAGCGATTCTCGCGCTGACGAGTCTCGACTTCCTCGGCCTCGGCGTGCCGTCGCCGACGCCGAGCCTCGGCGAACTGCTCGCGCAAGGCAAAGCGAATCTGGATGCATGGTGGATCTCGCTGTCAACCTTCTGCGTGCTCGTCGTGACGCTGCTGCTGCTGACCTTCATGGGCGACGCGCTGCGTAACGCGCTCGACACGCGGATCTCCGATGCGATGCGTGCGGGAGGCAATCAGTGAGCGCCACGCCTGACCACACGGACGGCATGCACCCGCCGCTCCTCGAACTCGATCATCTGCGCGTGAGTTTCGGCGCGACGGTCGCCGTCGACGACGTCTCGTTTTCGATCGCGCGCGGCGAACGCGTGGCGCTGGTCGGCGAATCGGGCTCGGGCAAGAGCGTGACCGCGCTGTCGATCCTGCGCTTGCTGAACGATGCGCAGACGAGCGGCTCGATCCGCTTTGACGGCGAAGATCTGCTCGCGAAAAGCGAACGCGCGATGCGCGGCCTGCGCGGCTCCGATATCGCGATGATCTTCCAGGAGCCGATGACGGCGCTCAATCCGCTCTTCACGATCGGCGAGCAGATCGCGGAGACGATCGTGCTGCATGACGGCGTGCCGGCCGCGGAGGCGCGCAAGCGCGCCGTCGCGCTGCTTGCGCGCACCGGCGTAAGCGAGCCGGGCAAGCGCGTCAACAGCTATCCGCATCAGCTGTCGGGCGGGCAGCGACAGCGCGCGATGATCGCGATGGCGCTTGCATGCCGCCCGCGTCTTCTGCTCGCCGACGAACCGACCACCGCGCTCGACGTGACGATTCGCGCGCAGATCGTCGAACTGCTGCTCGAACTGCAACGCGACGAAGCGCAAAAGCGCGGGATGGCGGTGCTGCTGATCACGCACGACCTGAACCTCGTGCGCCACTTCGCGCAGCGCGTCGCGGTAATGGAGAAGGGCGTGCTGGTCGAAAGCGGGCCGGTCGAGCAACTGTTCGCGTCGCCGCAGCATCCGTATACGCAGCGGCTTTTGCAGAGCCGCCCGCAACGCACGGTCGTGCCGGTGCTGCCGATTGCGCCGGTGCTGCTCGAGGCGCGCGAGGTATCGGTCGATTTCAAGACGAAGCAGCCGGGTTTCGCCGGCTGGTTCCGCTCGGGGCGCTTTCGCGCGGTGGCGGATGCGACGGTGGCGGTTCGCCAGGGCGAGACGCTCGGCATTGTCGGCGAATCGGGGTCCGGCAAATCGACCCTCGCGATGGCGCTGCTCGGCCTGCAGCGCACCGCGCACGGCGCGATCGAATTTCAGGGCAGGGCGCTCGCCAGCTACCGCGGACGCGAGCAGACCGTGCTGCGTTCACATATGCAGGTGGTCTTTCAGGATCCGTTCAGCTCGCTTTCGCCGCGTCACACGATCGAGCGGATTGTCGGCGAGGGGCTGGCGCTGCACCGTCCGCAACTGGGCGCCGACGGACGGCGCGACAAGGTGATTGCGGTGCTGCGCGAGGTCGGTATCGATCGTACGGCGCTGTACCGCTATCCGCACGAGTTTTCCGGCGGCCAGCGGCAGCGCATCGCGATTGCGCGGTCGCTGGTGCTGGAGCCGCGCATCCTGATTCTCGATGAACCGACGAGCGCGCTCGACGTCTCAATCCAGCAGCAGGTGCTGAAGCTGCTGGCGGGCCTGCAGCAGAAGTACAACCTCGGCTTCGTGTTCATCAGCCACGACCTGGCAGTCATCGGCGCGATGGCGCACCGGGTCGCGGTGATGAAAAACGGATCCATAGTGGAGAGTGGGGACGTGGAGAAGATTTTTTCCTCACCCGTTCATCCTTACACTCGAAAGCTGCTGGAAGCCGCGTCTGGTGGTGAAAACTCACTGTTGTAACCAATTGTGTGCACGTCTCGATTGTATTTTTCTATTCCTTTTGACACTTGAATACTTACTGGCTAGTATCGACCAAACTTTTTCCTAGCCCGCTGATTACTTAGGCAAAATCTACCGACCAATGCAGCACCGCACTCTACCCCAGGCTTGTACGCGCGTCGTCGCCGGGATGTTCATTGGCGTACTGATGGCCGCAGCTCCCGGCGCTTTCGCCGATGAAGTAAGCAGCTTTAACCAGAATGCCTCGTTTTAAACCTTTTCGAGCACCAACGGGTCGAACGCGCTGTCCTCTTCCTCCAGTTCGTCTATTCCGGCAGCCCTCGCACCGAGCACCGCAAGCACCGCTCAATCGTTTCTGTCCGGCATGGCCGGCAAGGCTGGCGACGTCGTGGTCGGCGCGCTCAATCTGATCGGCGTGCGCTACCGCTGGGGCGGCAGTTCGCCGGATTCCGGGCTCGATTGCAGCGGGTTTGTGCGATACGTGTTTCAGGACACGCTCGGCATGGCTTTGCCGCGCCGCGCGGAAGAAATGAGCCGTGTCGGCGAAAAGGTCCGCATGAGCGACCTGAAGCCGGGCGATCTCGTGTTCTTCAACACGATGCGCCGTACGTTCTCGCACGTCGGCATTTACATCGGCGACAACAAGTTTGTGCACTCGCCGTCCACCGGCAGCACGATCCGTGTCGACGATCTGGATGACGGCTATTGGGAAAAGCGTTTCACCGGCGCGCGCCGCGTTGAAACATCGTTCACGAGCGAACAGGAGCAGGAACTGCGTCAGCGCGTGAGTGCGACGATCAGCGGCGGCAACTGAGTCGCAGCGCGTTGCATTGCGGTGACGTGATGTGTGCCCGACACCCGGTCGAGGTTCAGCTGATACCCAGTGGTTAGAATAATGAAGGGCCCGTTTCTTCGGAAGCGGGCCTTTTTGTTTGACGGTTTGGTCGTTTGAACCGTCTGCGCCAACCTCTCATGCAGCGACGCGGCTTGCCGCAAGCTTGCGCTGCAACTCCGGCGTGCTCTTCGCCACCGCTTCCTCGCCCGCGAGAATGGCCGCGTTGCGCTGCCCGAAGTCGCTGCCGCTCATCGCGGCGAGATTCGGGCGGATGACGAGGTCCGCGTACTTGTCGAGTTCGTAGGCCTTGATCGTCTGGCCCATGATCGTGAAGGTCTGCATCAGCACGTCGAACGAGCTTTGCGTGAGTGCGGTCTCCGGCCGCGCCGAAATATCGACCGCAATCACGAAGTCCGCGCCCATCCGGCGCGCGAACGACGCCGGCACCGGGCTCACGAGCCCGCCGTCGACGTATTCGTGCTCGCCGATCTTCACCGGTTCGAATACCGACGGCACGCTGCACGACGCGCGCACGGCGATACCCGTATTGCCGCGCTGGAAGAGAATCGGCTGACCGGTCTTCAGGTCCGTCGCGACGATGCCGAGCGGCTTCGCCATCTTCTCGATGGGGCGGTTATCGAGGGTCGTGTTCAGATAGTTCTGCAGCGCGATGCCTTGCAGCAGACCGCGCGCGCGAAACGGCATCGCCCAGTCGCTGATCGATGCTTCGTCCATTTTGAGCGCGAGCCGGTTCAGCGCGAAGCCGTTCATCCCCGATGCGTACAGCGCGCCGACCACCGAGCCGGCGCTCGTGCCGCATACCAGGTCGACCTGAATGTTGCGCGCTTCGAGCGCCTTGATGACGCCGATGTGGGCGAAGCCGCGCGCGGCGCCGCCGCCGAGCGCGAGCCCGACGCGCAGCGGCCGCCCCGGTTTGTCGACGGATGGCGGTGCGGCAGCCGCGCTGTTGCCGGCCGGCGCGGCCGGCTCGGGTTTGCTGCCGGGCAGCGCGCAGGCGCCAAGCGCGGCGGACGCCGCGGCGAGCGAAAAGGCGCGGCGGGCAAGACGTGGGGATGACGGTTTCAACGAATTCTCCAGCAACGGCGTGCGCGCTTCGAGCGGCAACGGATGGGC
>DASXXR010000097.1:0-3679 GCA_036502945.1 Paraburkholderia sp. | reverse complement strand
TGCTGCCGCCGGTAATCAGAACGACTTTGTCTTTGAGTCCGAGATCCATCGCATTCACCTACCGTCTTGAAATATCGGAAACGATAGCAGACGCGCGCGCGTCCCGGTTGGCAAATAGTCGTTGCGCGGGTTGTCGACGTGCCGATGCCTGCGACAGGTTTTCGATACCGCGCCTGTCGGCTTGCGCTCGTGAGTCTGCCCGTAGCTGCGCGGTTAGTAGCGGCTGTTGGCGAAACCGGCGATCGGGTCGTCGTTGGTTTGCGTCGGGGCGGGGATGCCGCGCGAGGCGGTCGATGCGCGCATGATCTGCACGCCGCCCGTGTCGCCGGCAGGGCGCTGTGATTCTTGTGCCTGCTCGGCCTGGCGCGCCGCGATGGCGGCGGGGGGCGGCGGCTCGTACGCGTCGGCGGCGGCATCGATCGAGTCCGATGCTGGTGGCGCTTGCTGCTCGGTCGCGCTGCTCGCGCCGCGCGTTTGCGTCGCGGTGCTGGGTGTTGCCGCTAGCGCAGCTGCGTCATTTGGCGCGCTGCGTTCCATCGGCGCGGCCGCCGACGGCGAAACGGCGCCGGCGGCCCGCGCCTGCGCTTGTGCTGCGCCGATGCCGGGCGGCGGTTCGAACGGATCGGCGGACTGGGCGTTGGCGGCGTTGGACCATTCAGACGAAGGCGCCGCCGCGCCGCCATTGGCGCCGCTACCGGCGCTCGCCGTCACCGGCGCACCGCGCGCGGCGGCGATACGCGTATTGCCCTGCGCCACCGCCGATGGTTGCGCGGGCGCATTGTCCACCGCAACCGGAGGCACCAGCGGCGTTTGCCTATCCGCTGGCGGCGAAACGGACGCGTCATAGCTCGGCGCATCGAACGGCGTCGGCTTCGGCGCGCTGGTCGGCGCTGCAACCCGACGGATGCCGTCGAAGCGTTTCGCCCAGTACGGATTCGTCAGGTAGTCGAGCCTGACGGTGCCGCCCGTCGACGGCGCGTTGACGAAGCGCAGCTTGCCGACATAAATACCGACATGCGAATGCGGCCGTCCCGTGGTGTTGAAGAAGATCAGATCGCCGGCGGCGATTTCGTCCGGTTCGATCGAATCGCCGCGTGAACTCATGTCGGCCGTTGTGCGCGGCAGATTCACCGACGCCGAGCGCAGCACGACATACCGCACGAGCCCGCTGCAATCGAAGCCGCTCTCCGGCGTGTTGCCGCCCCAGCGATACGGCACGCCGACGAGGCTCATCGCCTGGATTGAGATCTCTTCGCGTCCGACGCTGTGGTCGACGAAATGGGGGAAGCCCGGCGGCGGCGTCCGGAACGCGCCGCTCGCGGCGGCCGATGTGCCGCTCGGGCTGCGTACGGTCTTTTGCGGCGCGCTGGAGCATGCTGCAAGCAGCGCGGCCATCGACAGTGCCAAAAGCCGTGTCGACAGCGGGTTTGTCAACAGCGAGAACGCGGAACGGCGCATGAAAGGCGAGGGCGAGCGCCGACGCTCGCCCGAAGCGGACGATGCCCGATGGTAGCCCGGCTGGCGGGGCTCAGGCAAGAAGAGTTGATAAATTACTTGAAGTTTACGCGCTAACTGTTGCTTAACGGCCGCGCGCCGCTCGTCGGACGACAGCGACAGCTGGCCCCTAAATAAAAAAGCCGCCTCCGGAATGACCCGGAAGCGGCTTGCAGCATTGGCAAAAGATGCCTAAAGAATTTCCGACGCGTAGTCCGCGAGCCGCGAGCGCTCGCCGCGCGCGAGCGTCACATGCCCGCTGTGCGCCCAGCCCTTGAAGCGGTCGACGACATACGTGAGCCCCGAACTGCCTTCGGTCAGATACGGCGTATCGATCTGCGCGATATTGCCGAGACAGATGATCTTCGTGCCCGGACCCGCGCGCGTGACCAGCGTTTTCATCTGTTTCGGCGTCAGGTTCTGCGCTTCGTCGATGATCAGATACTTGTCGACGAAGGTCCGGCCGCGCATGAAGTTCATGCTCTTGATCTTCAACCGCGACCGGATCAGCTCCTGGGTCGCGGCGCGACCCCATTCGCCGGCCGCGTCGTCGGTTTTCTGCAGCACTTCGAGGTTGTCGTCGAATGCGCCCATCCACGGCTGCATCTTTTCCTCTTCGGTGCCGGGCAGAAAGCCGATGTCCTCGCCGACCGGAACCGTCGCGCGCGTCACGATGATCTCGTTATAGCGCTTGTCGTCGAGCACTTGCGCCAGGCCCGCTGCCAGCGCGACCAGCGTCTTGCCGGTGCCGGCCTGGCCGAGTAGCGTGACGAAGTCGATCTCCGGGTTCATCAGCAGGTTCAGCGCGAAGTTCTGCTCGCGGTTGCGCGCCGTGATGCCCCACACGTTGTTCTTGTGGTGGCCGTAGTCGCGCAGCGTCTGCAGCAGCGCCGTCTTGCCGTTCAGCTCGCGCACCAGCGCGTGAAACGTCGGCTCGCCGTTCTGCGGCTCCAGATAGACGAACTCGTTGACCAGCATCGACGCGCACAGCGGCCCGGTTACGCGGTAATACGTGGTGCCGGTTTTCGTGTCCTGCCAGCTTTCCATCCCCTTCGCATGCCGGGTCCAGAAGTCTTGCGGCAGCGCGCGGATGCCCGAATAGAGCAGATCCTTGTCTTCGAGAACCTGGTCGTTGAAGTAATCTTCCGCGGGCAGGCCGAGCGCGTGCGCCTTGATCCGCATGTTGATGTCTTTCGACACCAGCACGACCTGGCGGTCCGCGCGGTCGCGCTGCAGCGCGCGCACGACGCCGAGAATCTGGTTATCGGCCTTGCCTTGCGGCAAGCCTTCAACCGGCTCGATATCGGTCAGCTTCGTCTGGAAATAGAGGCGTCCGGACGCTTCGCGGCTGCCGAGCCGCGCGAGCGGAATGCCTTCCGACATCGGGCCCGCGTTCGCCACCAGCGCGTCGAGCGTGCGGCTCACCTGGCGGGCGTTGCGCGCGACTTCCGACATCCCTTTCTTGTGATTGTCGAGTTCTTCCAACGTCATCATCGGCAGATAGACGTCGTGTTCCTCGAAGCGGAAGAGACACGTCGGATCGTGCATCAGCACGTTCGTGTCGAGCACGAAGAGCTTGCGGATTTCGACCGCAGCGCCGCGCGTCTCGCGTTTCTTCGCGGTGCTGCGCGTGGCGGGCGCCTGCGTGCCGGCGTCCGCGGCCGTGGGCTCCTCGTTGCCATGGCGCGCGACAGCCGGCGCGACGGACTCGCGCTCCGGCGCGGCGGGGCTTGCCGGCACCGGCTGCAGCAACGCAGCAGTCTGCTTCGATTTACGCGCGCGGGGGGACGGCGCCGCAGAGGGTGCAATCGCCGGTGCCGCGACCCCGGCCGATGTGGCAGCGGCCACGGGAACCGGCCGCAACGTGGTGGCGGCATTGGCCGCATGCGTCATCGGGACGGCGACGTTCGCTCGTCCATATCCGGACGATCCGGACGACTCTGCTTGCTCCCCTTCGTGCGCCTGTTTTCGAGCGGGCTTCGCCGGATGGGCTTTGGCCTTGTATTCGTCAGGCGGCAAGAGATTGCCGAGCTTGCTGGGCGGAGTAGGCAAAGGCATGGTTTCCCTCGAAGGAATCGGGTCACATATCGTGCGCCGCTTGTCGCATCCTGCACGTGCCGGTGCCGCGCACGCAGTTTGCGCCTCGCGGCGCGCTTCGGTTTAGTAATGCCGGTTCGCCTGGTTT
>DASXXR010000096.1:0-3158 GCA_036502945.1 Paraburkholderia sp. | reverse complement strand
GTTGATTCGTTCCAGGACATCCGCTCGGAAATGTGTCTGCTGCTCGAGCAGATCGGCATTCCGGTCGAAGTGCACCACCACGAAGTGGCGGGCCAGGGCCAGAACGAAATCGGCACGAAGTTCTCGACGCTCGTGCAGCGCGCCGACTGGACGCAGCAGTTGAAGTACATCGTCCACAACGTCGCGCATACGTACGGCAAGACGGCGACGTTCATGCCGAAGCCGGTGGTGGGCGACAACGGCTCGGGCATGCACGTGCACCAGTCGATCTGGAAAGACGGCCAGAACCTGTTCGCGGGTAACGGCTATGCGGGTCTGTCGGAATTTGCGCTGTTCTATATCGGCGGGATCATCAAGCACGCTCGCGCGCTGAACGCGATCTCGAACCCGACGACGAACTCGTACAAGCGCCTCGTGCCGCACTTCGAAGCACCGGTGAAGCTGGCTTACTCGGCACGCAACCGTTCGGCGTCGATCCGTATTCCGCACGTGCCGAACCCGAAGGGCCGCCGTATCGAAACGCGCTTCCCGGACCCGATGGCGAACCCGTACCTGTTGTTCTCGGCGCTGATGATGGCCGGTCTCGACGGTGTGCAGAACAAGATCCATCCGGGCGAAGCTGCCGATAAGAACCTGTACGACCTGCCGCCGGAAGAGGATGCGAAGATCCCGACCGTGTGTGCAGGCCTCGACCAGGCGCTCGAAGCGCTCGACAAGGACCGCGAATTCCTGACGCGCGGCGGTGTGTTCACGGACTCGATGCTGGACGCTTACCTCGAACTGAAGGAAGCCGAACTGCAACGCGTGCGTATGACCACGCACCCGGTCGAGTTCGAACTGTACTACTCGCTGTAAGCGGCGGTGCGCTTCGCCGCGCAAGCGGTGAGGCGCATGTCCCACGCTGGCGACAGAACACAAAGGGACGGCGCGGCCGTCCCTTTTTTGTTGGCGTTGTTGTTGCGACACGTACAACGTTTGCGGGCACGCAACGCGTGCAATCAGCGGACGCGCCGCAACGTCGCGGGTCATCGTCTCAGAGGGGCCGGACTGCAATGGTATTGAAGAACCTGATTAAGGCAACGAAAGGGCTCGCGCATGGGCCTGGCCACGTACAGTCGCTGTCCGACGATGCGCAGCTGGTCGAATCCGGTTTGCTGCCGGGGTTCGAGGCTTTGCCGACGGTTGTGCTCGTGCTGGACAAGCGCACGTTGCGCGTAGCGTTTGCGAATCCTTCGGCGGAGTCGATGCTTGAACTGTCGCGCCGGCAGTTGACGCAGATGGCGTGGCACGACGTGTTCTCGAATGCGGACGAACTGCTGGCGACGATCGCCGCCATTGCCGAGAATCGCTTCAACGCGACCCATCTCGATGCGGTGCTCGAACGTCCGTCCCATGAGCCGCTGCATGTGCATGCGATCGTCGGCTTTCTTGAAAGCGCGCCGAACTACGTGCTGCTCGAGCTCTTCGAAAACGAGCGGCATCTTCGCACCGACCGCGAAGAGCGCATCCAGGATCTGACCGCGGTCAACAAGCAACTAATCCGCAACCTCGCGCATGAGATCAAGAATCCGCTTGGCGGGATTCGCGGCGCGGCGCAACTGCTGGAATTCGAGCTCGGCGCGCGTGAGCGCGACGAACTGCGCGAGTACACGCAAGTGATCATCAAGGAGTCGGACCGGCTGCAGACGCTGGTGGACCGGCTGCTCGAACCGCACCGTCACCCGCATATCGTCGGCGACGTGAATATTCATGAAGTGTGCGAACGCGTGCGCGCAGTGATTCTCGCGGAATTTCCGCGCGGGTTGACGATTGAGCGCGACTACGACGTGAGCGTGCCGGACCTGCGCGGCGACAAGGAACAACTGATTCAGGCGCTGCTCAACATCGTGCGCAATGCAGCGGAAGCATTGCGTGAACGCATTTCGCAAGGCGACGCGCGCATCGAATTGCGCACGCGCGTGGCGCGCAAAGTGACGATTGCCAAACGCTTGTGCAAGTTGGCATTGGACTTGCATATCGTAGACAACGGGCCAGGCATTCCCGACGAAATCCGCGACCGCATTTTCTATCCGCTCGTGTCGGGGCGCGAGGATGGAAGCGGTCTCGGTCTCACGTTGGCGCAGACGTTCGTGCAACAACACGAAGGGCTGATCGAAGTGGAGAGCCGTCCCGGCCATACCGAGTTTCAGATTCTGCTGCCGCTCGACTGCTAACCCCCTATGCGCGGCGTTTTATCACGCGCGCAACCACAAGACTTCTGACGGACCTATATGAAGCCGATCTGGATAGTAGACGACGACCAATCGATCCGCTGGGTGCTTGAAAAGGCGCTCGCACGCGAGAATTTCGCGACGCGCAGCTTTGCGAATGTGCGCGAGGCCGCGGGCGCGCTGGAGCACGACAGCCCGCAGGTGCTCGTCTCCGATATCCGCATGCCGGGCGGCTCCGGCCTCGAATTGCTGCAGACCGTGCGCGAACGCGTGCCCGGTCTGCCCGTCATCATCATGACGGCGTTCTCCGACCTCGATAGTGCGGTTGCCGCGTTTCAGGGCGGCGCATTCGAATATCTCGCCAAGCCGTTCGATGTCGACAAAGCGGTCGAACTGATTCGCCGTGCCGTCGACGAAAGCATGCGCGGCGAACACGTCTGGGACGATCGCGTCACCGAGGCGCCGGAGATGCTGGGCCAGGCGCCTGCGATGCAGGACATGTTTCGCGCGATCGGCCGGCTGTCGCATTCGGCGGCGACTGTGCTCATTACCGGCGAATCAGGCACCGGCAAGGAACTCGTCGCGCGTGCGTTGCACCGACATAGCCCACGTGCGAGCGGACCGTTCATTGCGTTGAACACCGCGGCGATTCCGAAGGACCTGCTCGAATCCGAATTGTTCGGTCATGAGCGCGGCGCGTTCACGGGCGCGCAGGCGATGCGCCAGGGGCGCTTCGAACAGGCGGAGAACGGTACGCTGTTTCTCGATGAAATCGGGGATATGCCGTTCGATCTGCAAACGCGTTTGTTGCGGGTGCTGTCGGATGGGCAGTTTTATCGGGTGGGCGGGCACAATCCGTTGCGCGCGAATGTGCGCGTGATCGCGGCGACGCATCAGAATCTGGAGTCGCGTGTACGGCAAGGGTTGTTCCGTGAAGACCTTTACCCC
>DASXXR010000095.1:0-9391 GCA_036502945.1 Paraburkholderia sp. | reverse complement strand
CGGCGAGTGGAGAGAATCTTGTTGAACGCGCGCGCGTGCTGCCATTGTCGACTTCCCGAAACACTTAGAATTGATGCCCGCATCCGCTGCGCATCGTGTGCGCTTGCCGTGGACACGGCCCCGATATCGCCCTTGGTCTATGGGCTGGTTAACAGTCAAACGTTACGGACCTGGCGTGGCAGCCGTATTTCCGATGTTGCGCACCATTGCTGCCGCCGTCGATGGTGCGAACCTTTTGTCACATTTCCGTCATTCGTTCGCTATTGGCGCGAAAGTCCCACCAGGCCTTCATCCGCGGGAGTTTTCGTCAACCCGCAACGACAGCGCATACGCGAGCCGTTCAACTACGCCCTGCCAATCGCCCGGTTTATGCTGGCGGAATAGCTGCACCGTTGCCGGGTACCACGGGCTATCTTCACGCTCCAGCATCCAGCGCCAGTCGGGCAAGCGCGGCAGCAGCACCCAAACCGGTTTGCCGATCGCGCCGGCAAGATGCACGACCGATGTATCCACCGAGATCACCAAGTCCAGGTTTTCGATCAGCGCAGCCGTATCCGCGAAGTCGCGCAGGTCCGCGCCGAAATGGATTACGCCGCTTTGCGCGAGTGTCGCCGCGTCGCGTTCGCGGACCTCTTGATGCAGGCTGATGAAGGTCGCGTCCTTCGCAAACAGCGGCGCTAACGCGGCAAGTTTGATCGAGCGGTTCAGGTCGTTGTTATGCGTGGCGTTGCCCGACCACGCGAGTCCCACCTTGAGCCGGCGCAACGGCGCCCTTTCCCGCAGCCGCTCCTCCCACACGCGCGCACGCGGCGCGTGCGCGTGCAGATACGGAATCTGCGCGGGAATGCTTGTCAGGTCGGTGCCGAAAGCGAGCGGCAAGCTCAGCAGCGGGCATTGAAGATCAAACGGCGGCAACGGTTCGCCAATGGCAACGAGATGCCGTACGCCATGCAGCGAAGACAGCAGCTCTTTCAACACGCCCGGCACTTCCAGCACGACGGTTGCACCGCGCGCCTCGACGAGACTTGCGTAGCGGCAAAACTGCAGCGTGTCGCCATAGCCCTGTTCCGAATGAAGCAGCACCGTCTTCCCGGCAATCGGCTCGCGGCCCGACCACTGCGGCCGGTCGGCGTGACGGTGCGAGCGCGCGGCGTCAGCGTCTATCCATCGATATTCATAGCGCTTCAAGCCTTCGGCAAAATCTCCCGTCAACAGACGGCAGTACGCCTCTTCGTGATACGCGTGCCCTTTGGTCGGATCGAGCGCCTGCATCTCACGGTAGCAATCCAGCGCCTCGTCAAAGCGCAGCAACTGTTGCAGCGCGCCGCCTCGCAACGCCCAGTCCGCGGCATCGGCGGGCTCGACCGCAAGCGCGGCTTCATAGCTCGCCAACGCATCGTCATGGCGGCCCAGTTGCTGCAGCGTGTTCGCCCGGCTTATCAGCAGTTGAGCATTCGCACCGATTCGCGCGAGGGCGTCGTCATAGCTCTCCAATGCATCGGCGTAGCGCTCCAGCATCCGCAATGCAATGCCGTGATTGTTCAGCGCTGTATCCAGTTTCGGGTCGCGGGCCAGCGCCTGTTCATAGGCGTCGGCCGCTTCTGCGTGCCGGCGCAATCCCTGCAGTGCATTCGCTTTGCCAAGCCACGCAGCGGCGTGGTCCGGCGCGAGCGACAGGATCCGGTCACAGCGCGTGAGCAGTTCGTCGTGGCGATGCAGCAGATCCAGTGCGACGCAGCTGTTATAGAGCACGTCGACGTCGTTAGGCTTGGTTTCGAGCGCTTCGTCGTAGCAGGCCAGCGCCTCTGCGTCACGTCGCAGCAGGAGCAGCATCGAACCGCACAGCGACAGAACCTCCGGCACGTGCGGCCGAACGACAAGCGCCAGCCGGTAACTGCGCAGTGCGTCTTCATGCCGGCCCAGATCACGTAGCGCATGACCGCGATTGGTATGCGTCGCGTAGTCGTGCGACGAGATTTCCAGCGCGCGATCGAAACTGATCAGCGCATCCGCCGGACGGCCCAGCGCGCGCAGCGCGTTGCCGCGGTTGCTCCATGCTTCTGTGATACCGGGCGCGATCGTGAGCGCCCGTTCGTAGGCAGCCTGCGCGTCGGCATAGCGCTCAAGCCCAAGCAGCGCGTTACCGTGACTGACATGCGCCGGCGCGTATCCGGCATCCAGCCGCAATGCTTCCTGTAAAGGTGCAAGCGCGGCTTCGTGCCGCCCCAGCTTGACGAGTACGCTACCGTGGTTCGCAAATGCCCACGCGTAGCGCCGTTCAAATCGCAGCGCGCGGGCCATCAGCCTTTCGGCCTCGACGGCATCGCCGCAACGGTCGCACGCCAAGCCGAGCAACAGCAACGCCTCCGTGTTATCGGCATCCATCGCCAGCACGCCGCGATACAGCTGCTGCGCTTGCGTAAACTCGCTGCGCTCCAGCAGCGCACGCGCCTTTTGCAGCGAATCGCGCAGCGCCGTATGCAGGATCGCCGCGTGGTTGCCCATCGCTTTCGCGTGATCTTGCGTCGCCGTCGCATTGCGTTGTCCGTTGTCGCGCTTCATCGCTCGAGCCCGTCAGGTTAGCGCCTCGGTCGGCGGCACAGTCGCAACGGACTGCAACGCGATACCGATCTGCTCGAACACGCCGCTCCAGTCCCCCGCCTGCGACTGCCTGAAAAGCCGCGCGGCCGGATACCACGGGTTGTCGTCGCGCTCCAACAGCCAGCGCCAATCGGGCAGGTACGGCAGCATGACCCACAGCGGCCGGCCCAATCCACCCGTAAGGTGGGCGACTGCCGTATCCACGCTGATCACGCAATCCAGACACTCGATCAGCGCAGCGGTATCCGCAAAATCGCCGAGTTCGTCGCCGAAGTGACGAATACCGGACGCTTCGAGCAAGGGCTGCTCATCGTCGCGCACGACTTTCTGGATGCTGACCCATTCGACCGCATCGGTAAGCGCCGGCAATAGCGCTTCGAGCGGAATCGATCGGTTATGGTCGTCCAGATGCTGCGGATTGCCCGACCACGCAATGCCGATGCGCGGCCGCGTGCGCGCGCCGAGCCGGGTCTGCCAGCTGGCGACGCGCTCCGCATTCGCCGATACGTACGGGACATCCGACGGTATCGTCGCGAGGTTCGTACGAAACACGAGCGGCAGGCTCAGCAACGGGCAGTGAACATCGAATGGCGGCAGCGGTGCGCCTTGGGCGACCACCTCGTCGACACCCGCCACCTTCGACAGCAGCGACTTCAACGGCGCCTGAGCTTCGACGATCACGCGTGCCCCGCGCGCCTTGACGAAGGTGGCGAAGCGGCAGAATTGCAACGTGTCGCCCAAGCCCTGCTCCGCATGCAGCAGGATAGTCTTGCCTTCAATCGACTCTTCGCCCAGCCACAGCGGCTGTGCGAACGCGCGCTTGTGTGCGCCGACCTGCTCTTCACGCCAGCGCCATTCATATTCGGGCCAGCCCCGCTCGAAGTCACCGCTCTGCAGATAAACAAACGACTTCGTGAAGTGCGTAGCGATGTTGTCGGGATCGAGAGCGAGCACGCGGTCGTATTCCACCAACGCCTCTTGATGGCGCATCATCGAACGCAACGTATTGCCGCGTTGGAAAAGCGCGAGCTTGTCTGTTGGATCGAGCGCGAGCACGCGATCATAACTGGCAAGCGCTTCGTCGTATCGGTGCAAGCGCTGCAGCACCCGACCGCGATGAAACCACGCGGGCGCGTAGCTATCGTTGAGCGCGAGCGCTCGGTCGCAGCTTTCCAACGCTTCCGTTTGCCGCTTCAGGTTCACGAGTGCGCGCGCCCGATTGCACAGCACTTCAAGAGACGCGGGCAATGCTTCGAGCGCAGCATCGTAGCTCGCCAGTGCTTCCGCGTAACGCTCAAGACTGTGCAACACATTGCCCTTGTTGGCGAGCGCGCCCACGTGCCCTGCATCGATCGCAAGCACGCGATTGCAGCGCGCAAGCGCATCGCCAAACCGATTAAGCCGCTCCAGCATCACCGCACTGTTATAAATCGCATCGACAAAATCCGGCCGTCCCGCAATAGCCTCATTCAAACTGGCCAACGCCTGCTCCAAGCGCCCGAGACCCGCCAACGTCAACCCCTGCATCAACAGCACTTCCGCACTATTCGGCATAACCGCTAGCGCATGCGCATAACTCTCAAGCGCGTCATCAAGCCGCCCCATATCGCGCAGCACATGCCCGCGCTGCCGATGCGCGTCAAACGCCTTTCCATCAACCGTCAACGCGCGCTCACACGAAGCAAGCGCCTCCTCATACCGCTGCAACGCGCGCAGCGCCCCCGCACGTCTGCACAGCGCATCAACCAGCGTCGGCGCAAACTCAAGCAACCGGTCATACGCGACAACCGCTTCGTCATGACGCCCCAGCTCGCCGAGCACCCCGCCGCGCAGCAACAGCGCACGCAAATGCGCTGGATTAATCCCCAGCGCCGCATCAAGTCGAGCCAACGCATCATCGCGCCGACCCAGACTCACCAGCACCGACGCATGATTCGCCAACGCCAGCGCCGACGGCGCGAGCTCGATCGAACGGCTCATCGCCGCGTCGGCCTCGTCCATCCGTCCGTGCTGAAAATGCAGCACCCCCAGCAGATGCAACGCCTGCGCGTGCTCCGGCTCTAGCGCCAGTACTTCGCGATACCCGCGCTCGGCGTCGTCGAGCGCGCCACGCTCGTGCGAGGTTCGCGCCCGTTGCAGTGCGCGCTCGACCGATGCCGACAATTCCCGCGACGCAGGCGTCGCGCCTGCTTGCCCCGACGCAACGGGTGAACGGGCGCCGCCCTGAGTTCCCTGCGTTGTTCTTCCCGCTTCAGCCACCATCGGTCACCCTCTTGTTGAACGTCATACATTCCCTCGCACTGCTCGACGCTGCCCCGGATGCGTCGCCACCGATGCCTACATCATGCTGACGATTCTTTTCCGTAACGTGTCGACGACATCCGTCCAACGGCCCGGCGCCGGCTGCCGGAACAGCGTCGCGCTCGAATACCACGGGCTGTCCGCGCGCTCGCTCAGCCACCGCCATTCGGAGAGATACGGCAGCAAGACCCAGACAGGACGATCAAGCGCGCCGGCCAGATGCGCGACCGCGGTATCCACCGCAATGACGAGATCGAGCGACTGCATCAGCGCTGCCGTGTCCGAGAAATCGCGGATGTCGGCGTCGAAGCTGCGTAGCGGCGCGTGCTCGAGCAACGCGCTATCGCGCTCGCGAACCACCTTCTGCAAGCTGACCCATTCGACGTCCAGATCCAGCAACGGCATCAGTGCGGCGAGTTCGATTGAACGGTTGCGGTCGTTGCGGTGCTCAGGATTGCCCGACCACGCAAGGCCGATACGCAAGCGCTGCTTCGCGCCCAGAAGCGTTTGCCACTTCTGCACGAGGTCCGCGTCGGCATGGAGATACGGGGTCTGCGCGGGGATCGTCGATAGATCCGTCTGGAAGACAAACGGCAAGCTAAGCAACGGACAGTGATAGTCAAAGGCCGGCAACGGCTCGCCCCTTTCCACCACTTGCGCCGCGCCGCGCAGCGGCGCAAGCAGTGACCGCAGCGCCGGCTGAACCTCAAGCACAACGCGCGCGCCCGCCTGGGCAAGACGTTCGATGTAACGGCAGAACTGCACAGTATCGCCGAAGCCCTGCTCTGCATGAATCAGGATCGTGCGGCCGTCGAGCGATTGCTGCCCCGACCAGCGCGGCTGCGCAAACGTGCGTTGGCTGTGCTCGGACTTCGGATCGCGCAAGCGCCATTCATACTTTGCCCAGCCGCGCGTGAAGTCGCCTTTGCGCAAGTGGATAAAGCCTTGTGCGAAATGCGCATCGACGTAATTCGGATCGAGGCTGGTCGCCTGATCGTAAGCGACCAGCGCCTCATCCAGACGGGTCGTCTCAAGCAGCACGTTGCCGCGGTTGAACCACGCAATCGCATATTTCGGGTTGATCGCGAGCGCGCGATCGTACGCGTTCATCGCTTCGTCATAGCGATAAAGATCCTGCAGCACGTTACCGCGGTTGCACCACGCTTCAGGAAAGGCCGCACTTGCCGCGAGCGCCGCATCGTAGCTCAGCAATGCGGCTTCATAACGCTCCAGATGACGCAACGCGGTGCCCTGATTGCACAGCACATCCGGCGCACCGGGTTCGAGTTCGAGCGCGCGTCCGTACGCCGCTGCGGCCTCTTCGTAGCGCGCCAGATGCAGCAGCGCATTGCCGCGCGCGGCCAGCGCCTTCGCATGGCGCGGTTCGAGCGCGAGCACGCGGTCGCAGCGCTCAATCGCTTCTTCCGCGCGGCCGAGCCGCTCCAGCGCGACGGCACTGTTATAGAGCGCCTCGACGAAATCCGGCCGCGTGGCGATCGCTTCGTTAAAACTTGCGAGCGCTTCTTTCGGGCGCCCGAGGTCGACCAGCGTCCTGCCGTGAATCGACAGGATGTCTGCATGGTTCGGCACGATCGCCAGCGCGCGCTCGTAGTTCTGCAGCGCCTCGGCGTTGCGCTGCAGATCGCGCAGCACGTTGCCGAGGTTGTAGAACGATTCGAATGAGCGGGGGTCGACGGTCAGCGCGCGTTCATAGGTCTCCACCGCTTCCTGATGCCGCCCGAGTGCGCGCAGCGCGCTGCCCCGGTTGCACAGCGCGTCCAGCAGCAGCGGCGATATCACCAGTGCTTCGTCGTATGCCGCGAGCGCCCGTTCATACCAGCGCAATCCAGTCATCGTGTTGGCCTTGCGGATCAGCGTCGGCACGTGACGCCGGTCTAGTCGCAGCGCGGCGTCGAAATGCTCGAGCCCGGCGTTAGGATTGCCGTTCGATGCGATCACCGCCCCAAGGTCCGACAGCGATCCGGCACTGGCCGCAAGCGAAACCGAGCGCCGCAACAGCGCTTCCGATTCGGCCGTATGACCGCGCTGGAATTGCAGCACGCCGAACGCATGTAGCGCTTCGGCGTGGTCCGGTTGTGCCGCAAGCACCGCTTCGTACTCACGCGCAGCGTCATCGAACCGCCCCGCGCCGTGCAAGTCTGTTGCACGGGCAAGACTCCCCGATGTGTGCGGTTTTCCCGAGCCTGCAGCCGCGGGCGTGTCCGCGCGCGTACCGGGTGGGTGGTCGACTTCCATGCCCGCCTCCTGATCCTGTTGCGAAAAACGCTAAGCACAGACCGTTCGAACACTCCGTCACCGTTTCGATCTGAGCAGTCAGACTAGCGGACAGGGGGTAACACGCGTATGACGAATGTTACGGACCATTTTGCCGGCCTGCGGACAGCCCGATGGAATGGGCCTATGACGCACGCGACGTCGCTTCGCTTCAGGCGGCGCCCGTCGCGGCCCCGGGTCACTGCCCCGGGTCACTGCCCCGGGTCACTGCCCAATCGGAATCGTCCGCACGAAATCGAGCGGAGGCGTGCCCAGCGTCACCGAAAAGCGGATACCGCGCGGCAACGGCAAGCCAATCGCCGTGCCGGTGGTGATGCCGTGCTGCGAAAGGAATCGCGCGTATGCGCTTTCAACTACCGCCTGGCTGGTTGTCCAACCCGTTTGCGGCACCCACACGGCAAGGCCCATCGAACGCGCGTCTTTGCTCACTACCACACCGGCGAAGTCATCCATGTGATGCAGCGCATCCGATAGCTGCGAAAGCGAAGACAACGGCTGCGACGCGCTGCGGCGCAGTTGATGCGCCTTGAGTTGATACCGCACAACCTGCACCTGGGTTGGCCCGTTGCCCGCTCCCAGATGCCGCACCAGCACGAGTTCGTCAGGCCGGATGCGCAGCGGCGGACCGAATACCTCGTCGGCGGTCACGAGGTTGAGCATGTCGTATTGCAGCTGTGAAAAATACCTGCCGAGCATGCGCGTCTCGGTCAGATTCGCGGCGATGTCGTCGCGACCGCGGATGGTCGCGTCAAGCCCGCGCCACGACAGCAGCGCGATCACCGCCAGCAGCGTGATGGCGACCAGCATCTCGATCAGCGTGAAGCCCGCCGCCCGCCGGGCGGTGCGGGTTCTAGCGGCGCGCTTCATCTTGCACCACCGTCACGACTTCGGCGAGCACGGAGCGGCTGCCGGCGGAAGGATAGACACTCACCGTCACTTCGCGAACCAATGGGTTCGCCAGCAGCGTCACGGCCTGCCGGCAGACGAAGCGGTATTGCCCCTGCGGACAGGCGAAGGTGCGCTGCCCAGGCTCCGGCCAGCGCGCCGAAATGCGCAGCTCACTCAGCGCGTTGTCGGCGCTCCACAACGCGAGCAGACGTTGGCGTGCGGTATCGGTGTCCGACGCGAGTGAACCGATCGCGCGCAATACCGCACCGAGCGCAATCGCGACGATCGCCAGCGCGATCAACACTTCGATCAGCGTGAAGCCGTTCGCGTGCGGGTCGCGTGGCCGGCCAGGGCGTGCGCAGGCCGCCAGCTTGCGCGCCAGCCCTCCGCCCCGTGTGCATCGATCGCTCTTCATGTGTCGATCCGTATCGCTTCGGCCCTGTCACGACTCACGACTTGTCACCCCGTATGTCGTCGTGCGCCTTCTCCAACTGTCGAAGTCAGTCCAGCCTCGACAAGCAATGGATGAAGGTCTGGGGCGACCTTATCTGAGTCGTGTGGCGAATCCGTGTCGGGTTGTACGGACCATTTTGCTGTTCGCGGCTTTTGCCCGGTGACGGGCTGTCGGTCCGGGCCGAGGCGCGAACGGTTGCCGAAAGGATGCCACCCGCCGATTTTCAGCTGTAGTTCGGTTTTTCCGCAGTCACCGCATGGTATTTACAGGTTTATTCGAACGCTCGCCGCAGCGAAACTAGGTGCTCCCAACCACCGCGGATCTGATCCGCACAAGCAATCAAGCCATGCGCACCTATCAACGCAACAGCCCCGAAGCCGCCGCCCGCATCGTCGCGCTGGTGCTGACCGCCGACGGGCACGTCTGCAGTTCGGAAGACCGCGCACTCGACCGCCTCAACGTCACGCGTGAACTCGGCCTCATGCCCGGCGATTTCCCACGGATCGTGCAGGCGCTGTGTGAGGACCGGGCGCTTGCGTCTGCTTCGTCGGCGGAGATGTGCGGCGACGTCGACGGGCTTACGCTCGCCACGCTGATGTCCGAAGTGGAAGACCCGGCGCTGCGCCGCAAGGTGCTGCATGTGTGTCTGGCCGTCGCGGTGGCGGACGACTATCTTGCCGATGGCGAGATCGAAGTGCTCGCTACGATGCTGGACCAATGGCGCCCGCATCGCACGACGATCGCGGTATAACGCACAGCAATGACAGTCTTCAGGAACGCGCTGCGGCCAGCACCTGCAATGCCAGCGGGTGATGCTGGCCGCGACGCGACCTTATTGCATGTATTTCTTCG
>DASXXR010000094.1:0-7362 GCA_036502945.1 Paraburkholderia sp. | reverse complement strand
CGGCGGCTTCGGTGAGTTCGTCGGCGGGCGGCCAGAACAGGTCGCGCCCCGCCACCTTCAGCGTCTGCGTCATGCGGCGGCGCTCCCATCCTGATGCCAGAACGGCATGCCGACAACCGGCGTGCTCGCATGGGCGCTTTCGCGCTCCGCCATCGGCCCGGCCAGATAAGCGACGCGGCCCGCCTCGACACCCAGCGCGAACGCGCGCGCCATCGTTTCGGGATGGGTTGCCTGCGATACGGCGGTGTTCAGCAGCACGCCGTCGAAACCCCACTCCATGACCTGGCACGCATGCGACGGCACGCCGAGCCCGGCATCGACGATCAGCGGCACGTCCGGCAGCCGTTCGCGCAGCACGCGCAGGCCATATGGATTCAGCACGCCCTTGCCGGTGCCGATCGGCGCGCCCCACGGCATCAGCGCTTCGCAGCCCGCATCGAGCAGACGCCGGCCGATCACCAGATCTTCAGTGCAGTAGGGCAGCACCTTGAAACCGTCCTTGATGAGCTGCGCCGCGGCTTCGATCAAGCCGACCGGGTCCGGCTGCAGCGTGTAATCGTCGCCGATCAGTTCCAGCTTGATCCAGTCGGTTTCGAACACCTCACGGGCCATATGCGCGGTGGTCACCGCTTCGCCGACGCTCTGGCAGCCGGCCGTGTTCGGCAACAGCGGCACGCAGTGGCGTTTGAGCAGGTCGAAGAAACCGGCTTGCGCGCTGCCGTCGCTCATCTGCCGGCGCAGCGCGACAGTGAGCATGCCCGGACGCGCCGCCGCAATCGCGTCGGACAGCGACTGCAGCGACGGATAGCGCGACGTGCCGAGCAGCACGCGGCTCGCGAAAGTCTCGCCGTACAGCGTGAGCGCGTCGGCGAGCGCAGGTTGACAGGAAGTCATCGATCGGTCCTTGCCTGTGGCGGTATGGGGCGGCTCAGCCGCCAGCGACGGGTTGCACGATATCGAGCTTGTCGCCCGCTTGCAGCGCGCGCGCCGCATGCTGCGTGCGCGCGACGAAATTGCCGTTCAGCGCGACCGCAAACGGCGGGCGCGCGCCGAACGCGGCGAGCGCGTCGGCAACGGTCGCGCCGTCGGGCAGCGACAACGGCTTCTGGTTGATGTGAATGTTCATGATGTGCAGATAGCTTGTTCGATAACGGTGTCGACGGCGGCGCTCAGGCGGTCTGCCGGACGGCGCCCTGCTGCTTCGGATGATCGAGATGCAGCAGTTCGTTCCAGCGTGCGCCGCGCCGCCAGTCGGCAAAGGCGTCCGGATCGGCAATCCGGCCGTCGAGCAGTTCGAGCGCGAAACGCACCGCTTCGTCGGCGACTTCAGGCACGATCATGTAGCCGTGCCGATAAAGGCCGTTCACGCGCAGCGTGAGCGCGCCGTCCCAGACGAGCGCCGGACGGTGATCCGGCAACGTGGGCCGGCATTGCGAGTTCAGCTCGAGAATGCGTGCCTCGCCGAAACCCGGATGAACGGAAAACGCCGCGCTTAGCAGCTCCAGCGCCGAGCGCACGCTGACAGGCGACATGTCTTCACCTTCCACCTCGGTTGCGCCGATGACATACAGGTCGTTCTGCTTCGGCGCGATATAGAGCGGATAGCGCGGATGGAGCAGCCTCACCGGCCGCGCAAGGCCGATGCCCGGTGCGTGCACGCGCGCGACTTCGCCGCGAATGCCGCGCAGCGTCGGCAGCACGGGCTTGGCACCCAAACCCCGGCAATCGATGGTCACGCGCGCGGCGGGCAGTGTGCGCTCGTCGATCGGCGTGTTCCAGTGCGTTTCTACACCGCGCTCGGCCAGTCCGGCAGCCAATGCGGCCAGCACCTGACGGTTGTCCAGTTGCCCTTCGTGCGGCAGCAGCCAGCCCTGAGGGAAGCGGCCGGCGAGCGCCGGCTCCGCCGCACCGACCTGAGCACCTGACAGCGCGAGCAGACCGCCGTCGAGCCACTCCGCCGGCGCATTCGCGCGTAGCCGGCGCTCGAAAAGCGGCGCCTCGCTGCGATCGGTGTGATGCCAGACGACCAGTGTTCCGTTGCGCTGAAAGAACACCGGCTCGGGCAGATCGGCGAGAATGCCCGGCCACGTTTCCAGCGACGCCGCCCCGAGCCGTGTGATCAGCTGTTCCGCGCTTGCCGCCTCGGCGAGCGGCGCGAGCATCGCGGCCGCAACCCACGCAGCGGATTGCGTGCCGGCCGCGTCGCCGCGTTCGTACAGCGCGACGCGATAGCCCGCGCCGGCAAGCCGCCATGCGACGAGCCGCCCGCACAGGCCGCCGCCGAGCACGGCGAAATCCGGCTGCTGAACAGATGCGCGGGATGCGTGGAACGCGTTCATCTCTCCCCTTCCTTGCCGTGCGCAACACAGCGCACCGTGCAGCCAGCCAGGTGAGGACACGCGAAGCGGAAAATTGCAGAATGAGCGGTCATCGGATCCTTTTCCGTACGGCAATACAATGCACGTACCCAAGGACGAAACCGGCGGACGAGGCCGGCCGGGCCACAGTATCCGTTGATGGACGCCGCCCGGCGGGAAACGAAAGACTTTCGGAAACTTCCCGCGCCGGTATTACCCGGATCGGGTGCGAAGGGTCTCTCTCAGCCTCGCCGCGACGTGTGGTCCGCGCGCAAAGCACCCCTGTTTCGTCCAGGTCATTAAAACATAAAAGGCGCGCGCCGCAAACCCGCGGCTTTCACCGCCTGCACGTGGCCAATAAGTGCAGCACCTCGTCGTCGCCGTGCATTTGGGCAAATTCAATATGAGTTCGCCGTGGCGGCTCTGGCACAATGGCGCGTCAATCTGGTCGGCATGCGCTGCCATGCTCCGGGCCGTTCGCAGCCTGCGGGCGGCGCCGTTCCGGTCGCTGCTTTGCCCGTTAAGTTCCGGTTAAGCCGGGGCCGCGACAATCGCGCCTCGGACGCATCGCCGGCGAACGCGTCGCCGGCTCGTGCCGCGCGTCGCGACGATCTGTTTTAGAGGACGCTTATGACCGAAAACCCGAACGACTCCGCGGACATCACCGCATGGGGTCTCATCAAGCCCTACTGGGTGTCCGAAGACCGATGGCGAGCCTGGGGTCTCCTCACCATCGTGATCGCAATGAACATGACGATGGTCGCCGCCAACGTCTGGTTCAACAGCTGGCAGCGCACGTTCTTCGACGCCATCCAGCAATACAACTACCCGGTCTTCAAGGAATCGCTGCTGCAGTTCACGGTCATCGCGCTCGCGTTGATCCTGCTCGGCTCTTACCGGACCTACTTCCGCCAGATGCTCGAGTTCCGCTGGCGGCAATGGCTCACCACCCGGTATCTGAAAGACTGGCTCGGCGAAGGCGCCTTCTACCGGATCGAGCGCGACCGGCTCGCCGACAACCCCGACCAGCGGGTGTCAGTCGATCTGCAGGCACTGGCAAGCGCGACGCTCAACCTGTCGCTCGGCCTGCTGTCCACCACCGTCACGCTGTTCTCGTTCATCATCATTCTGTGGAATCTGTCCGGCGCGCTCGCATTTCACGTGTTCGGCACCGAGATCTCGGTTCCCGGCTACATGGTGTGGGTCGCGCTGGTCTATGCGGCGATCGGCTCGTGGGTCACGCACAAGGTGAACCATCCGCTGGTGTCGATCAATTATCAGCAGCAGCGCGTCGAAGCTGACTTCCGTTTCTCGCTGATCCGCATCCGCGAAAACGCCGACCAGATCGCGCTGTATGACGGCGAACGCGCCGAAGAGAAATCGCTGCAAGGCGTGTTCGGGCACATCCGCGACAACTGGCGGCTCGTCATGCGCTTCACGCGGCGCTTCAACATCGTCGTCATCAGCTATTCGCAGCTGGCAATCGTGTTCCCCTTTATTGCCGCCGCGCCGAAGTACTTCTCGAAGAGCATTTCGTTCGGCGTCTATCAGCAGCTGACCAGCGCATTCGGCACCGTCAGCGATTCGTTTTCGTGGTTCATCAACAATTACGATTCGCTCGCCGAATGGCGCGCGACGGTCAACCGTCTGCGGGAATTCAACCGCGTGATGCACGGACAACATTTGCACGAATCGGTTGTGGGCGGCACCGCGCACGGCGGTATCAACGTGCACATGACCGACACGCAGACGCTCGACGTGAAAGACCTTTATCTGATGCTCCCGGACGGTCAGCCGATGGCCAACGTCGGCTCGTTCACGATCGCGCCGAAATCGCGCTGGCTGGTGCGCGGCCCGTCCGGCGCCGGCAAGAGCACGCTGCTGCGCGCGCTGGCGAGCCTGTGGCCGTTCGGCGAAGGCACCATCGAAGTGCCGGCGGGGGCGAAGCTGCTGTTCATTCCGCAGCGCAGCTATCTGCCGATCGGCACGCTGAAAGCCGCGCTCTGCTATCCGTCGGACGAAAGCGCGTTTACCGATGAAGCGTGTAGCGAAGCACTGACCGCTTGCCGCCTGCCCGATTTTGCCGGCCGGCTCACCGAGTCTGCGCATTGGGAACGCACGTTGTCGCCCGGCGAGCAGCAGCGCGTGGCCGCCGCCCGCGCCGTGCTGCAAAAGCCCGACTTCCTGTTCCTCGATGAAGCCACGAGCGCGCTCGACCCGGACAACGAAACCGCGATCTACACCGCGCTCAACGCGCGTCTGCCGGATGCGGCGATCGTCAGCGTCGCGCATCGGAAGACGCTCGAAGCGTTCCACGATCAGACGCTGTACGTCGAACGCGCGGTGGAGCGCGAAGCGGCTTGACTATGAGATGAGTGCGCGGTGAGCGCGAGAAGAACGCTGCTTCGCGCTGCTCCGTTCAAATCCCGTCAACGAGCGACCGCGCGCTCGCGGCGCACAGTAAAAAGCCGGGTCACCCTTGCGGGTGCCCGGCCTTGTAGTGCTACTGGTACTGCACTTGTCGTCTCCACCTCTTCCTGCAACGGGTATCGCGGCCGGACCACCTCGCCCTGGCCGCGATCGAAGACTCAACGCGGCAGTTCCGAATGCCCCATTAAATAAGCGTCGACCGAGCGCGCACACTGACGCCCTTCGCGGATCGCCCAGACCACCAGTGACTGCCCGCGGCGCATATCGCCCGCGGTGAACACCTTGTCGACCGACGTGTAATACGCCTTGTCGCCTTCCGTCGACGCGCGCACGTTGCCGCGCGCATCCTTGTCGACGCCGAACGCGTCGAGCACCGGCGACACAGGCTGCGTGAAACCCATCGCAAGCAGCACGAGATCGGCCTTCATGTCGAACTCCGAGCCCGGCGCTTCCTGCATCTTGCCGTCTTTCCATTCGACGCGCACGGCGATCAGCTTCTCGACCTTACCGTTCTTGCCTTCAAAGCGCTTGGTCGCGACCGCCCAATCGCGCTCGCAGCCTTCGTCATGCGACGACGACGTGCGCAGCTTGACCGGCCAATACGGCCACACGAGCGGCTTGTTCTCTTCTTCCGGCGGCTGCGGCAGCAGTTCGAACTGCGTGACGCTCTTCGCGCCATGACGGTTCGACGTGCCGACGCAATCTGAGCCCGTATCGCCACCGCCGATCACGACGACATGCTTGCCCTTCGCGACGAGTTGATCCGCGACCTTGTCGCCTGCGTTCACCTTGTTCTGCTGCGGCAAGAACTCCATCGCGTAGTGAATGCCTGCGAGTTCTCGGCCGGGCACCGGCAAATCGCGCGGCGTTTCCGACCCGCCCGCGATCACGACCGCGTCGAACTGTTCCTTCAGCTCGTCCGGCGTGATCGTCTCCTTCGCGGTATTGCCGATATGCGCGGCGATCGCGTCCTTGCCGACGAATACGTTCGCGCGGAAATTCACGCCCTCGGCTTCCATCTGGCGCATGCGGCGGTCGATCAGCCACTTCTCGAGCTTGAAGTCGGGAATGCCGTAACGCAACAGGCCGCCGATCCGGTCGTTCTTTTCGAACACCGTCACGTCGTGCCCAGCGCGCGCGAGCTGCTGCGCGACCGCAAGGCCCGCCGGGCCCGACCCGACGACGGCGACCTTCTTGCCCGTCTTGTGCTTCGGCGGCAGCGGCGCGACCCAGCCTTCAGTCCAGGCCTTGTCGATGATCGCGTGCTCAATCGACTTGATGCCGACCGGGTCGTCGTTGATGCCGAGCGTGCACGCCGCTTCGCACGGCGCCGGGCAGATGCGGCCCGTGAACTCGGGGAAGTTGTTCGTCGAATGCAGTACTTCGATCGCGTTCTTCCAGTCCTGGTGGAACACCAGGTCGTTGAAGTCCGGAATGATGTTGTTGACCGGGCAGCCGTTGTTGCAAAACGGAATGCCGCAGTCCATGCAACGCGCGCCCTGAATCTTCGCTTCGTCATCGGTCAGCGCCGCGACGAATTCCTTGTAGTGCTTCACACGCGTGAGCGGAGCTTCATACGCCTCATGGCGGCGTTCGAACTCGAGAAAACCGGTTGCCTTGCCCATGTGATTCTCTTGCCTGTCTAAATCAGGTGGGGGAGAGGCACCCGCCGTTACACGCTATGCGTGCAGGCGACGAGTGCGCTGTTTAAAGTTTTGTGCTGTCTGACTAACTGACTACTGCTGGCCCCGGATCACGCCGCGAGCGCTTCCTTGCTCGCCTTCTTCGCGCCGATTTCACCCAGTGCACGCTTGTATTCGGTCGGGAAGACCTTCACGAACTGGCGGCGCGACGCGTCCCAGTTCTCGAGCAGCGCCTTCGCACGCGGCGAACCCGTGAACTGGAAGTGGCGCTCGATCAGCCCCTTCAGCAGCACTTCGTCGGTTTCGCCCGCGTGCCACAGCATCTTGTCGACCGTACGTTCCTGTTCGGCCTGCTGCAGCACCGGTTCGAGCGCGACCATCGACTTGTTGCACTTGCCCGCGAACGCGCCATCTGGGTCATACACGTAAGCGATACCGCCCGACATCCCGGCTGCGAAGTTTCGGCCCGTTTCGCCGAGCACGACGACGGTGCCGCCCGTCATGTATTCGCAACCGTGGTCGCCCGTGCCCTCGACAACCGCCGTCGCGCCCGAGTTACGCACGCAGAAACGCTCGCCCGCGACGCCGCGGAAGAACGCTTCGCCTTCGATTGCGCCGTACATCACCGTATTGCCGCAGATGATGTTTTCTTCGGACTTGCCGCGGAAGTCGTTGGTCGGACGAATGATGATGCGGCCGCCCGACAGGCCCTTGCCGACGTAGTCGTTGCCGTCGCCGACGAGGTCGAGCGTGAGGCCCTTCGCGAGGAAGGCGCCAAAGCTCTGACCGGCGGTGCCCTTCAACTGGATGTGAATGGTGTCGTCGGGCAAGCCGTCGTGGCCGTACTTCTTCGCGATCATGCCGGACAGCATCGCGCCGACCGTGCGGTTCACGTTGCGCACCGGCTGGATGAACGAAACGTGTTCGCCCTT
>DASXXR010000093.1:0-2716 GCA_036502945.1 Paraburkholderia sp. | reverse complement strand
ACACGGCGCATCAACGCGCCGAGCACCGCGAGCCGTCCATTGCCTTCGATCTTGTTGTACTTCTTGAAGTAGCGGAAAAAGTGCTTGTAATGGCGGACTTCGTCGGTGCGGATGTTGTCGGTGATTTCCTTCAGCACCGGTTCGTCCGAACATTCGCCGATCGCACGGTACAGCGTGGCCGTACCTGTCTCCACCACGCAGCGCGCGACCATCTCGAGTGCACGGGTCTTCTCGAAGTCTTCGACGCTGCAGGTCTTCGAATACTCTTCAAAGAAATTACGAAACGCCGTGTCCCAATCGAACTCAGGCCAGACGTGAGCAATGTAGGCCTTCAACGCCCGGCCGTGCTGCAGTTCCTCAGGCTCCCATTCGTTGTTGAGCCAGGCCGATACTTCCGGATCGCCGTTGAAGAATGTGCTCAGATTGCTTGTATAGAGGTCTGTACCGCTTTCTATAAACGAAGCAGCACATAGCAGGAGCAGCAGGTCTTCATTGGCGACGGCGCGCTGCCGGTCGATACGGCTCAGGTCGATATCTTCGATGCGCCAGGGCATCACATGGATAGTCTCAGTACGCATGGGTCGTACTCCCAAAACAGTATCGGCTCAAGAAACGAAGCATGCCCAAAGCGCGAGCGCTCTGATCCGGTTGCCTCCTGACAAGTACAGCGCCCTGAAGTAACTGCGTTCTCTTATCTTTCATCTTAGCTGCAGTTTCACAAAAGTGCAGAACACTCAGCACAGACCATGCCGCGGCGCCGCAGGTTCCTCAGCGAGATAACCGAATCGTTCAAATGTGAAAAACTACGCCGGGATTGCACGATGAAAGCGGGCGGTGTTGCGTTGCAAACGGCATGCGCACAGACCGTGGACAGCGCAACGATGTCGATCATCTGCTGCTTGCGGCTCAGGTCGCTATGCAGGTCGTCAAGCACGCTAATCGGAAACGCTCGTTATCGGAACCACCCGCAGCCGATACCGTGCAATGAACGCCTTACAATACGCGCAGGCCAACCATCGCCCGCTTTGATGCGGCGCGGACAAATCATCACGCCATGACCCGAGACCCCCGCCTCACGCTGAACGCACGCCAACAAGAGTTGCTCGAATGGGTGCAACGCGACGGCTTCGTGACGGTGGACGACCTGGCCGCCCACTTCGACGTGACACCGCAGACGATCCGGCGCGACGTCAACTGGCTGGCCGATATCAATTTGCTGCGCCGCTACCACGGCGGCGCGAGCCTGCCGACCAGTTCGGAGAATGTCTCGTATAGCGCGCGCCAGCGGATGTTCCATGACGAGAAACGGCGGATCGCCGCGCTGGCTGCGACGCACATTCCCGACCAGGCGTCGCTCTTCATCAACCTCGGCACGACGACCGAGGAAGTCGCCCGCGCGCTGAACCGGCATCGCGGCTTGCACGTCATTACCAATAATCTGAACGTCGCCAGCATGATGAGCGGCTATCCGGACTGTGAGGTGTTGATCACGGGCGGCATCGTGCGCCCGTGGGACAAGGGTATCGTCGGCGAACTGGCAATCGACTTCATTCGCCAGTTCAAGGTGGACTTCGCGATCATCGGCACGTCGAGCATCGAAACGGACGGGACGCTGCGCGATTTCGACACGCGCGAAGTGCGCGTGGCCGAAGCGATCATCGAGCATTCGCGCACCGTGTTCCTCGCCGCCGACCACTCGAAATTCGGCCGCCCCGCGCTAGTCCGGCAGGGGCATCTCGACCAGATCGACTCGCTGTTCACCGACGCGCCGCCGCCCGCCGATATGGCCGACACGCTCGCGGCAGCGGGCACGCAGGTCTTCGTCGCCGACTGAACGGGCGCCTCGCCACATACCGCAGCGCAGCGTAAAAGCATGTTGCAGCGCACGCGAGACCTCCAGTGAATTCACGGTTTTGACCGCCGACCGCGACCGCCTCTGCGGCGCTCGGCTGTCAAATGGAAAATTTACTGGGGCCGATTTGGTGTTCGTGCGGTGGTTGACTAAACTCCAGTTCCCGACGTGGTTATCGACTACGCCGGCCGCGAAGGCTAAACCTCACGCCTGAGCCTGAAGGACCGCTGCCCGCTAGCATGACTGCCGGGCGGCGCGAAGGCCGCCCAAGTATGCTCGTAACGGAGAGAAGCGATGCTGAGTCCGCATGAATTCGCCACATTGTTGCTCGTCAAGGACGCACCCAATCAGGTCGACATGGAACGAGAAGAGCTCGACTCACTGCTCGAACGTCAGCTCGTACAGCTCGAAAAACTCGCGTCAGGCCGGCAGCAATGGCGTGTGACCGCGATCGGCGATTCCGCACTCAGAGCCATCAAGCGGCTTTCATAGACCCGACTTTTCCTGAACCGCCGGCAGCATTCTGCCAGCCGGCATTGAGTCCGCCAGCGTGTTCGCAATGAACACGCCTTTGCGCGGACGTCTGGACGGTCACGCGACGCATCGGCTTCGAGCCTGCCCGCCTGACCGTTTTCTTATTGACGGCCGCGCGTTGAACGCCCACACCAGCGGCTACATACCGCCCGCGCTCAACCGCTGCGCAACGTCGGATCGACCGTCGCGCGCCAGCTAAGCGCTTTCACGCGCTGTTCGTTGAAGAACGTCACCCACTGATTGCGCACCTGCGGATCGGTGCTCGTGCCCAGCGCCGAGTATTGCCGCGCAATCGACTGCTGGAACGCGCAGTAATTGTCTTTCGTCAAT
>DASXXR010000092.1:0-2710 GCA_036502945.1 Paraburkholderia sp. | reverse complement strand
GCGTGAAGCTGATGGGCTTCGGCCACCGCGTGTACAAGAACTACGACCCGCGTGCGAAGCTGATGCGCGAGACGTGTCACGAAGTGCTCGAGGAACTGGGCCTGCACGACGACCCGCTGTTCAAGCTCGCGATGGCACTCGAAAAGATCGCGCTTGAAGACGAATACTACGTGTCGCGCAAGCTGTACCCGAACGTCGACTTCTATTCGGGCATCGTGCAGCGCGCGCTGGGCATTCCGACTTCGATGTTCACCTGCATTTTCTCGATGGCGCGTACGGTGGGCTGGATCGCGCAGTGGAACGAGATGATTGCGGACCCTGAGCAGAAGATCGGCCGCCCGCGCCAGTTGTTCATCGGCGAAACACCGCGCGAAGCGAAGCCGCTCGCAAAACGCTGATCGCTGTTGCGTCGTTGCGGTTCGCGGTTTTGACGCCGCGAGCCGCGGCCGCGAATGTCAGACAAACGCCCCAACGGGTTGTCCGTTGGGGCGTTTTTCGTTTGGGCGATGTGCTGAAGGCGTCTAATCTATTCGTGCGGGGCCAACCAGAACGGAGACAGCACGATGCCACTCATCATTGACAACCTGCCGGAGGCGATCCGTGCGGCGAAACGCACGCTGCGCGCCGCACTACCGAACCATGCGCAGGTTTTCAGCGAGGTTGAAGGCGCGATCATGCAGCAAGTCGACGCGATCTGCCGCGACCGTGACCGGGGCGTCGAAACAATACCGGTGTTCGACTATGCGACGCTTGCCACGGGCGATGTCGATGCGCGCACGGTCGAGCGGATCAAAACCCGCGGTGCATGCGTGGTGCGGCGCGTTTTCGACTCGCAGCAGGCAAGCGAATGGAACGATGAAATCGGCCAGTACGTCGAACGCAACCAGCTCGATGACAAGCTCGCGCATCGCGCCGAGGACCAATACTTCGGCACGCTTTCGTTGAGCAAGCCGCAGATCTACGGCGTGTATTGGTCGAAGCCGCAGGTAGCCGCGCGGCAATCGGAGGAACTGACGCGCACGCGTGTGTTCCTTAACCGGCTGTGGCGTACCGAAGCGGAAAGCGGCGGCCAGCAGTATTTCGACCCGGGCCGCGTGCCGGTCTATGCGGACCGCATTCGTCGCCGGCCGCCCGGGTCGGCTTCGCTGGGGTTGTCGCCGCATGTGGACGGCGGGTCGGTCGAGCGGTGGCTCGATCCGAATTTTCAGCAGGTCTATCGCCATCTGCTGTCGGGCAACTGGCGCGCGTACGATCCGTTCGACGCCGCGTTCCGGCCCGATGTTCAGGAGATTCCATCGCCTGCCGTATGTTCGATGTTCCGCACGTTCCAGGGCTGGACCGCGCTGACGGCGCAAGGCCCGGGCGATGGCACGTTGCAGTTGATCCCGATTGCCAACGCGATGGCGTACGTCGTGCTGCGCGCGTTGCAGAACGACGTGCCCGACGACGAACTATGCGGCGCGCAGCCGGCGCGTGCGTTGTCGATCAAGCAGGAATGGCACGCGCTGCTGCTCGAGGCGGTGACGCCTATTCCGCATATGCAGCCAGGCGACGCCGTGTTCTGGCATTGCGATGTCGTGCATTCGGTCGAGGACACGCATCGCGGCACGGGCCACAGCAACGTGATGTATATCGCATCGGCGCCGTGGTGCGACAAGAACGCGGCTTACCTGAAGCAGCAATTGCCGAGTTTCCTGCGCGGCGCGAGCCCGCCGGATTTCCCGGCGGATCACTTCGAAACCGATTTCACAGGACGCGCGACGCAGAGCGATCTGACCGCCCTTGGCCGCGCGCAACTAGGGTTCGAACTGCAATGACCGATGCGTCAGATGCGTGCGCGAAGCAATGCGCCGCATCGTCATGAACCCGCTCGTCAAAAGTCGGCGTGCACGGTGACAAAGCGGCTGGCCAGCCGTCCCGAAGCGGCCCGGAACGGAAATCAGTGGGGTCAGCGAGGTATCCCACCAATCCTTTCGTACGCCCGCGCGAACCTTCAGCTTGTCGGTGACGTCGATTTGATCGGTAGCGTAGAGGCTGTAGTAGTTGGCGAGCAGGTGATCGTCGTCGCAGGAATGCTTGGCATCACATAAAAAGCTCAGCCCGGCTAGCGACGTTTCCGGCGGGATCGGTGCGAATGCGTTGGTGGATGTTCGGAAGATCGGCCGTGCTTCGTTGCGTGTCGATCGTCTGGTGTTGATACTCGAAGCCCGTCAGCAACGTGTGCCCGACACTGCCGGTGCCAAACCGCCAGACCGGCTCCAACTGGTAGTCGCGAATTCTCCGGGGAGCATAGGGTGAGGGACCTCCGCCCTGTATGCCGTTCGAGAATCGCTATCCCCTCATTTTCTCTTCAATATTTTCTATGGGCGCCCCGCCCTCTGCAACGCGGGGCGACTTCACACGTTCAGGACCAGTTCTGGACCACGCGAATGCAACGTTGCACTGGGCCTCCGGACTGCGCGATGCCCATGCCGAGCATCAGGATGCCGATGAACCCGGCGGCAAGGCTGTCGAGGCTCTGAAAGCCCACCAGCGCGCCGGCGGCGCCGAGTACGGCAGCACACGACGATACCGCGTCGGTGCGCGCATGCCACGCGCCTGCGGTCAGAATATCGGCCCCGTTTCCGCCGGAATCGTCGCCGTGCAGCGAAAGCGACCTGAAGTAGCGGAACAGGCATTCCTTGGTCGCGACCGCGACAATGCCGATCAT
>DASXXR010000091.1:0-8180 GCA_036502945.1 Paraburkholderia sp. | reverse complement strand
ATGGAACCAGACCGAGATGCTGGTGATGCGCAACGGCCATCCGATCGGCGAAGGTCCCGTGACGCAGGACGATCTGCTGAAGTACCCGCTCGTCGCCGTTTCGTTGGGAGGGCAGGAGGAGGGGGCAGTCGGCGGGTTCATTGTGGAGAGGGGGCTCGCACGCCAGTCGGAAATGTTCGATCGCGAGTCGTTAGAAGGTGGCTTTGCCGGCACTTCGGTTTTGCCGAAGTTGCGCATCGTACTAGCGCATTCGCTTGCGATTCCGACGGTGCTGCGCGACAGCGACATGCTTGCGCTCGTGCCTTCGTCTCTCGCGCATGAATTCGAACGGCAAGACCAGCTTAAGGTCCGGCCAATGCCGTATGCCGCGCCAATTTCATCGGTCAGGATGATATGGCACGCGCGCAATGCGCACGACGGCGCCTTGCAATGGCTCACCGCACAGATCTCGGAGCTTGCAAAACAGGTTCGGGTTTAGTCTGTTCGGAGCCGGATTGCGAGGCCGCCACGCTCGATGTCCGCCGGCGTCAGTCGATGCCGTGAAACACCGCGTCGTCCGGGCCGAGGTAGGCCGGTGGGCGCCATGCGGCGTCGCGCATCGAGTGCTGAACGAGTTTCTCGACGCCGAGCAGCACCGCGAAAATCGCCATCCGCACCGGAATACCATTATCGGTTTGCCGGAAAATGGCGAGCCGCGAGTCGTGATTCAGGTCGATGCTCAGGTCGTTCGCGCCCGGCCGGCTGTCGCGCGGCAACGGGTGCATGATCAGCGTGTCGGGTCCGCACATCGTGTCGACGAGCGCCTGATTGATCTGAAAGTCAGGCGTATAGCCTTCGAACGATTCGTCGGTGAAGCGCTCTTTCTGGATCCGCGTGGCGTAGACGACGTCCGCGCCGCGCAGCCCGTTCGGCAGGTCATGCGTCTGTTCGATCACGTGGCCGTTGCGCGAAATCTGTTCGACGATATACGAGGGCATCTCGAGCATCGGCGGCGAAATCAGCGTGAACCTGATGCCGCGGTAGAGCGCGAGCAGCTTCACGAGCGAGTGCACGGTACGCCCGTACTTGAGGTCGCCGACCAGCACAATGTGTGCGCCGTCAACGATCTTGCCGAGCCGCGAGAATTCGCGCTGGATCGTGTACAGATCGAGCAGCGCCTGGCTCGGATGCTCGCCGGGGCCGTCGCCGCCGTTGATCACCGGCACGTTGGTCGCGCGCGCGAATTCGGCCACCGACCCTTGCTCCGGATGCCGGATCACGAGCGCATCGACATAGCCGCTCATCACGCGGCTCGTGTCGTAGATCGATTCGCCTTTGGCCATCGACGAAAACGTGAAGCCCGTCGTATCGCACACCGATCCGCCGAGGCGGCAGAACGCCGCGCCGAAACTGACCCGCGTACGGGTGCTCGCTTCGAAGAACAGATTGCCGAGCACTGCGCCTTCCAGCACGCGCGAGATTTTTCGGCGTCGCGCGATGGGCTGCATGATGTCCGCGACGCGGAACAGCGCTTCGACGGAGTCGCGCGAGAACTGATCGACCGATAGCAGCTGCGGCTTGCCTTCGAACAGCATCTTGCTGACTAGCGCTTGTGAATCTACGCTTTGCGTATAGGGTTCCACTGTTTCGCCCTTGACGACGATTTCGGACACGAAGCGCTCGACAATCTCCGGCATCGACCGCGATTCCTGGGAATCGTCCGGCAGCAGCCAGGTGTCCAGAGCCCGCCGCGACACGCCGATGCGGCTCGCGAAGCCATCGCGGGTGAGGTTCATCCGACGCATCGCGTCGCGGAGAAAGGCTTGCTGCGGAACGTTCATCCGGTCACCTTTTGTTTGGGTTATATACGCGTTGCGTATATTAATGCGGTGACGGTGGAAGTCAAGAAAATTCTATGCACGTAGACGTCTCAAGGCGTCGCGCCAGATCCAAGTCATGCAAAAGAAATAAAAACCCCAAAACGGTCCGGACCGGCAAATAAACGTCGGGTTCTTCGTGTGCCAGCACACAGATTTTCTACGGCGCTCACCCGCTTAATCCACGCTTGGAGACCGGCGATGGCGATGGAACGTATGCGAAAGGTCCGGTTGCTGGGCGTGTCGTCCGTGCAAAAGGTGGGGAAAATGCGCGAAAACAATGTCGGGACGTACGCGGCAGCCGATTGCGCGGTGACGAACGGTGCTGATGGTCTGGCGGGTTATGCCGAAACGCGAGGTGAGATGCATGACCTCGAGGCCCATATCGACGAACTTAAAGCAATCGATATCGTGCGCCAGAACAGTGTCGTGCTTCGCGAGAAAGGCAACAAGGCGCTTGAGAAGCTGATTAAGGACGATACCAGTATCGAACCGCCTTCCTCGTACGAGCAAGCGAAAGCAGTGCGGGTCGCGTTGCAGGTCGCTCGCGCATTTGATGAGCCTCACGATTCGCTGAAGAAGCTGACCTGGGTCGAAAATCTCACCAGGATCAGCCAGCAAAAACGTTCGGTTCTTGTCGCGGCAGAGTCGATGAGAGCCCTTGTCGCAACCAATGAACATACGCTGTCAAAACGCGTTATGCGTTGCTGGTACTGGATCGTTCGGGAGCTCTTTACCGCGTCGGAACCGGACTGGGCAATCGGCGGGGCGAAGGCGGGGTCGAACGGCAGAGTGACGGGCTACACGACCGCACATTGCGTTTATGCGGTCATGGATTTGTCGGAGTCGCTGACGCAGACCGGTGAAGTGTGCCGATATCTGTCCAAGGTATCGAAAGCGCTGACGGCGATCGCAAAAGAGAACGTTCCGGTTCAGTGGGCCGCTATCGAACGTGAGCGGATGGCGGCGTCCTGTCGGAACACGCTAAGGAGACGGGTGCCGGCGCTTGCCTTCACGCTGCTTCCATTCGCGGACGTAACCGGCGAGAACATTGCCGAATACGTCGACGTTCAACTGAAAACGCACGTTAGTGCGCTGCTTGCCCAAGCGGTAAAGGATTTCGACGCGCTGCTCGACGAGATTAAGAAATTTCGTGATCGTGAGAGGGAAACCGTCGAAGAGAAGACCCGCGCCGAGTCGTCGATGGGGCACAGCATCGCGCTCTCGGCGATAGAGAAGGGTCGGGCCTGCGCCGCAAACGCTGCCGAGGCGCTGGCCTTGCCAGACGACCATTGGAGCAAGGCCGCGGAAGAGTTCAAACTGGCAGGGGCCAAAGTGCGGGACGGCCTCGCCGCCACTCGCAAGTTTCTGTCGACGGTTATCGATGAACAACTGGCCGCCAGCGCGCTGGTCGACGACAGCCGATGGGAACCCGCGGAACTCGCGTTTGCTGCGAACGCCTATGTGATGTTGACGAAGCACGAGCCGGTGCCCGACGAAGAGCGGCTGCAGCGCGCTGCGTGCCTGGTGCAGGCAAGCCTGGGCGCGGACGGCACAGTGACGGTGCGGCGCTCTTATCATGTGGAGGGCGCCACAGGTTACCGCGCGGTCAACAGTGCAGTGGTAGCAGCGGCCGCTGATTTGCTGCGGGCCGTGAAACTCCCGCTCGACGGGAAATACGTTCCGCGCTGGCTTGCGGCCCTGATGAAGCGCTCGATCGTCACTGATGAAAGCATTGTCGGATGGCCGATCGGATTTCTGACTTCGCGCACGACTCCGGACATGCTTGAGACCGCAAGTGCGGTCGAGGCGCTTGCCGCAGTGAACCGGCTGCTCGATGATGGAATCAATCGCATCATTCTCGATCACTTCACTGTCAGGCTTCCGAGCACGGGCGGCCTGGAGCTGGACGATCTGTTTTACCCCGACTACGGCCTCGCACACGAGGCTCCCAAAACTGAAGCGGTCAGCAGCCTGGTTCGCCCGAGCTGTGCAATCACGTTCCAGAGACTGCAAGCGCACGTGACCAGCACGAAAAACGCGCCGCTGCATTCCCTCGTTCTGCATGGCCCGGCGGGTACCGGAAAGACGACCCTGGTCGAAGCGTTGGCGCAGAGCTGTGGCGTGCCGATGGTCGAAGTGACGCCGAGCGATCTCGCCAAGCGTGGCGAGGCTGAACTTGAAAGACGCGCGCGGACGGTTTTCGAAGCGCTGTCGTTGTTGACTCATGTCGTCATTCTGTTCGACGAATTCGATCCGATTCTGCGCAGGCGCGATACCACGGGCGAGCGACAGTTCACGTACTTTTCGTTTCTGACTCCGGGCATGCTGCCGAAGTTGAAGAACCTCAGTGAGAAAGCCAGAAAACGGTCTGTTGCGTACGTCCTTATCACCAATCTGCTTGGGACACTCGATGAAGCGGCGGTGCGCAAAGGTCGCTTCGATGAGAAGGTGGCGGTGTTTTCCCCCGACCCGCTTTCGAGGCTGGGACGCTTGACGATGGTGACCAACGCGCTGGCCGCAAAGAATATCAAAGGCTTCTCGACGATCGACGAAGAGCGCTTGCGTGAAGCGGTCTTTAAGACCGGCGGGCTTGGCATGCCCGCGTTGACTGAAAAGGGCTGGTATGTCGGAAACGACGATCCGAAGCTTGAATGCCCGATCAGTTATGTTTTCGGCCATGGCGACACGATGTTCCGCGTGGCGCCTGAGCCCGAGGAGCCGTTTGACGGCAAGTTAAGAGGGGAGGGAAAAGCAGCCGAAAGGGAGTTTGATCAATGGTTATGGCTGTCTGAATGGGATCAGGCGGTAGCGGGCTTGCCGACCGGCAAGGCACGCGATCTTTTGCGGGCAAGGCCAAAAAAACTCAAGACTTCCGGTCAGGAGAAGGCGGCGGCCGAGAAAGAGGCAAAGGATCGTGCGTCGGCTAAAGCCTGAGCGTGCGGTTCGAACCCTGCTAAAGCAACCTACGTCTACGCGCTCGTCATCCGCTCCTGCATCAGCGCGCTGAACGCGTCCGCTGTCAGCGGGCGCCCGAGCAGGAAGCCCTGCATTTCGTCGCAATGCATGTCCTTTAGTGCGTCGAGTTGCGACGGCGTTTCGACGCCTTCGGCCACCACGTCCATTTCGAGCGAGTGCGCGAGCGCGATGATCGCGGAGACGATCGCCTTGCCTTCATGGCCGTTGTCGTCGAGACCGTTCGTGAAGAAGCGGTCGATTTTCAGCTGCTTGACGCGAAAGCGCTGCAGATAGGCGAGGCTCGAATAGCCGGTACCGAAATCGTCGATCGAGATCTCGAAGCCGGTGTTCTGGAACTCGCGGATCATCGCGATGGTTTTCGGCGCGTCCTGCATCGCGACGGTTTCGGTAATCTCGAACATGATCTGCTCGCAGGCAACCTGTTCGGCCTTCACGACGTCGAGCAGTCTCGCGACGAGGTCCGACTGCAGCATTTGCCGCGGCGACAGATTGACTGCTACTTTCATCGACGGCAGGCCCGCGGCCTCCCAGCGCCGGATCTGCCGGCATGTTTCGCGCACGACCCAATAGCCGATCGGCACGATCTGGCCGGAGCGTTCGGCGATCGGAATGAAATCCATCGGCGCGAGCTGGCCGATCTCCGGGTGATCAAGCCGGATCAACGCCTCAGCGCCGGCCACTTCGCCGCTGTCGCCGCGGAATTTAGGCTGGAAGTGCAGCGAGAAATAGCCCTTGTCAAGACCCTCGTGCAACGCGCGCTGGATGGTCAGCGTGCGCATTGCGGCCTCGTTCATACGGGCTTCGAAGAAACGATAGGTGCTGCGGCCTTCGCGCTTCGCTTCGTACATCGCGGCGTCCGCATGCTTCAGCAGCGCGTCGACGCAGTCGCCGTCCTGCGGGAACAGTGCAATGCCGATGCTCGGCATCACGTGCAACGCCTGGCCGTCGGCGACGATGCCGTGGCGCATCCGCGTGAACAGGCTTTCGGCGATGTTCGCGGCGTCCTGCGCCGATGTCAGGTCTTCGGCCAGGATCACGAACTCGTCGCCGCCCAGCCGCGCGACCGTGTCCGACGCGCGCACGCATTGCAGCAGATGCTGCGCGAACGCTTTCAGAACTTCGTCGCCGAACGCGTGGCCTAGCGAATCGTTGATGGTCTTGAAGCCGTCGAGATCCATGAACAGAATCGCGAACGACGTGTTCCGCGCACGCGACACATGAATTGCGCGCTCGATTCGCTCCGTCAGCGAAGCGCGGTTGAGCAGGTTGGTCAACGTATCGTAGGTCGCGAGGCGCACGATCTGGTTGTTCAGCGTCACCACCGAACCGGTCAGAAAGCTTGTGCGCGCATCGAAGCGCGACAGCATCAACGTCACGATCAGAATCGCGAACGTGAACAGGATGACTGTCGTGGCGAGCCATTGCGCGTCGACGCCGCTACTGAGGCGTGCGTCGGTGCCGTGCAGCGCGCCACAGATCGAGCCGGGCGCGAAATCGGCGGCGGCCATCCCGGTGTAGTGCATGCCGGTGATCGCGAGGCCCATGACCGCCGCCGCGCCGATCCGCTTCACGATGACGTGGCGCTGGCTGGAGTCGCGCAGCGTGTGGGCGATCCACAGTGCAGCGATGGCGGCCGCAATCGCAATCGCAAGGGAAGCGGTAAGCAATGCCGGGCGGTAGTGGATGTCCGGTTGCATGCGCAGCGCCGCCATGCCGGTGTAGTGCATGCCCGCGATCCCTAACCCCATCAGGATGCCGCCCGCGACGAGGCGGTGCGGCTTCAGCGTGCGCCGCGTGACCACCGAGAGCGCGAAGTACGAAACGATGATGGCGATGCCGAGCGAGCAGCCGGTGATCGGCAGGTCGTAGGCGAGCGGGATTGGCAGCGAGAACGCCAGCATCCCGATGAAGTGCATCGACCAGATGCCGACGCCCATCGCGGCCGCGCCGCCTGCGAGCCACGCCTGGCGGCGGCGCGGCGCGGCCAGCAGCGAAATGCGGCCGGCCAGATCGAGTGCGGTGTAGGACGCCAGCGTGGCGACGGTCAGCGAAAGCGCGACAAGCGCAGGATTGTACGAACTCAGCATGTCAGGTTCCGCGGTAGAAAGCTCCTGCTCTGGTTATCGACGGAACCGCGGGTTTATTTAGTACGCATTTTCGCGGCGTTGCAGCATTCGGCGCGCGGCGAGTGGGAGCCGGCTCGCGCTAACCGCGGTATTGATTTAAAGTCGATGCGTTAAACGACGCTGGCGTCGTTCTGCGGCGCGGCTGCTCAACCCCTTTGAGTCTGACCGTCAAATGGAATACAAGGACTATTATAGGGTTCTAGGTCTGGAGCGCACGGCGACTCAGGAAGACATTAAACGCTCGTACCGGAAGCTTGCACGCCAGTACCACCCGGATGTCAGCAAGCATTCGGATGCGGAGGATCGCTTCAAGGAAGTTGGCGAAGCCTACGAAGTACTGAAGGACCCGGAAAAACGCGCAGCCTACGACCGTTTGGGTAGCCACTGGCAAACCGGCCAGGAATTTCAGCCGCCACCGAACTGGGACGAGGGCTTTGAATTTACCGGCCCGGGCAACGATGCAAATACGACGGGCAATCTCGACGACTTCTTCGAAGCGATGTTCGGCGGAGCGCGCCGTCAACACGCGCGGCGACGCGCGTCGTCGGCAATGGGGCAGGACCATCACGCGAAGATCGTCATCGATCTGGCCGATGCGTACCGTGGCGCGGAGCGCTCGATCGTGCTGCAAATGCCTGTCGTCGATGCACAAGGTCAAGTTGCGCTGGAATCACGCACGCTGAACGTATCCATTCCAAAGGGTGTGCGGGCAGGGCAGCACTTGCGTCTCGCAGGTCAGGGCGCAGCGGGCGGTGCCGGTGCGCCCGCAGGCGATCTTACCTGGAGATCGCGTTTCGTGAAGACAAGCGCTTTCATGTCGACGGGCGCGATGTCTGGATCGACCTGCCGGTCGCGCCCTGGGAAGCCGCGCTCGGCGCTCAGGTCAAGGTCACGACACCGGATGGCGCCGTTGAAATGACCGTACCGCAAAATTCCGCAGGCGGCAGGCGCTTGCGTCTCAAAGGGAAGGGAATTCCGGCCAACCCCGCAGGCGATCTCTATGTCGTATTGGCCATTGTGTTGCCGTCCGCAGACAGCGAGGCGTCCCGGTGCGCATATGAAGCGATGCGGCAGGCATTCGAATTTGACCCGCGCGCGTAGTTTTATGGGCGAACCATCATGAAAGAATCTATGACACCGCGACCGGAAGGGCAGTTAGTCGATGAGGAAGTCGAGTTCACCTTCGTCGAACTGTGCCGCGTAACCGGTGCATCGGAAG
>DASXXR010000090.1:0-2628 GCA_036502945.1 Paraburkholderia sp. | reverse complement strand
GACCGGCTGGTGATCCAGGGCGTCGACAAGCTGCATGGCGCCGAGCATACGGTGCTGCCGGACCGTATCGAAGCGGGCACGTTCCTGTGCGCGGTCGCGGCGGCAGGCGGCGACGTGACGTTGCGCCACGTGCGTCCGCAGATCCTCGAAGCGGTAACGGGCAAACTGCGCGAAGCGGGCGTCACCATCGACGAAGGCGATGACTGGATGCGGGTCCGGATGAACCAGCGTTCGAAGGCGGTATCGTTTCGCACGTCCGAGTACCCAGCGTTCCCGACCGACATGCAGGCGCAGTTCATGGCGCTCAATGCGATGGCGGACGGCACGTCGCAGGTCGTCGAGACGATCTTCGAAAATCGCTTCATGCACGTGCAGGAATTGAACCGCCTCGGCGCGAACATCACGATCGACGGCAATACCGCGCTGGTGAACGGCGTCGACAAGCTGTCGGGCGCAAAAGTGATGGCGACCGACCTGCGCGCGTCCGCGAGCCTCGTGATCGCCGGGCTGCGTGCGGAAGGCGAGACGCTGATCGATCGGATCTACCACCTCGATCGCGGCTACGACCGGATGGAAGCCAAGCTGACGGCGGTGGGCGCGAACGTGCGGCGCATATCGGGAAAAGAAGCATGAGCGCAGTGCCGCAAACGTCTTCTTTGTCATCGGTCAGCGCGCCTTTGACGCTCGCGCTGTCCAAAGGGCGTATTTTCGAGGAAACGGTGCCGCTGCTCGCAGCCGCGGGCGTGCAGGTGGTCGAAGATCCGGAAACCTCGCGCAAGCTGATTCTGCCGACCACCGATCCGAACGTGCGCGTGATCATCGTGCGCGCGACCGACGTGCCGACGTACGTCGAGTACGGCGCGGCCGACTTCGGTGTCGCGGGCAAGGACGTGCTGATCGAACACGGCGGCGGCGGGCTTTACCAGCCGATCGACCTCGATATCGCACGCTGCCGGATGTCGGTCGCCGTGAAAGCGGGTTTCGATTATGCCAATGCCGTGCGCCAGGGCGCGCGGCTGCGTGTCGCAACCAAGTATGTGGAAACCGCGCGCGAGCATTTCGCGGCGAAGGGTGTGCACGTCGACCTGATCAAGCTGTACGGTTCGATGGAACTCGCGCCGCTGGTCGGTCTTGCCGACGCGATCGTCGATCTGGTCAGTTCAGGCGGCACGTTGCGCGCGAACGATCTTGTCGAGGTCGAAGAGATCATGCAGATTTCATCGCGCCTCGTCGTGAACCAGGCTGCGCTGAAGTTAAAGCGCGCCGCGCTGCGGCCGTTCCTCGACGCGTTCGAACGTGCGTCGCGGCGCGCGACGGCCTGAGCCTGACAGCGGGCGGCCTGACGGCGCTGCGATGTTGCGCGCCTTACCGAAACGGATACCAGCATGTCTATCAAGATTCGCAAACTCGATTCCAGCGCTGACGGCTTCCAGAAGGCGTTGCGCGCGGTGCTCGCGTTCGAGGCGAGCGAAGACGAAGCGATCGAGCGCTCGGTCGCACAGATTCTGAGCGACGTGAAGGCGCGCGGCGATGCCGCGGTGCTCGAATACACGAACCGCTTCGACCGGCTCGCCGCGAAGGACGTCGCCGCGCTCGAACTGCCGCAGTCGGAGCTGGAAGCGGCGCTCGAAAGTCTCGAGCCGAAGCGCCGCGCGGCGCTGGAAGCGGCAGCGGCGCGAGTGCGCGGGTATCACGAGAAGCAGAAGATCGAATGCGGCAGCCATAGCTGGCAGTACACCGAAGCCGATGGCACGGTACTCGGGCAGAGAGTGACGCCGCTCGACCGCGCCGGCATCTACGTGCCGGGCGGCAAGGCGGCGTACCCGTCGTCGGTGCTGATGAACGCGATTCCGGCGCGGGTCGCCGGCGTGCGCGAGATTGTGATGGTCGTACCCACCCCCGACGGCGTGAAGAACCCGCTCGTGCTGGCGGCGGCGCTGCTGGGCGGCGTCGATCGTGTATTCACGATCGGCGGCGCGCAGGCGGTGGGAGCGCTCGCTTACGGCACCGCGACCGTGCCTGCCGTCGACAAGATCTGCGGGCCGGGCAACGCGTATGTTGCGTCGGCAAAGCGCCGTGTGTTCGGTACGGTCGGCATCGACATGATCGCCGGTCCGTCCGAGATTCTCGTGATGTGCGACGGCACGACAGACCCGCGCTGGGTTGCGATGGACCTGTTCTCGCAGGCCGAGCACGACGAGCTCGCGCAATCCATCCTGTTGTGTCCGGACGATGCGTTTATTACGCGCGTCGAGGACGCGATCCGCGAACTGTTGCCGGCCATGCCGCGCCGCGATGTGATTCAGGTTTCGCTGGAAAACCGCGGCGCGCTGGTCAAGGTGCGCGACATGGCCGAAGCCTGCATGATCGCGAATGACATCGCACCAGAACACCTCGAAATCTCCGCGCTGGAGCCACAGCAGTGGGCGCGGCAGATTCGCCACGCCGGTGCGATTTTCCTCGGCCGCTATACGAGCGAAAGTCTCGGCGACTACTGCGCGGGGCCGAACCACGTGCTGCCGACGTCCCGCACCGCGCGTTTTTCGTCGCCGCTCGGCGTGTACGATTTCTTCAAGCGCTCGAGCGTGATCGAAGTCAGCGCCGAAGGCGCGCAGACGCTTGGCGAGA
>DASXXR010000089.1:0-8944 GCA_036502945.1 Paraburkholderia sp. | reverse complement strand
TTACCTGCAGTCTTGCCGAGCGTGGCGGAATCGGTCGTCACGTCGAGAATGTCGTCGACGACCTGAAACGCGAGGCCCACCGCGGCCGCATAGGTGTCGAGCGAGCGCAGTGCAGCGGCATCGGGGGTTTCGCCCGCGAGCGCGCCCATGCGCACCGCGGCGCGCAGCAGCGCGCCGGTTTTCATCCGGTGCATCGTTTCGAGCTGCGCTCGTGTGAGCGCAAGGCCCACGCTCGCCAGATCGATCGCCTGGCCGCCCGCCATGCCGACGGAGCCGGTCGCCAGCGCCAGTTCGCGCGTCAACGCGGCCTGCTGGGCGGGTGCGAGCACCTCCGAAGTCAGCGCGACAAACGCCTGCGATTGCAGCGCGTCGCCCACCAGCAGCGCCGTCGCTTCGTCATATTTGACATGGACGGTCGGTTTGCCGCGACGCAGCGCGTCGTCGTCCATGCACGGCATGTCGTCGTGCACCAGCGAGTACACGTGAACCATTTCGAGCGCGGCAGCCGCAGCATCGAGGCTTTCGGCGCGCGCGCCGGTCAGTTCGCCCGCTGCATGGCATAGCAATGGACGTACCCGTTTGCCTCCGCCAAGAACCGCGTAGCGCATCGCCCCGTGCAATTGCGCCGGGGCGGCGGATTCTGGCGGCAGGTAACGCTCGAGAGCCTGTTCGACACGATCGAGCACCGAGCGCATCCATTGTTCGAAATTCATAGATCGTCGTCTCCGCTGTCAGCGGCGGTTGTGGGGAGCGGCTTGAGCGTCTCGCCATCGAGAACGCGTACCTGCTGTTCAACTTTTTCTAACTGCTGCTGGCAAAATGCGACGAGCGCGGCACCGCGCCGGTACGCGGCAAGCGACTCCTCAAGGCTCAGGCTGCCGCCCTCCATGCGCCCGACGAGCCCTTCAAGCTCCGCGAGCGCCCCCTCGTAGGTGTCCGGCAACGGCGCGGTTTCGGCGCCCTCGGGGGACGTATCAGCGGTATCCTTTGGTGCGGTCTTCGCCATGAACCCGTCGCAAAATTAAAACAAGTCGGACATTCTACGGCAAAAGAGACATTTCCGATCCGTAAGACAGTCTCCGGCCCGTTGCGCAATGGGCACACAGCCGGCCCGCGACGCGCCATTCCACCCACATCCCGCCCAAAAAAACTCTAACGTTTGCGACGCAAAACCGCGAACTTTCTCGACATTTTTGACCCAAATCAGGTACTTAACGGTCCCCAAGGAGGGGGAAACAGGTATAATCGCGGGCTCCCTAAATCGAATCTTCGATGGTTGGGTTGTTCACTGCTTTCACGTCTTCATCGGGAGTGGGAATGTCCAATCTGAGCAATGCATTGCAGCTGAGGTCGGTCCACAGTCAGCTGCCAGTCACGGCTTACTTTGACGAAGCGCTTCTTACGCGCGAAATCGACACCCTTTTCAACAAAGGTCCTCGCTACGTCGGGCACGAATTAATGGTGCCCGAAGCGGGAAATTATTTTGCGTTGCCCAGCGAAAGCGAGGGGCGTGTGCTCGTGCGCAACCAGCAGTCGCAGGTCGAACTGCTGTCGAACGTGTGCCGCCATCGCCAGGCGATCATGCTTAACGGCCGCGGCCAGACGGAGAATATCGTCTGCCCCCTGCACCGCTGGACGTACGATCTGCACGGCCAGCTCCTCGGCGCACCCCATTTCGCCGACAACCCCTGCCTGAATCTCGGCGCGACGCCGCTGCAGAACTGGCACGGGCTGCTGTTCGACGCGCAAGGGCGCGATGTGGCGAAGGATCTCGCACGGCTCGGCACGAAGCAGCATTTCGACTTCGCGGACTACCTGTTCGATCACGTCGAAGTGCACGAGTGCAACTACAACTGGAAGAGCTTCATCGAGGTCTACCTCGAGGACTATCACGTCGTGCCGTTCCATCCGGGTCTCGGCAGCTTCGTGAACTGCGACGACCTCAAGTGGGAATTCGGCGAGTGGTACAGCGTGCAGACGGTTGGCGTGCACAACGGTCTTGCGCGCGCGGGCAGCCCGACATATCGCAAGTGGCACGACGAAGTGCTGCGCTTTCGCGACGGCAAGCCGCCTGAATTCGGCGCGATCTGGATGGTGTACTACCCGGGCATCATGATCGAGTGGTATCCGCATGTGCTCGTGGTGTCATGGCTGATCCCGCGTGGCCCCCAAAAGACCACCAATATCGTCGAGTTCTATTACCCAGAGGAAATTGCGCTGTTCGAACGGGATTTTGTCGAAGCGGAGCGCGCCGCCTATATGGAAACCGCGCGCGAAGACGACGAAATCGCCGAGCGGATGGACGCCGGCCGCCATGCGCTGATGGCGCGCGGCGAATCGCAGGTCGGTCCATACCAAAGCCCGATGGAAGACGGCATGCAGCATTTTCACGAGTTTCTGCGCCGCGAACTGGGCACGATCTGAGTCTCGCCGGGCGGCGGGTGCGCGAAGGCGAGCAGCATTGCACGATGGAAAGACGGGTTTCGGCCCGTCTTTTTTGTTTAGACTAAGAGCATCGTCCGGCGATGCCGACCTCGTGCAACTCAGGAGCTGTCATGCCTCACACCCACTACACCACACTGATCTCCGCCGCCAATCTCGCCGAACGTCTTGCCGCCGCGCCGGGCAGCGTGTTCATCGTGGATTGCCGGTTCGATCTGATCGATACTAGCGCCGGCGAAAAAGCCTACGCCGCGGGACATCTGCCGCAAGCCCACTTTCTGCATCTCGATCGCAACCTGTCTGGGACGAAGAACGGCACCAACGGGCGTCACCCGTTGCCCGAGCGCCAGCAGCTGGTCGACACGCTCGCGGCACTCGGCCTGAACCGAGGTCAGCAGGTAATCGCCTACGATGCACATGGCGGCATGTATGCGGCGCGCCTTTGGTGGCTGCTGCGCTGGCTTGGGCACGATGCGGTAGCACTGCTCGACGGCGGGCTGCAGGCATGGGAAGCGGCAAACCAGCCGCTCACCCAGCAGGTGCCGCCGCGAGCGGCCGGCGACTTCAAGGCCGGCGCGCCGCTTGCGGTCACCGTCGACGTGCAGGCAGTCGAACGCAACCTGACCACGCACGAACGCGTGCTGCTGGATGCGCGCGCCGCAGATCGCTACCGCGGCGAGAACGAAACGCTCGACCGTGTCGGCGGCCATATCCCCGGCGCACTGAACCGCTTCTTCAAGGACAACCTCACCGCCGACGGTCGCTTCAAGTCCGCCCACACACTGCGCGACGAGTTCGGCGCGGTCATGCCGGGCACCGCCGCTGATCGTGTAGTGCTGCAATGCGGTTCCGGTGTGACCGCATGTCATAACGCATTGGCGATGGAAATCGCGGGCCTGCACGGCGCGGCGTTGTATCCCGGCTCATGGAGCGAATGGAGCGCGGACGCATCGCGGCCCGTCGCAACCGGCGCGCGGCCCTGAGCCACTGCTGCGCGCCAAATGCGATGCGCGCCGCGGTGACCCGCTGCCTTCAGGCGACGCCGTGCTGCTTGAACCACGCCAGCGCGCGGCGCCAGCCGTCTTCCGCATCGGCCTTCTTGTAGCTCGGCCGATAGTCCGCAAAGAACGCATGCCCCGCGTCGTCATAGACCACGATCTGCGAGTCGCGCGCCGACTGCGGTCCTTGCGCGATGGCCTGTTTCATCTTTTCGAGCGTGTCCTGCGGAATGCTTTGATCCTGCCTGCCGAATAAACCGAGTACGGGCACGCGCAGATTGCCGGCACCGTCGAGCGGATTCGTCGGCTGCAGCAGCGTCGTATTGCCGACTACGCGCCCATACCACACGACGGCCGCCTTCAGCCGCGGATTATGTTCCGCATACAGCCACGCGATCCGTCCGCCCCAGCAGAAACCGTTGACACCCACCCGGTTCAGATCGCCGCCATGCTCGCCGGCCCATGCGAAGGTCGCGTCGAGGTCGTCGATGACCTGCTGGTCCGGCACCTTGCTGACCAGCTGGTCGTTCAGTTGCTGCATGCTCGTATAGACAGACGCGTCGCCCTGGCGCGTATAAAGGTCCGGCGCAATCGCAAGATAACCGGCCTTCGCAAAGCGTCGGCACACATCGGCGATATGCTCGTGCACGCCGAAGATCTCATGAACGACGATGATCACCGGCAAGTGCGTCTTGCCCTTCGGCTGCGCCCGATAGGCCGGCACCAGCGTGTCGCCCGAACGGATGCCGACCTCGCCCGCTTCGAGTCCTTCGCTATCGGTATGAACGGTCTGCGCGGAAACCGGCAGCACCGCAGCGGCGAAACCGGTGCCCAGGGCCGCCTTGATGAACGTACGCCGGTTGAAAGGGACATGCGGGACCAGACTGTCGATCTCGGGCTTCAGCATTACTGCGCTCCTTGAATGAACGAAGGTTGAAAGGCCAACGGTGAACAGGGGGAACGGCGAAACGGCAACAGGATACGCTCTTGCATGCCCCGTTGCAGAAGCAGAAGCGGCAGGAAGGTCAGTGAAGCTTGACGCGCGGCAGCGTCGTGCGATGCAGCCAGTGGGCGAACGTATCGAGCACCATCCGCGCGTAACCGTGCAGCGCGGCGATATGAAGGCGGTATAGCGACATGTACATGAAGCGCGCAAAGAGCCCTTCGATCAGCATGTTGCCGCCGATCACGCCGCCCATCAGATTGCCGACCGCGCTGAAGTGCCCAAGCGACACCAGCGAGCCGAAGTCGCGGTAAGTGAATTCCGGCAGCGGCCGGCCTTCGAGCCGATTTGCGAAGGCTTTAAGCAAGAAGCTCGCTTGCTGGTGCGCCGCCTGCGCCCGGGGCGGCACGTTGCGTTCGTTGCCCGGCCACGGGCACGCTGCGCAGTCGCCGAGTGCGAACACGTTGTCGTCGGTTTCGGTTTGCAGCGTGCGGCGCACCGACAACTGCCCGAGCCGGTTGACCGGCAAGCCGTCGAGCTGGCTCAACACCGGCGGCGCCTTGATGCCCGCGGCCCACACGGTGAGATCGGCGCGCACGGTCTTGCCGCTCGCGGTGCGCACGACGCCCGGCGCCACTTCTGCAACCGTCTCGCCGACCATCAGCTTGACGCCGAGCTTCTGCAAAAGCTCCGTCGTAGCGGTTGAAACGCGCTCCTGCAACGCGGGCAGAATGCGCGTCCCCGCTTCGATCAATACGATGCCGACGTCATGGCGCGGATCGAGCTTGTGCAGGCCATAGGCGGATAACACCTGGGCGGTGTTGCGCAGTTCGGCGGACAGTTCGACGCCGGTTGCGCCGCCGCCGACGATCGCCACCTGAATGCGCGGCTCGGTCTCGCGCGACGTGCCCGGTCCCGATTCGACATATTCCTGCTGCTGATGCTCGGCCCGGATGCAAGCCGCAATCAGGCGCTTGCGAAAGCGGTCGGCCTGGCCGACGGTATCGAGCGCGATCGAATACTCAGGCGCGCCCTGCACGCCGAAGAAATGCGTCGTGCTGCCGATCGCGATCACCAGCGTGTCGTAGTCGAGTTCGCGTTGCGGCAGCAGTTCGGCGCCGTCATCGTCGGCGACGGCGCCGAGCGTGATCCGCTTGGCCGCTCGGTCGAGACTCTTCAGTTCGCCCTGCTGGAACTCGAAGCCGTGCCAGCGCGCCTGCGCCGCATAAGCCAGTTCCTGCGTGAAAGGATCCATGCTGCCCGCCGCGACTTCATGCAATAGCGGCTTCCAGATATGCGACGGATAACGATCGACGAGCGTGACATGCACGCGCACCTCGCCTTTGTCCTTCTGCGACGCATAGCGGTCACCCAGCCGCGTGGCCAGCTCCAGCCCGCCGGCCCCTCCCCCAACGACGACAATACGATGCATCGAGACTCTCCGTGTTGACCGATAAGTTGAGCGTCGAAGCGGTGCACGCTGTGGGCTTGCAGCCGCCTTTCATCGATTGTCCCGAGCATCGGGCATTGTCACAAGTCGCTCATGCGTGAACTGTGACCTGCGAGCGACGCCAATGGTTGACCTCGCGCAGCAATGGTGCTTTGGCTTGAGCGCTAGCAACCGCTCAGTGCGCTCTCAGTGCGCTTCTTCCCAGTTCAACCCGGCGCCGACCTCGGCTACCAGCTGCACTTTGAGCTTCGCTACGCCGCACATCAATTCAGGCAAGCGTTGACGGACTTCGGACAACTCGTCGTCGGGCACTTCGAGAATCAGTTCGTCGTGCACCTGCATGATCATCCGCGTGCCGACATCCGACTCTTCAAGCCAGTTCTGCACCGCGATCATCGACAGCTTGATCAGATCGGCCGCGGTGCCCTGCATCGGCGCGTTGATCGCCGCCCGCTCAGCGGCCTGCCGGCGCGGACCATTGCCGCCGTTGATTTCGGGCAGCCAGAGCCGGCGCCCGAACACGGTTTCAACATAGCCTTTCTGCTTCGCGCTGGCGCGCGTTTCGTCCATATACCGCGCGACGCCGGGATAACGCGCGAAATAGCGGTCGATATAAAGCTTCGCCGCGTCGCGGGTAATACCGAGATTCGACGCAAGACCGAACGAGCTCATGCCGTAGATCAAGCCGAAGTTGATCACCTTCGCGATGCGCCGTTGATCGGACGACACTTCGAGCGGCGTCACGCCGAACACTTCGGACGCGGTCGCGCGATGAATATCTTCGCCTTGCGCGAACGACCCCAGCAGCGATTCATCGCCCGAGATATGCGCCATGATGCGCAATTCGATCTGCGAATAGTCAGCCGAGACAAGCTTATGGCCCGGCGCCGCGATAAACGCTTCACGAATGCGGCGGCCCTCGCCCGTCCGCACGGGGATGTTCTGCAGATTCGGATCGTTCGATGCCAGCCGGCCGGTCACGGCCACCGCCTGTGCGTAGTTCGTATGCACGCGCCCGGTCCGCGCATTGACCATGCGCGGCAGCTTGTCGGTGTACGTGGACTTCAGCTTTGACAAACCGCGATGCTCGAGCAGCACCTTCGGCAGCGGAAAATCTTCGGCGAGCTTTTGCAGCACTTCTTCGTCGGTGGACGGCGCACCGCTCGGCGTCTTCTTGATGACCGGCAATTCCAGCTTCTCGAAGAAAATCTGACCGATCTGCTTCGGCGAACCGAGATTGAATTCGCCGCCCGCCAGCTCATACGCTTCCTTTTCGAGCTGCACGAGGCGGATCGCGATTTCATTGCTCTGCTGCTGCAGCTTGCCCGCGTCGATCAGCACACCGGCGCGCTCCATCTTGCGCAGCACACGCGACGTCGGCATCTCGATGTTGCGATAAACGTGCTCAAGCCCCGGCTCGGCTACGACCTGCGGATACAGCGCGTAATGCAGGCGCAACGTGATATCCGCATCTTCCGCCGCGTACTCGGCGGCCTGCTCGAGCGCGACTTCGTCGAAACCGATTTGCTGCGCGCCTTTGCCCGCGACCTCTTCGTACTTGATGGTCTTGATGCCGAGATGACGCAGCGCGAGGCTGTCCATGTCATGCGTGCGATGCGATTCCACCACATACGACTCGAGCAAGGTGTCATGCTCGACACCCGCCATCGTGATGCCGTAGTTCGCGAGCACTTGCTCGTCATACTTCAGATGCTGGCCGACCTTCTTTCTGTCCGCGCTTTCGAGCCACGGCTTGAGCCTCGCGAGCACTTCATCGCGCGGCAACTGCACCGGCGCGTCGGGCCCGCGATGCGCGACCGGAATATAGGCCGCATGGCCGGGCTCCACCGAAATCGACAGCCCAACCAGTTGCGCCGTCATCGGATCCAGCGACGTCGTTTCGGTATCGAATGCGGTCAGTTCCGCCGCTTCGATTTTCGCGAGCCACGCGTCGAACTGCTCCCACGTTTGCACGGTGTCGTAGTGGCGCACGATGTCGATCATCGGCGCGGGCTCTTCTCCCGCGCCCGGACCTTCGACCACTTCCGCCGCTTCCACTTCGCGCAGCCACGTCTTGAAACCGTGCCGCATGAATACGTCGCGCAGTTCGTCGCGCGCTTCTTCACGCGTGGCCAGCGTTGCCCCGATCGACGCGACTTGCTGCGTCAGATCGCAGGCGGTTTCGACAGTGACGAGCCTGCGCGCCAGCGGCAGGAAGTCGAGCGCACGGCGCAGATTGTCTCCTACCGCACCTTTGATTTCGTCCGCATGTGCGACGATGCCATCGAGCGTCTCGAACTGCGCGAGCCATTTGACGGCGGTCTTCGGGCCGCATTTCTCGACGCCGGGCACGTTGTCGACGCTATCGCCGATCAACGACAGATAATCGACGATCCGCTCCGGCGGCACGCCGAACTTGGCGAGCACGCCGTCGCGGTCGAGCTTCTCGTTCGTCATCGTATTGATGAGGGTGACATGGTCCGTCACGAGTTGCGCAAGGTCTTTGTCGCCGGTGGACACAATGACGTTCATGCCATGCCGTTCAGCCTCTTTCGCGAGCGTGCCGATCACGTCGTCGGCTTCGACGCCCTCGAGCATCAGCAGCGGCCAGCCGAGCGCGCGCACCGCGACATGGATCGGCTCGATCTGCTTGCTCAGGTCATCCGGCATACTGGGGCGGTTCGCCTTGTAGTCGGGATACCAGTCGTCGCGAAACGTCTTGCCTTTAGCATCGAACACGCACGCGCTATACTCTGCGGTGACTTCCTTGCGCATGCGGCGCAGCATGTTGATGATGCCGTACAGCGCGCCCGTTGGTCCGCCATCGGGGCCGCGCAAATCAGGCATTGCATGATAGGCCCGGTACAGATAACTCGAACCGTCGACCAATAGCAGGGTCTTACCTTCTAGCTCAGTTCCCGGCTTAACGTCCGGCTTGGCTACCAGAGTTTTCAGCCCAGGTTCCAGATCTCGTTCTTCAGGCATTATGACTAAGAGAAAAGTGATTCCGAGTCTGCGATCACTCGCAGATCAAGAGCGCGCAACGGCCAAGAAGGCCCGCGCATCGTGGCAGATGTTCACGATTATGGCAGAGTTTATCGAGGCGACCGA
>DASXXR010000088.1:0-6456 GCA_036502945.1 Paraburkholderia sp. | reverse complement strand
GCGCGGCGAAAACGCATTTCATCATCGGCAGGCGCACCGCTCAGGTCGCTTGCTCAAAGGTTGTTTCAGTCATGTCACGTCTTAAGGTTCTATACGGTTTTCATGCGGTGATCGCGCGTCTGCGGCACGATGCGTCGACGGTCGAAGACATCTACTACGATCAGACGCGGCGCGACCGCCGGATGAACGACTTCCTGCACGTCGCGAAGGAAGCGGGCGTACGGTTGATCGCCGCCGACGAGACGCGCTTGTGGGGCCTTTCCCATACCGAGCGTCATCAGGGCGTCGTTGCGCGCGCAATCGATCTGCCGCTTGCGCAGAATCTCGCGGAACTGCTCGATGGCCTCAATGCGCCGGCGCTGCTGCTGGTGCTCGACGGCGTGACGGATCCGCACAATCTCGGCGCGTGCCTGCGCGTGGCCGATGCGGCCGGCGCGCACGCGGTGATCGCGCCGCGCGACCGCGCGGTGGGGCTCAACGCGACCGCCATGAAAGTGGCGAGCGGTGCAGCCGATACCGTGCCCTATATCACCGTCACGAACCTTGCACGCGCGTTGCGCGAGTTGAAGGATGCGGGCGTATGGGTGGTCGGCACGGCCGGCGATGCGCCGGCTAGCCTCTATCAGACGAAATTCGATGGCCCGGTCGCGCTCGTGATGGGCGCGGAAGGCGAGGGCATGCGGCGCCTGACGCGCGACACCTGCGACGTGGTGATGCATATCCCGATGGCGGGGAGCGTCGAGAGTCTGAACGTGTCGGTGGCGAGCGGGGTTTGTTTGTTCGAAGCGGTGCGGCAGCGAGCGATGACAACCGCGGCTTGAGTGTTTGCCGCGCAGTCGGGACCGGAACCACACGATGAGCTTTGCACCTAGCCGCGGTATGCGTTTAATGCGGTCATCCCCAGTCCCTCGGGTCCTTCTGGTCCTCCTGGTCGGCGCGCTGCTGTGCGCGGCGTGCACGACCACGACGATCGACCGCGGCACCTATTTCGCCGACACGAGCCATCGCGCCGAATACGCCGATTCGCGGGTCCGCTTTCTCGTGATGCACTACACCGAGATCGGCGAAGCGCAGTCGCTGCATGTGCTGACCAGCGAACCGGTCAGCGCCCACTACGTCGTCCCCGACGCCCCGCAGATCAGGCACGGCGAACCCGTGGTCTGGCAACTGGTGCCCGAATCGCAGCGCGCGTGGCATGCAGGCGTCAGCGCGTGGCAGGGCACGACGGAACTGAACGCCGCATCGATCGGTATCGAGAACGTGAATCGGGGCCCGGTCGATACGCCGCAAGGCCGCACATGGCAGCCGTATCCGCCGGCGCAGGTCGATGCGTTGATCCGGCTCGCGAAGGACATCGTGACGCGCTATACGATTACGCCGACGCGCGTCGTCGGCCATAGCGATATTGCGCCGCAGCGCAAGATCGACCCGGGTCCGCTGTTTCCGTGGAAGCAACTGTATGACGCGGGTGTCGGCGCATGGCCCGATGACGCGACCGTGACGGCGGATCTCGCGGGCCGCGATCCGAACGCGCCGGCCGACGTGCGCGCTCTGCAGCAGAAACTTGCCCGCTACGGCTACGAGGTCGCCACCGACGGCGTGCTCGACGAAAAAACGCAGCGTGTTTTCGCGGCGTTCCAGATGCATTTCCGTCCACGCGACTACGCTGGCAATCCGGACGCCGAAACGGATGCGATCGCAGCGGCGCTGCTGGATAAGTACGACGCTGCCGCGCAGACCGCTCGAGTCCGGTAAACTTATGGTTTTCCCGCCCGCTTAGCCTTTCTCCCATGACTCAAGACGAACTCAAGCAACGGGTCGGTCAGGCCGCCGCCCATTACATCAACGCAAATGTGCCTGAAGGCGCGTTGATCGGTGTGGGCACCGGCTCCACCGCAAACTGCTTTATCGACGCGCTGGCGCCGACGAAGCAGCGCTATCGCGGCGCTGTATCCAGTTCGGTCGCGACCACCGCGCGGCTGCAAGCGCACGGCATCAAGGTATTCGACCTGAACGAGATCGACGCGCTGCCGGTGTATGTCGACGGCGCGGACGAAATCGACCATCGCGGCGCGATGATCAAGGGCGGCGGCGGCGCATTGACGCGCGAGAAGATCGTCGCATCGGTGGCGGACGTATTCGTCTGCATTGCCGACGCCAGCAAGCGTGTTGACGTGCTGGGCGGCTTTGCGCTGCCGATCGAAGTCGTGCCGATGGCGCGCACCGCGATCGGCCGCCGCGTGACGGGAGACGGCGGCGTGCCCGTGGTGCGGGTGACGAAAGACGGCTCGCCGTTCATCACGGACAACGGCAATGAGATCATCGACGTCAAAGGCTTGCACATCGACGACCCGCGCGCACTCGAAGCGCTGATCAATTCGTGGCCCGGCGTCGTGACCGTCGGTCTGTTCGCCGGCCGCGGCGCGGATCTTTGTCTGCTCGGAACGGACACCGGCGTCGAGCGCATCGACTACGCGAAGCGCTAGGCAACTCGCTTTACCACTCGCCTGACAAATAACGCCGCGCAGAGAGGGTTGCTCTGCGCGGCGTTGCTGTTTGCGGGACCTCTAAACGTTCAATCCGGTGTCACCATCGTGGGTTTTCAAATGATACGTGGGGTGCCGAACAGAGTTCCACCTGGCACTTGCCGATAATCCGAACTTGTCCAGTTCATCGCACATGAATCTGCGTTGACTGAGTCGTCAACATTCCTGATTGACCGCATAGCAACGCGGTTCCCGCCTTCGCTTGTCTACCCTGAAACCGCAGCGCGCCATGTGAACTGACGCGCTACCCCATGCTTGAAAGCACGCCGAACCATTCGTCTTGGTGAGCAGGTTAAGCCGTTGGAAAACGGCTCGCAGCTTACGTCTAAGCAAGGTTCTATGTGCGTTTGACCACACTCCGCACGGTACGTTGATGACCGCACACAACACGAGTGATAGCAATAGCGTGGGGCGCAGACCATGCGGTATAAAAGAACCGCCGACGTGACAGGCCACTCAGCAACGGGGTGCTCTGGCTCATAAGCTGCATGTCTGGTTTAAGAAAACGAACGAGGTCCCGGGGGCGATACATCTTATTTTTGATGTCCGGTCAACGTTCCATATATTTCGGATAGCAAACTATCTGAAAGAAAAAATCGGCGCGACGATTCTTAACGATTCAATTCGAGCCGGTCCAAGCAAATTCGGCCGAATGGGGATATGAAAATGACGTATGCCGGCGCGGGAAGTACGGGGATGGGCAGACTTGCCTCAGGCGACAAGGCTAAACATGCCGCGCGCCGGGTAGGCATTGTTCTGTCAAAGGGGTTTTCGTTGCTGAGTGCCGGCATGGTTGCTGAAGTATTCCAGCTCGCCAATGAGATTCGCGCAGCGGCGCGCGGCGAGCAAACCGGCTACGACGTCCGTTTGCTGTCGATGCAAGGCGGCGCCGTGACGTGTTCGTCGTCGGTTCAGGTATGGACGGAGGAACTCGACACACGCGTGGGCAGCACATTCGACGCACTCTTTATCGCGGGCGGCGTCCCCATGTCCGCCGCAGCTCGTGAAGAGCAACTGCCCCGATGGCTGGTGGCGGCTTCGCCAGTCGGCGCCGGCGGCGCAAATCCCGGGTTCGAGGTTCACGAGCATGAAGCTCAAGCGGCGCCGTACGGCGGCGATGCGTCGCGCGCAACGTCGGTGTTCGAATTGCCGGCAGCAAAAGCCGATGACCGCTTTGAAGCCATGAAAAGCGCGTTGACGCTCATCGTCCGCGACCTGGGTCTCGACACTGCACGCGAAATCGGCGAGCGGCTGATGCCCGGTTCGAGCGCGAAACTGATGCCGTTGCTCGGCAGCGTAGGAACGACAGTCGGCGAAAAGGTGCGCCGCTCGGCGCAATGGCTGCGCGAAAACTGCGATCGGCCGATTTCGGTCGCGGACGCGGCGCAGGAAGTCGCGATGAGCGAGCGCAATTTTCTGCGCCGCTTCAAGCTCGAAATGGGCAGCACGCCTTCTGAATACCTGTTGCAGGCAAGGCTCGACATGACCTGCCGGTTGCTCGCGAGCACCGAATTGCCGGTGGACAAGATTGCGCGCCGCAGCGGCATGGGCAATGGCGACCACCTGGCGAAGATCTTCCGCAAGCGCTGGTCGATCTCGCCCACCGAATATCGTCTGCGCAATCGCGGCGAGCGCGAAGTCGTCATCGGATTCGCGCGGCCGCTGGCGGTCGCGCCTTTGCTGGCCGCATCGGAAGTCGCGACCAGCGACTGCGCGTACTGACCGCGCAGGTGAAGAAGATCACATGCATTGCTAAGCGCGCTGGCGCACCGTCTTTCGTTTTCGTAAAAGCGAAACTAAAAGCTATTTAGGCGAGGCAGACCGTCCGGACATCGTTCGAGAAAATATCTGATTATTTAGGAGTGGAAAGTGCTAGACAGCCAACCGACTGAAGAAATCGATCGTACGCTCGAAGAGCGGTCGCGCGCTTGCCTCGCCGGCGAGCAACCGGCTGAGCAAGGTCTGGCACTTGCGCCGGTCGTGCTGGCGGGTGGCTCAGGCACGCGTCTGTGGCCGATGTCGCGCGCGTACTGCCCTAAACAGTTGCTCGACATCGTCGGGCCCGATTCGCTTCTGCAAACCACGGTGCGCCGCATGGCGGGGTTTCCTGCCGAACGCAAGGTTGTGTCGGCGCCGATCATCGTGTGCGGCGAAGAACACGGCTTCGTTGCGGTCGAGCAGCTGCATGCGAATGGTGCCGACGTGCGGATGGTGGTCGAGCCGGCGCGACGCGATACCGCGCCGGCGCTGACGCTTGCCGCTGTGGTCGCGTCGGCGCCCGGCCAGGACGTGATCCTCGTCGCGATGCCGGCTGACCATGCGATTTCGGATGTCGGGGCATTCCAGCGGGCGATCCTCGCTGCGGCGTGCCACGCGGAAAGCGGCGCAATCGTCACCCTCGGTGTTCCGCCGACGCGACCCGACACCGGCTTTGGCTACATCAAGTTCGGCGCCGCGCTGCAGGACGGCGCGCACCGCATCGAATGCTTCGTCGAAAAGCCTGCCCAGGAACTGGCGGCGCAATACATCGCGGCGGGCAATTACTGGTGGAACAGCGGCATTTTCGTCGTGCGCGCATCGATCTGGCTTGAGGCGGTCAAGCGCCTGCAGCCGGCGATGTACGACGCGTGCATTGCATCGTTTGCGAACAGCACGACCGACGGCGCGTTCCTGCGCCCCGGCGCCGTGCAGTTCGCGCAAAGCCCGTCCGATTCGATCGACTACGCGGTGATGGAACACCTTGGCACAGAGGGTTTGCCGTGCCACGGCGTCGTCGTGCCGCTCGAGGCCGGCTGGTCGGATCTCGGTTCGTGGGACGCCGTCTGGGATGCACACGACAAGGACGCCGACGGCAATGTGGGACGCGGCCGCGTGATGTTCGAAGGCTCGACGTCGAGCTATGCGCATTCGGAAGGACGCCTCGTCGCGTGCGTCGGCACGACGAACCTGATCGTTGTCGAGACCGCCGATGCGGTGCTGGTCGCGGACCGCTCGCGTGTGCAGGACGTCAAAGGACTGGTCGCACGGATCAAGGCTGAGCATGGGTCGGAGGCGGACGTGCACCGGAAGGTGCGGCGCCCATGGGGCTTCTTCGATTCGATCGACCACGGCGAGCGTTTCCAGGTGAAACGCATCGTCGTGCAGCCGGGCGCGCGCCTGTCGCTGCAGCTCCACCATCACCGCGCCGAACACTGGATCGTCGTGCGCGGCACCGCGCGTGTCGTGCGCGGCGAAGAACAGTTTCTGCTCGGCGAAAACGAGTCGACCTACATCCCGTTGGGTGTGCGCCATCGCCTCGAAAATCCCGGCAAGTTGCCGCTCGAGGTGATCGAGGTGCAGTCCGGCGCGTATCTCGGCGAGGACGACATCGTGCGTTTCGACGACAGCTATGGAAGGAGTTGACGCGTTGACTGCACGCCGATCAGCGATCCGAAGCAAACCGCAGCCAGCCGCGGCGCACGTCACGATGTGCGGCGTGGCGTGCGGTGGGTGACGGCAAGCGCCGCATCGGCGGTCATTCAGCGTCGTTTGAGGGAGCGCGGTTGCTCGCACAGGGCAACGACGGGCGCGGAGATGGCCAAGGTGTGGGGTGACGAAAATGTCAGGACTATTCCATCGAGCGATCGATATCGCATTGATTGTGCTGGGCGCATTCGGCGCGTTGCATCTGAATGTGTCGTCTGCTGCCGGCGCGCACTATGAACTGGATTCGCTGCTCGTCGCGTTCGTCGCCGCGCTGGCGTTGTCCGTGTTTCCGGCATGCGGCACCTATCCGTCGAAAACGCAGGGTACCCGTTCGCTCGTGAGGTCGGCGACACGCACCGCTATAGCATGGCTGGTCGTGCAGATGTGCGGTCTCGCGTTGCTGTATGTGATCCAGCGCACCAATGTGCTGTCGGTGCCGTGGTTC
>DASXXR010000087.1:0-17142 GCA_036502945.1 Paraburkholderia sp. | reverse complement strand
ACGCGCCCGGTCAATGCTTCGTCATGCACATCGATGTGCGAGTGGCGCAATAACGAAGGTCTGCCATCGCGGGCCGGCCTTCGTCGACACATGACGCATCTACGGGAGTCGGAATGGCAAGCCTGGGTAAGCGGTTGTTGGTGGAGAGTGCCGGTACGGCCTGGGTCGTGTTCATCGGCTGCGGCAGTGCCGTTCTGAACGCGGGCGCTGTCCAGCAGGGCTGGGGCATGCTGGAAGTGCCGTTCGCGTTCGGTCTCGCGCTCGCAACCGCGATGTTTGTGCTCGGGCGTATCTCGGGGGCGCATTTCAATCCGGCGGTCACCGTCGGGTTCCTGACAGCGCAGCGATTCCCCGTGCGCGATCTGGTGCCGTACGTCGCGGCGCAACTGGCCGGCGCAGTGGCGGGCGCGGCTTTGCTTGCCTACGTCGCGAGCGGCCGCCCGGGGTTCGAGCTCACGGCAAGCGCGTTCGGCGCGAATGGCTACGGCGATCATTCGCCATCCGACTTTCCGCTTCGTTCCGCGCTGGCAGTCGAGCTGACGATGTCGTTCGTATTCGTCTTTGTGAACCTTGCGATGTCCGCAAGAAAGGCGTCGGCCTCCGGCGCGCCGCTGGCGACAGGCATGTGTCTCACGTTGATCTATCTGGTCGCGACACCGGTGACCAATGCATCGGTTAACCCGGCGCGCTCGACCGGTGCCGCATTGTTTGTCGGCGACTGGGCACTCGATCAACTCTGGCTTTTCTGGGCCGCGCCGATGGCGGGCGGCATTCTTGCCGGCCTGCTCTACCCGTACCTGTGCCGCCAGCCGTCCGAGCCGGCGCACGAGCGAGATCAGAACCGCTGATGTTTCGTCATCGCTGCACGCGCGTCATGAAACAGTCGAGCCGTTCAGGCAATCGTTCGTTCCAGCGGTGGATGCTGCGCGTACTCCTCGGGCTGTTTGCGTGCGTTGCATGCTCCGCCCCTTTCGCCGCACAGCCATCCGCGAGCGACTCACGCGCGCTTGCGCAGAAGCTGACGATCGGTGTCCTCGCGAGCGGGTGGGCACCATTCGAATCGTTCGACCACGGCAAACTCACCGGGCTCAGTATCGACTATCTCCGCGCACTCGTTGGCCCGCGTACCGTGCTCGAAGTGAAGACATTTGCCGACATGCCGCAGTTGCTCGCTGCCGCCTGTGCGCAGCAGGTGGACGTGTTGATGAGCATCGCGCGCACGCCCGAACGCGCACATTGCCTTGCGTTCTCGGTGCCGTATTTCAATGCGTCGACGTCGGCAGTTCGGCGCGCCAACGACATCGCCGTAACCGAACGAACGCGAAGCGGCGACGCACGCATCGCCGTCGAGCGGGGTTTCGTGCTCGATGGAATGCTGCACGAGCGTTTCCCGCACACGCGGATCGATGTGTTCGAGAACACCGCGTCCGCGCTGCGTGCTGTAGCGCGTGGTGCGGACGACGTCTATTTCGGTTTTACGCCTGCTATTCGCCACTATCTGGCCGACCGCGAGTTCGCGGGTCTCGAGGTGGCGTTCGAGGAACGCGGCCGCCCCAGCGAACTTCGCTTCGCCGTGCCGCGCAGCCAGAGCGCCTTGCGCGACGAACTCAATCGCAGTCTTGCCGCCATGCCGCCGGCAGATCTGGCGGCGATCCGCGCGCGCTGGATCGCCGGGCCAACCGACCCGGCCGTGGCGGCGATCACGCCGGTTCGCGCATCGACCGACGAAGCGCCCAATCCCGCCGCGACACCGCGCACCGCTCAAGAACCGACCACCGGCGAGCCGCGCAGGAACGGCGCATCGAGCATCACGGCATTGCGCCTGCTGCCGCTTTTAATCGGCATCGGCGTTGCGCTGCTGGTTACGCTGCGCGCGTATTCGCTGCTTCAACGCGAAGTGCGCCGCCGCGAGCAGACCGAGCACGAACTCGCTGCGCAACTGAACTTCCAGCAGACGATGATGGAGATGGTGCCCTTTCCGCTTGTCGCCAAAGATCTGCTGGGCCGGTATATCGCGGTCAACCGCGCATACGAGCGGCTGACCGGGCTGAGCCGTGAGACGGTCATCGGACGCACGAGCGTCGACGTGCTGGCCTGGGGCCGGCAGAACAGCTTTAGCCTCGAGCGGCTGACGCGTCACACGCTCGCCACCGGCGAGCGCACGGAAACCGAACTGCAGTTTGCCGACCACGCCGGCGACATGCGGCATGGCCTGTTCACCATCTGCATTTGCAACGGTATCGATGGAACGCCGTCGTGCGTGCTGGGCACGCTGGTCGACATCACGGACATCCGGCAAGCCGAAATGCTTGCGCGCGAAACCGAGCGGCGTCTCTTCGATGTGACGCGTTCGCTGCCCGCGGTCGTGTTTCAGCTTCGACGGGCACCGGACGGCGCGTATTCGTTCCCCTATATCGGCGGCGACACGCTGCATTGGCTCGGCCGCGAAAGCGCCACGCTGATGCGCGGCGGCGCGGTGAATTTCGGGCGCGTGTGCGCCGAAGACCGCCCGCACGTGACGGCGGCGCTGGAGCGCTCGGCCAATACATTGCAGCCGATTCACATCGAATTTCGCATGGACAGCGTGGCCGATTCCCGCTGGGTGCGGGCAGAACTCGTGCCCCGCCACGAACCGGACGACAGCACCGTGTGGAGCGGCTATTGGGTCGATGCGAGCGTCGAGCGCCTGCGCTCCGACGAACTTGCGCGGGCTCGCGATCTGGCCGAAGCGGCATCGCGCGCCAAGGACGACTTCCTCGCGATGATGAGCCACGAGATCCGCACGCCGATGAACGGCGTGCTGGGGCTCGTCGAGGTGCTGGAGCGCACGCGGCTCGACGCCGACCAGGGTGAAATGCTCGGCATGATTCACGAATCGGCCGGTGCGCTGCTGCAGATCCTCGACGATCTGCTCGACTATTCGAAGATCGAAGCCGGCCGGTTGACGATCGAAACGGAACCGTTCGATCTGCGCGACCTGGTCGATACCGCGGTGGGTCTTCTCGCCGGGCGCGCGCACGAAAAAGGGCTGAAGGTTCGCGTGGATATCGAGCCGCAAGTCGCGGCGATCGTGCGCGGCGATAGCGTGCGGTTGCGGCAGATCCTGTTCAACCTGCTCGGCAACGCGATCAAATTCACGCCGGCCGGCGAGGTGGACGTGCGGGTCGCGGTGGCGCAGCACACCGAGGCGGGGCAGATGATCGAAATCACTGTCGAAGACACGGGCATCGGCATTGCGCCCGCCGTGCAGGCGCAATTGTTCGATCCGTTCGTGCAGGCCGAATCGTCGACGACGCGCCGCTTCGGCGGCACCGGTCTCGGATTGACGATATGCCGCAAGCTCGTCGACTTGATGCGCGGCACGCTGGAGTTGCGCAGCACGCTCGATGTCGGCACGCGGATGACGTTGCGGCTGCTGATGCCGGTCGACTCGCAAAGCTACACGGCGGGCGGATTGCGCGGCAAGCGGGGCCTCGTCGCAGTCGGCGACGCGCGTATCCAGCAGGCGCTGCTGCATTTCGGCGACGCGCTGGGCATCGCGCTGCGCGGCGTTTCACCCGGCGCACCGGAGCTTTGCGACCCGCAGGCGCTCGCCGACGCGGATCTGGTATTCATCGGCGACGGCTTCGATTTATCCGCCGACGCGCGGCGGGTTTCGCGCGTGATTCGCCTGACCGAAAAGCCGAAGCCGACCGGCTATCGCATCGTCGACGATGCGGTGCGCGTCAGCATCAACCCGATTTCATGGCGCGGCCTCGGCGCCGCCTGTGCGGCGGCGCTGACGGGTCTCGCACCGAAGCCGGCGCGCGCCCGCGGCGCGCTCGAAGCGGACGTGGCGCCGCCGGCTCGCGAGCGGGCCGTCGCGAGCGGACGGCTGGTGCTGGTTGCGGAAGATCATCCGGTGAACCAGGAGCTGATTCGTCATCAACTGGCGTTGCTCGGTTTTGCATGCGATGTCGTGAATGATGGCGCCGAGGCACTGAAGGCGCTCGCGCAAACGAGCTACGGCTTCCTGATCACGGACTGCCACATGCCGAATCTTTCGGGCTACGAGCTGGCTCGCCGGGTGCGCGAAACGGAAGCGGACGGCGCGACGCGCCTGCCGATTCTCGGCATCACGGCCAACACCGCCCCTGAAGATCTGCAGGCGTGCCGCGACGCCGGCATGGACGATTGCCTGATCAAGCCGACCCGGCTCGCCACGTTGCGCGATCACTTGAGCCGCTGGTTCGCGGCAGACGGTCAACGTCAGGCCGCGCAGGACATGCCGGCGGACGCCGCGCCCAGGACGCTCGACCCGCAGCCTGAAGGCCGCGACGCCGGCGCTCCGTTCGTGCCGGTCGACCTCGCGCAGTTGACGCAGATATGGGGCAGCGAGTCGACCGTCAAGGCGCTGCTCGATTCGTTCGTCTCAGCGGTGCGCGATGACATGCGGGCCTTGCCACCGCTGCTGAAAGAGCCGGATGTCGATGCGCTGCGCGCATGGCATCACCGTGTGGCGGGTGCGGTCGGCGTGTTGCAGTATCCGCCGCTCTTCGGCGTGCTTGACGCATATCGCCGCGCGATTACGCACAGTCAGCCCGAACGGCTGCGCGCCGACGGCATGGCGCTAGTCCGTGAATGCAACGCGATGCTCGACGGTATCGAAGAGCAAGCCGCATTGCTGCCGTAGTGCAGCGCAGCGTTCGACGCACATTCCGAATCGCCACGCCCCTGTCTTCGAATTCCTCTAGTATGTGCTGGCACCCCATACAAAGACTTCGGAGAATGCAATGATTGCAATTCGTAAGTTATATATCGCTGCGATGCTATTAATGCTGGCGTCGGGTGCCGCCTCTGCGGAGACCGTTGCGTTGAAGGCCGTCCTCGGGCCGTCGAGCGAGGTCCCACCGAAGGTCAGTCAAGGACACGGCACACTCGACGCGACGTTTGATACGTCGACCAAAGCGCTGCAATGGACGGTGACGTACGCAGGCCTGTCCGGGCCGGCGACTGCGGCGCACTTCCACGGTCCGGCGCCGGTGGGTCAAAACGCGGGCATCGTGGTGCCGATCGACAAGAAAGCGCTCGCGAATCCGATCAAGGGTTCGGCCACGTTGACCGAGCAGCAGGTGACGGACCTGATGGCCGGCCAATGGTATTTCAACATTCACACCGCGCAGAACCCGGGTGGCGAGATCCGCGGGCAAGTGATGCCGGCGAACTAAGCCAGTTCGACTTCACCGGCGTGCCATGCACAGCCAGCGCAGCGTCGACCCGATGCTCAGCGATCGAGCGCGATGTCGATCGTCTGATACGCGGATTCGACCGCTTCCTGCCCGTACTGCCGTTCGAGCCGGCGCACGGTGAAGTGTCCGTGCGCGACTTGCTGGAAGTGATCGATGAACACGGTGTTGACCATTGCGCCGAGCACCGCGCCGATCGCGGGAATCGACTTCGCCGCGATCTGTTCGCTGACCTGGACCGAGAAGCGCGCCGCGATCGTATTCAGAAGCCGTAGCAACGCGGCCGATCCGTGCGACGTGAAACCCTTGGCCGCGATCTCCGACGAAGCCTTCGACACCGCCTGTGCCAGTGCGCCGCGCATCATGAAGTAGCCGTAATCGGCATCGTCGTCGGCTTTCGATGCGCTGCCCATGCCCAATACCGTGAGGCATTGCAGCTGCGTGTCGATCGAGCCGAGGTCTTCGCCTTCGCTGCGCGCGATGTCGCAGATCGAGCGGAACATCAGCGTCGTCGTAACGGGCAATTCGACCGGCAGTGCGAGCAACCCGAATGCGCCGCCCGCCGCACCGGTCGTCGCGACGGCGAATTTGTGCAACAGATTGCTGGGCTTGTCGCTCGCGGCCAGCGGGACGGCGCGTCCCAGCGTGCGTAAAGCGATCTGCAGGCATTTGCGCAATGCAGCTTGGGTCGCACTGTTCACTTTTTCGTTCGCGGCGGACGGCATCCGCGCAATCAGTTTTTCCAGCGGCGAACCGATAATGCCCGCCAGTTTCATCGCGAGCGCGGGGCTTTCGAGCTCGTACTTCGCGCGCCGCAGCGCATTCAGGTCGTCGGTCGACAGCGTGTCTCCCTCGTGCGAAATCGTGTCCATGAACCTCCTTGAAACCAGCTAATGACTCCCAGCGGCGCTCCTCTTCACCGAGCACCGTCGCAAGTTAGAGCCTGACAGCATGGTATGATTCCATATCGTTGACTCGTCAACTGTTGTTTCGGCAAAAGTCTCGACAAAAAAATGGCTGTCCACACCGCAGCTCACCATTCGAGTGGGCAAGTCTTGCCGTTCCGGGAGTCGCTATTGGCGATGCTCGGCATTTCGTTCGTATCGATGCTGGTTGCGCTCGATCAAACCGTGGTCGGCACCGCGCTACCCACCATCGTCGCCGAACTCAAAGGCTTCGAGTTCTACGCATGGGTCGCCACCTCGTATCTGCTCACGTCGGTCATCACCGTGCCGATCTTCGGGCGCCTCGGCGATTACTACGGGCGCAAGCCGTTCGTGATTGCGTCGATCATCCTGTTCACGGCCGCGTCGGTGCTGTGCGGCGCCGCCGACAACATGCTGTTTCTGGTCGTCGCACGCGGCTTGCAGGGCATCGGCGGCGGCATGCTGGTGGGCACCGCGTTCGCATGCATTCCCGATCTCTTTCCCGATCCGGTCTTGCGCTTGCGCTGGCAGGTGGTGATGAGCTCGGCGTTCGGCATCGCGAATGCGGTCGGCCCGTCGCTCGGCGGCTTTCTCACGCAGTATTACGGCTGGCGTTCGGTGTTTTATGTGAATCTGCCGGTCGGCCTCGTGTCGCTGTTCTTCGTGTGGCGTTATCTGCCGCATCTGCGGCATGTCGTTCATCAAGGCAAGATGCGGCTCGACTGGCCCGGCGCGTTGCTGATTGCGCTGGCGCTGGGCAGTCTGCAGTTGTTCGTCGAAATACTGCCGAGGCATGGGCTGACAATGACCGCCGGTGCGTTGCTCGCGGTCAGCGTCGTGTGCGCGTATGCGCTGTGGCAATGGGAAAAGCGCTTCCCGCAGGCCATTCTTCCCATCGATATGTTCCGCAATCGAGGTCTCAGCGCGCTCTTCATGCTCGCGGTGCTCGGCGGGTTTTCGATGTTCTCGCTGCTCTTCTACGCGCCGCTGCTGTTCCAGGGCGGCTTCGGCATGTCGCCCAACGAAGCCGGGCTCGTGATCACGCCGCTCGTCGTGTTCATTACGATCGGCAGCATCCTGAACGGCCGGCTCGTGTCGCGGGTGCGCAGTCCGAACGTGATGCTGTACATCGGGTTTGCGCTGCTCGCGGTGGCGTGCCTCGGCGCCGTGATCGCGACACATGTCATGCCGCACTGGCTGCTGATGATGTTCATGGTCCTCGCAGGTTTGGGCCTTGGTTTCGTGCTGCCCAATCTGACGATCTTCGCGCAGCAGACAGCCGGGCGCGAACACCTCGGCATTGCGACCGCTTTGCTGCAATCGCTGCGGATGATCGGCGGCATGATGGGCACGGCGATTACCGGCACGCTCGTTACCTACATGTATGCGGGCGGCGTGCGTCATGCGCTCGACCGCGATGGTGCAACCCATTGGTTCGCCGACCTCGGCGATCCGCAGATTCTTATCGATCGCAGCGCGCAAGCCAAACTGCTCGATCAGCTCACGCGCGCGGGCCACAACGGCGAGATGCTGCTCGAAGCCGCGCGTGAGGCGCTGGTCGCCGCGATCCATGTCGGTCTCGCATTGGCGGCGGTGGTGGCCGTCATATCGGTCTGGCAGAGTCGACGTGTGCCGCCGGTGAAGCTGTCGCGGCTGCTCAAGCCCACCGTCGCCGCGGATTGATTCCCGACTTTTGCCTGATCGAAACATCATGGAACAACAAGACCGCATCGCCATTCTTCATCAGTTCGGACGGACGTATCGCACGATCATGTCGGCGTTCGAAGCGCAGGTCGGACATCCGATGCCGCGCTGGCGGATTCTGCTCGCGTTGTACGAACAGGAAGGGGAGTCGTCGCAGAAGCGGCTGGTCGAGCGCTTGCGTGTCGATCCGGGCGCGCTGACGCGTCAGTTGAAATCGCTGGAAGCGCTTGGATGGATCGAGCGCAGTATGGATACGCGCGATAACCGCGTGACCAATGTGAAGCTCACCGACACCGGCCGCGCGGCGATCGAAGCCAGCCTGCCAAGCCGCAATGCGTTTCTGAACGATACGATGGAAGGCTTGCCCGACGACGCGCTGGCTGCGTTGTCGAATGCGTTGACGATGCTCGAAGCGCGAGTGGGCGAAGTCGCGGCGGGGCTGGCGGCGCGCGAGCCGGACGCCGGCCGCTAGGTAGCGGAAGGCGTTACCGTCGCGCGTTGCCGAACGTGTTTCAGAAGAACGTTTCGATCACTTCAGTTACGCGATACAGCGGATCGACAACCAGCAATTGACGCCACTTGTCGAATGTCAGACACGGGTGCGAGATGTCGAACGCGATCATGTCGCCGACTTTCAGATCCGCACCGGGGGGAACCCGCATATACGCGTGCTGATCCATCAGCCCGAACACTTCCCAGCCTTCGCTCGCAGCGATCTCGCGCGGCGTCGTGGTGCCCGGCCGATAATGACGCGCCGGTTCGGGCAGACCTGCATCGAACGCTGAATCGCGCTTGCCGAGCCCGATGATCGCGCGGCCCGGTTCCGGAATCGACTGCACATACGCCCACAACTGCAGCGCCGGCAGTAAGCCTTCGCCCATTTTTTTCGCGACCGGATTGCGCGCGAAGATGTCCGTCTGCGCCTTGCGATAGACGCCGACGTCATGCGTCACATAGCAGCCGGGGCGCAGCACGACTTCGACGCGGCTCGGGTCGGAGGCCTTCGCGAATTCTTCGGCGACGACGTCGTACCACGCGGAGCCCGCGCCCGACAGAATGGCCGGCGTGCGCGCGAAGCGGCCGGCGTCGACGAGCGCGAGCGTGGTTGCCACCGCGCTGCGCAGGAAGGCGCGCACCTCGTGTTCGTCCTTCAGAACGCCTTCATAAAGTTCGACGCCTGCAAGCTGCAGCGAATCCGGGTAGCGTGCGATCGCCGCGAGCACCGCATTGCGCTGCGCGTCATCGCGCACGCCGGTGCGGCCACCCGGCACGCCGAGTTCGAGCAGCACTTGCAGCCGCTTGCGCAGAGACCCGAAGAACGTGCCGAGTTGGTCGACGCCTTCGACCGAATCGACCAGACAGAAAAACTCGAACTCCGGATCGCTCAACAGTTCGGCGATCATCAGCATGTTGCGCTTGCCGACCAGCTGATTCGCCATCAGCACGCGCGACACCCCGCCGTGATACGCGGCGCGCACCTGATGTGCGGTAGCGAGCGTGATGCCCCACGCGCCGGCTTCGAGCTGGCGGCGAAAGATCTGCGGCGCCATCGTGGTCTTGCCGTGCGGCGCGAGCTTGACACCGTATTCGGCGACGAAGGCCTGCATCCATTTCAGGTTGTGTTCGATGCGGTCCGCGTACAAAACGGCTGCCGGCAGGCTGACGTCTTCGTCCAGCAGATTCCATTCGAGACGCCCCGCGTCCGTCAGCTGAATGCTCGTGCCCGGAACGTTCCCCAAACCCTTCCCGTGCGGATCGATTGTTGGTCCCTGATAGTTTGTAACTTTCATCACACGCTACTCCATCGTCCGGTTAAATCGAATCAAAGTTGACTTTCGTATGTTACCGAAAGTACGATGTTCAACGAAATGTTATTTAGTACCACGCGCTCGCCGGCATTTCAGCGGCACTCGGCGGCATCCCCGCTGCATGTAACGGCGTCCTGCCGCGCACCGTCCGGCTTCCTGCAACAGCCATGAATTCCACCGCCGAACCGCTCGCTTTCGATATCGTCGCCCGCATCGCCGAATGCGCGCGCGACCTGCGTTCGGCTGAACGCAAAGTCGCAGCGCTGATTCTCGACGATTTGACGGGCGCGTCGCGCGCAAGCATCGGCGAGATCGCGCAGCGCGCGGACGTCAGCATTGCGACCGTCACGCGTTTTGCGAAAGCGGTCGGATGCCGCGACGTGCGCGAGTTGAAGCTGCGGCTCGCGCAGGCCGCGGCGGTCGGTCAGCGCTTCCTGCAGGACGGCGCGCCCGCCGAAGCACCGCTGCCTGTCGCCACGCGCGTGTTCGACGAAGTGCAGACCGCGCTCACGCACAATCACCTGTTGCTGCTGCAAGCGCCGATTGCCGAAGCAGCCGCGGCATTGCGCGGCGCGCGGATGATCTACGTGTACGGCATGGGCGGCGGTTCGACCGCGCTGGCCGACGAGATGCGCTTCAGGCTCGTGCGTCTCGGCCGGCCGGTCGCGACGTATCAGGACGGCTTGCTGCAACGGATGGTCGCGAGCACGGTATCACGCGATTGTGTCGTGATTGCGTTATCGGCCACGGGGCGCGTGCCTGAACTCGTCGACAATTGCCGGCTCGCGAGCAACTATGGCGCGACGCTGGTCGCGCTGACCGCACCCGCTTCGCCGCTCGCCAAACTCGCCGACTGGCTGATTCCGATCGTTGCGTTCGAAACCGATTTTATTTACAAGCCGTCGTCGTCGCGTTACGCGATGCTGATGGCGATCGACGTGCTCGCCACCGAGCTCGCCGTGAGCCAGGGCGACGAGAGCCGCGAGCTGCTGCGCCGCGTGAAGCATGCGCTCGACGCGCATCGCGGCGGCGGCGACCGGCAACCGCTAGGAGACTGACCCATGCATTCGCATCCCGAAGTCGCCGATACGCTGGTGGTCGGCGCGCAGTTGTATGACGGCACGGGCGCGCCGCCTGTCGAACGCGACGTCGCGCTGCGCGGCGGCCGGATTGCCGCGATCGGCAACCTGTCGAACTGGCTCGCGGAAGAGGTGATCGACGCGAATGGGCGCGCGCTCGCGCCGGGCTTCATCGACGTTCATACGCACGACGACACGCATGTAATCCGCGCGCCGCAGATGCTGCCGAAAATTACCCAGGGCGTGACGACGGTGATAGTCGGCAACTGCGGGATCAGTGCTTCGCCGGTAACGTTAAAGGGCGATCCGCCCGATCCGATGAACCTGCTCGGCGCGCGCGATGCTTTCAGTTATCCGACGTTCGCGGCTTACGTCGAGGCGGTGAATGCGGCGCGGCCGGCGGTGAATGTCGGCGCGTTGATCGGGCATACGGCATTGCGCAACAACCAGATGGACCGGCTCGACCGCGCGGCGACGCAGGCGGAAATCGAAGGCATGCGCGCGCAGCTACAGGAAGCGTTGGCGCATGGCGCGCTTGGGTTGAGTTCCGGGCTCGCGTACGGGTCCGCATTCGCGGCGCCGACCGAAGAGGTGATGGCGCTGGCCGAGCCGCTCGCCGCGGCGGGCGCGCTGTACACCACCCACATGCGCACCGAGTTCGACGCGATTCTCGACGCGATGGACGAGGCGTATCGCATCGGCCGCCATGCGCGTGTGCCGGTGGTGATATCGCATTTGAAATGCGCGGGGCCGTCGAACTGGGGGCGCAGCGCGCAAGTGCTCGAATCGCTGGACGGCGCGCGGCGTTTGCAGCCGATTGGCTGCGATTGCTATCCGTATAACCGCAGTTCGTCGACGCTCGACGTGAAGCAGGTGACGGGCGACATCGACATCACGATTACGTGGTCGACGCCGCATCCCGAGATGGCGGGCAAGCTGGTGAAGGACATTGCGGTGCAGTGGAGCGTCACACAACAGGAAGCGGCCACGCGGTTGCAGCCGGCGGGTGCGGTGTATCACAACATGTCCGAGGATGACGTGCGGCGGATTCTGTCGCATCCGGCGACGATGGTCGGGTCCGACGGCCTGCCGAACGATCCGTTGCCGCATCCGCGCTTGTGGGGCGCGTTTCCGCGCGTGCTGGGTCACTACGCGCGCGATCAGGCGTTGATTCCGCTTGAAGAGGCGGTGCGCAAGATGACGAGTCTTTCGGCGCGGCGGTTCGGATTGACGCAGCGTGGCGAAGTGCATGTCGGGTATCACGCGGATCTGGTGCTGTTCGACCAGGCGCGCGTGCGCGATGTGGCGACGTTCGATAAACCGCAGCAAGCGGCCGATGGGATCGACGCGGTGTGGGTGAATGGCGTGCTGTCGTATCGCGATGGCGCGCCGACCGGCGAGCGGGCCGGATGTTTTGTGGCGCGTGGTGCGCGGCCCGTTGTGGGCGACGATGTGCAACGCGAGTTTTGAGTTTACCTGGGGCTACGTTACAGGAGCGAGCGATGAAGCGTTACGGCGTGGAAGGCGGTAAAGGGACGGGCGGTCAGCATATGCCGTTTGCGCGTGCGGTCGAGGCGGATGGCTGGCTTTATGTGTCCGGGCAGACGCCGATGGAAAACGGTGAGGTGATCAACGGCGGGATCGTTGAGCAATCGCATAAGGCCATTCAGAACGTGTTCGCTATCCTTAAGGAAGCGAGGTATGGAGCGGAACATGTCGTGCGATGTGGCGTGTGGCTCGATGATCCGCGTGATTTTGCTTCGTTTAACAAGGTGTTTCGCGAGTACTTCGGGGACAATCCGCCGGCGCGTGCTTGTGTGGTTTCAAGCATGGTTATTGATTGCAAGGTCGAGGTGGATTGTGTTGCGTATAAGGCGCCGCAACGGTGATCGCATTGCGGCTACCGCTACATATACGAAAACTCTGAAAATAGGGCTTATCGTGCGATTTTCACTATGCAGGCCTTACGCGAGGCAAATGCTCCACTCTATAATCGGCGAGCCGTCGCAACAACGACGGACGGGTTTAGCAGCCTGAATCGCGATACCGCACGCGCCTGCTCATGCAGGCGGTGCGCTTGCCGTTGCGCGTCTGTTTTCTATGGGCGGGCCGTGGCGGGGGAGCCTCACGGCTCGCCGGTTTGGTATCGCGCCGGTCTGCTAATCCTGCCACTGTGCCCGCTCACCCACTCGATGTGGTTGACCGGGCCTTGCTTAACAGCGGAGGCCGCACCATGACGAACGAAAGAACCCTCGAATCCCTGCAATCGCTGACTCGCGAACAACTGGTCAAGCGGATTGTATTTCTCGAACGCGTCACCCTGACGGCATCGCAAAACGCAGAGCGTTTCGGCAAGCAAGCCGAAAAAATCGGCGCACTGGCGCGGGCGATCAAGCGCACGCGCGTGGCGCTGGCGGACCGTATCGCACTGGTCGAAGCCGTTGAATATCTCGCGGCTACTGCCGAGTCAGACGCAACGCTCGACAAGCAGTGCATCGAATTCGCGAGCACCTGCAGCCCGGATGAATGGGATCAGTTCGAAGCCAGCGTGACGGAAGACGCAGCAACTTCGACCAAGCACTGATCTAGCGCGGCAGCTAGGACCAATTGGTCGATTATCGGTCAACGGGCGGGCCTTGGCAGGGGGAGCCTCACGGCTCACCGGTTTGGCGGCGTAGCACCGGTCTGTCAACCCTGTCATGTGCCCGCTCACCAAGTCGCAATCAACGATTCCACCCCGCGCAGATTCCCGCGCGGATGCCAGTGCAGATCGTCGAGATTCGTCAGCTTGAGATTGGGCAAACGCTCCAGCAGCGTACCCAGCGCAGCTTCGAGCTCCAGCAGCGCCAGGCGATATCCGACGCAATGGTGAATGCCAGCGCCGAACGTCAGCAGACGGCCATCGCCACGATCAATATCGAGGCGGTCCGGTTGCCTGAACTTCGACGGGTCGCGATTGGCCGCCCCCAACGCACAGAATACGGTCGTGCCGCGCGGCACCACGCTACCGTCGATCTCGATATCGTCCAGTGCGGAGCGGATCGTCATCTGCACGGAACCGTCGTAACGCAGACACTCGAGCACCGCGTTCGGTATCTTCGACGGATCGCTTTTCAACATCTGAAGTTGTTCCGGATGGCGATGCAGCGCAATCAGCGCATTGCCGAGCATGTTCGACGTCGTTTCGTGTCCGGCGATGAAGAGCAGGATGACGTTCTGCACGATCTCCTCGTCGGTCAGCGTCTCGCCGTTTTCCTCGACGCTCAACAACCTGGAAATGAGATCGTCGCCGAGCCGTTCGCGGCGCTTCTCAATGACGCCCGTAAAGTATTGCTGGAGCGTTGCAATGGCAGCGTTCGCCTTGGCTAGCGCGGATGCGTTCATCGGGGCCGCGTCAAGCGCCGCAACCACGCCGGCGGCCGCCTCGGCCAGCTTGCCTGCATGCTCGACGGGCACGTTCAGCAACCGGCAGATGATTTCCACGGGAATCTGCAGTGCGTACGCAGACACCAGATCCGCTGTTTCCCGACTCCTGAATGCATCGATCAACCGATTCGCTGTGCCATAGGCGACGTCGCGCATCATTTCCAATTGCCGCGCGTTGAAGGCTTTCATCGTCAATGCGTGCAGGCGCGTGTGCATGGGCGGATTCAGCACCAGCATCATGCGCGACATGCCCTGAAATACGGGTTCCTGGGGGCCTTCGTCGCCGTATCGAACGCGGATGCCCTCGACAAAATTCTTGCCCATCCGGCGATCGTGCAACAGTTTGTCGACGATGTCGTAATGGCCCGACATGAGCGCGTTGGGTCCGACGGGAACGAGCTTGCCTTCGGCGCGAAGCGTGTCGTACAGCGGGTAGGGGTTCTCGAAGAACGAAGCGGAAGACAGGTCAGCGAGTTTCATGTTCGTAGCCGCAAGAGAGGTGCGAAGGGCACCGACTCTTCCGAGAACACTCGACCCTATTCCCTATTCCCGTCAGCCGCGCACAGGCAAGCTATCTGTGGTCCAGGGACAATGACCTATTGCCGCGCGGTGCGCAGGTTATCTGGCATCGGCGAATTGAAGTTCGTGCGGAACGGATTGATGTCGAGCCCGCCGCGCCGCGTGTAGCGGGCATAAATTGCGAGCTTCACAGGCTGACACGCTTTCAGCACGTCGATGAACATCTTTTCGACGCACTGCTCATGAAAGCCCGTGTGATTGCGGTACGAAATGATGTAGCGCAACAGCGAAGCCTGATCGATCTGCGGCCCCACATAATGAATCTGCACACTGCCCCAATCCGGTTGCCCGGTAACCGGGCAGTTCGACTTAAGCAGATTGGAGAACAGCGTCTCTTCGACGGGCGCTTCATGCAACGCCGCTTTCAGCAATGAAGGGTCGGGATGATAGACATCCGTGTCGAGATCGAGCCGATCGAGCGACAGTCCGTCGAATTCCTCGATCCCGAGCTTGCCGAACTCGCCCGGGCCAGCCAGATGCACGGAAACGCTCGCGCCGCATGAGGCTGAAACGTCGCGCTTGATCGTGTCGCGCACCGTGTCGATCGAATCGAACGTAGTTTGCGCGAATGACCCGAGATAGAGCTTGAACGACTTCGACTCGACAATATTCGGCGAATCGGCTGGCACATAGAACGTCGCGATGGCGATCTGCGGTTTGCCGCGCGGATTCAGCCACGACAGTTCGTACGCGTTCCAGATGTCGGTGCCGAAGAACGGTAGTTGCTGCGCGCCGATGCCGATCTGCTCGCGCGCAGGGTGCCGCGCAATCGGAAAGAGCAGCGAAGCGTCGTACTGTTCGCGATACGAGGAAGGTTTGCCGAGCGGCGATTGGTCGGGTGTCATGATGCGTTCACGATGCCACTCACGACATGCCCGGTCGCCGTCACGACACGAGCCGATTCGCAGTGGCGAATTTGATCGTCGAAGAAAAAGTCCGGCTCGAACTCGCGCAGGAACGCGCCTTTGTCGAGCCCGCCCAGAAACATCGCTTCGTCGATTTCGATGTTCCAGGCCATCAGCGTGCGGATCGCGCGTTCGTGCGCCGGCGCGGAGCGTGCGGTGACGAGCGCGGTGCGGATGTGCATCGGCGCGGCGTCGTCCGCGAGGTTCTGCAGCCGGTGCAGCGCTTCGAGCAGCGGTTTCAACGGCCCGTCGGCGAGCGGCAGATCCTTGTTGTCGATTTCGTGCCCGACGAACGCGTGCAAGCCTTCTTTCTGGAACACGCGCTCGGCTTCGTCGGAGAACAGGACGGCATCGCCGTCGAACGCGATGCGAATCTCGTTCGGATACTTGCTCGCCATCCGCGCCGATTCCGGCAGCACGCGCGCGGCGGGGAAACCGGCCGCGAGCGCATCGCGCACGTCCTCCTGATTCGCGGAGAGAAACAACGAAGCATTGAGCGGATGCAGATACGCGAACGGCGGCCGTCCGCGCGTGAAGACGCCGCGCTCGATTGCGAGCCCGTGTTCGCGGGCCGAACTGAACGCGCGTAAGCCGCTAATCGGATCGCTGCGCGACAGAATCACGACTTCGACGCGTTGGGCGCCCGCATTCAGCGCGAGCAGCTTGCGGATCAACGGAAACGCGACGCCGGGTTTGGCTGGCACATCCAGCCGCGTGCGCTGCAACGCCTGATAGGCGCGCAGGTCGCCGTCCTCGTACACGCGGTTCTCTTCCTCGAAGTCGAACAGCGCGCGCGAAGAAATTGCGACTACCAGCTTGTCTTCGAGCGTAAAGGCCATGGTGCCTGGTATCCGCAGTGGTGCGTGCCGTGCGCCGCTTAAGCGAGGAACAGCCGATACACCGGATTCGCGCTCTCTTCCCAATACGGGTAGCCGAGCGTCGCGAGAAAGCGCGCGAATTCGCTGTCTTCCGTTGCCGGCACCTGGATGCCGACCAGAATCGAACTGTAGTCCGCGCCCTGGTTCCGATAGTGAAAGAGGCTGATGTTCCAGTTCGGCGCCATCGACGACAGGAACTTCATCAGCGCGCCCGGCCGCTCCGGGAACTCGAAGCGGAACAGCCGCTCGTGATGCGCGAGCGGCGAGCGGCCGCCAACCATATATCGGATGTGCTGCTTCGACAGTTCGTCGCCGGTCAGGTCGACGGTCGCGAAACCGTGTGCTTCGAGCGAGCTGGCAATCAGGGCGGACTCGTCGCGGCTCCTGATCTGCACGCCGACGAAGATGTGTGCCGACTTCGCGTCCGCGATCCGGTAGTTGAACTCGGTCACGCTGCGCGTGCCGATCAGGTCGCAGAAGCGTTTGAAGCTGCCGCGTTCCTCGGGAATGGTCACCGCGAACACGGCTTCGCGCGATTCGCCCACTTCCGCGCGTTCCGCGACGAAGCGCATCCGGTCGAAGTTCATGTTCGCGCCCGATGTAACCGCGACC
>DASXXR010000086.1:0-3412 GCA_036502945.1 Paraburkholderia sp. | reverse complement strand
CATCATGGGCGAAATCGCCACCGCGACGAACGAACAGACGAACGGCATCGACCAGGTGTCGCACGCGGTGACGCAGATGGACGAAGTCACACAGCAGAACGCGGCGCTCGTTGAACAGGCGAGCGCGGCCGCGCAATCGCTTGAGGACCAGGCGCGCGCATTGCACGACGCGGTCGCGGTATTCAAGCTCTCCGACGATACGACGGCGGCGCGCGGGCAGGCGCGCGCGTACGCGTAGTTCTTCGCAACGCGTTTTGCGGGATCGGCAGGATCGGCCGGCGCGCGCTTGCCGCGCTTGTGGCGCGACACAGCCTGCGTAAGGGCTAACCGGCGGAACAGCCGGGCCCCGGCGGGCCACCTGACCTGCGCGGCTTCACGGCTTCGATACCGCGCGCAGACACCGCGCCAATCTCACACCGGTCCGCATGAACCGGCAAGAAATGCGTCATCTCCCGGCGCATTCTCAGTTCCACTTCGCGTCCCTCCCCCGCCATGCCCAACCGCCGACACACGCCGGTGGAACACCCATTGCTCAATGCTAAGGACACTGAAACGCGCACGCCGCGAAGGAGGACCGCACGCATCGATCTCACGAAATCATGTCACGCCCGATCACGACTAACGTCAGCCCGGCGGCGGTATCGATTGTATCGATGAGCGTTCGCACGGGTTCATCACGCAACACGCCGAGTGCCGACGCACCCGGTAATCGATCCAATATGGGAGGTTCATTATGACCCTGCTTAACGAACCAGGCCGCGGCACAGGCGCGGAAATCATCGGCAAGGGGGCTGAGACGGCGGATGGCCCGGGCCCTAGTGTAATGGCGGCGGCAACGCTCGACGGCAACAAGGTGATGAGCACCGACGGCGACGATGTCGGCAAGGTCAAAGACATCATGCTCGACGTGCGCACCGGGCGGATCGCGTATGTGGTGCTGTCGAGCGGCGGCTTTCTCGGCATCGGCGACAAGCTCCTTGCGATTCCATGGAGCGCGCTGACGCTCGACACGGACAGCGAAAGCTTTCTGCTCAATGTCCCGTCGCAGCGCCTCAAGGATGCACCGGGCTTCGATAAGGACAACTGGCCCTCGATGGCCGACGAGAAATGGGCCACGTCGATTCACCAGTACTACGGCAGCGAACCGTATTGGGGCGGCCGCGGCGCGTTGCGCACCGAGCCGTTGATGGACCCGCTCAGCCCGGTGCCGGATGTGATCGAAGGCGAGCGTGACGAGCTGCGCCGCTAGCCATGCGCGGCACAGGGCGATAAGCAACGGATTGAAGCGGACCGTCTGATAGATTGCCTATCTGACAGGGCCGGAGTGCCGTTTGACGGCGCTCCGGCTTTTTTATGCGTGCGCGCATGCCGACCCCGCCTATTCTGCAAAATCGCGCCCGAACGTGTACGGTAGCGCTTTGTCGCCAATTAGCGGGTATCGGCCGCTCCGGGTTGACGTCGACGGACGTCGACAGGGTTGACACCCGCCGCCTGCACCTCGACCAGCATCCGATGCAGCGTACGGGCGAGATTCGCGATGTGCTTTTAATCGCCTGGAAGCTGCGCGCAAGGTTGAGTCAGCGGCGACATGCAGACAGCCGAATAATCGGCGGCCCAGTTCAGGTGCCTGGTTGCGTCTACGGCGTCTTTGAGTTCCGGGTCGCTTTCGTAGCCAATGAATGCGGAGCAGACAACGGCAGACAGAACTACCAGTGAAAATGCAATTCTTTCAATTAGCTGAAACCGATGCGACATGATGATTTCTTTCGTTTAATCAGCATCCGCATTTTATCTCAGATAAGGGTTTATACCTAGTGGCTTGCTCGCACATAGGCACGACACCTGCTTCCGCCCGATCCGGGCTTATTAAAAGGAGTGAATATGCAAGCGTTCTATCGGACTGTTCTGACCGCCGCGGTACTTGCCGTGACCACAGGCAGCGTCCATGCACAGGTTGCCGGCACGCAGCCGCTGGGTGTGACAGTCCAGCAATCGCAGGCCCTTCTGCAAGGCTGGAGCGCGAAAAAGGGCATCCTCGGCAAGGCGGTCTACAACGACGCGAACGAGAAAATCGGCTCGATCTTCGATCTGGTGATCGCACCGGATGGCTCGCTGTCCGCGGCCGTCATCTCGACGGGCGGCTTTCTCGGCGTCGCCGCGCACAACGTCGCCATACCGATCGGCGCGCTCGACATTCGCAACGGCAACTTCTATCTGGCAGGCGCGACCAAAGACGCGCTGAAGGCCACGCCTGAATTCGAATACAACAAGATCGAAAAGCCGGCCAAGCCCAAGAAGATGCAGGCGCAGTAATGCCCGTGGGCCGGCGGTGCGCGCGATAGCGGGCGCCTCCGGCCGGCGCAGCGCGCAGTGCGCGTTCGAAGCCCCGGCGGTCTGGTCGCTGCTGCCCGGCGCGGACCGCGCGCGCAACGATCGTGGCCGGCGGTTCGTGACTGTGACCCCGGCGCGAACCCACTGACACGCGTCGTGTCCGGCAAGTAGCGGCGCCGCCGCGCGCTACGGCATCCGGTACCAGACGCGGATGCCTGAGTACCAGTGACTCACGCTGGTGTCGTCGCCGGAGCCGAATGTCGACAGGCTCTCGACATTGATCACGTCCGCGCGATGTTCGTCGATCCACGCATTCGCGCGATCGACGAGCGCCGACGCGTTCTCGTAGACGTGGCCTTTGATCAGATGGCGCTGCACGACCTGCCGCTCGAAATCTTCGAATGCGATCTTCGTCATTGGCTGTCTCCTACTCCGGTCCCACGCAAGATGGTTGCTGGTTTTTCGGGCATTCGCCTTTCGCGGCTTGCGCTATTCGAGTCTAGCAAAAAGACCTGCACCACGACCGGCGGCGCAGGACCGATGATTGCTGGCCTCAGGTCACACTGTCCCAGGGAGCCACGCAATGAGCCAAGCGCCGACAAACCAACCCGCCTCGGATATCGAACATCCGAAGCCACCCACGCATAGCGACAACGAAAAAAGCAAGATGCCCGAGCGCCCCGACGAAGGCCGCAAGCAGGCGCCTTCCGACCGGCCCGGCAAGAAACCAGGCGAAGGCGAACCGCCCGTCGGTTGATACGCAGCGGGCACGCTTCCAGAAAAAACGGCGGCCCGGTTGTGATCCGCGGCTGCCGTTTTGGGCCGGCATCGACCTGCGTGCCAGCCCGCTGCGATGGTCATAGTTAGCCGTTATGGCTCGTTGCGCAAATACCCTTCCTTCGACGGATCGCGCATCCGGAACGCTACGAGGCCTGCAATCGCGCACAGCGCGGTCACATACCAGTAGAACATCGACTCGCTGCCCGCCTGCTTCAGCCACAGCGCGACGTACTCGGCCGAGCCGCCGAAGATCGCATTGGCCACTGCATACGACAGCCCCACGCCAAGCGCACGCACCTCA
>DASXXR010000085.1:0-30506 GCA_036502945.1 Paraburkholderia sp. | reverse complement strand
TCTGTCGGCCGAACAGATCGCGCAGGTCAAGCCCGTCGTGCATCCGGTCGTGCGCACGCATCCCGAGACGGGCCGCAAGGCGCTGTTCGTCAGCGAGCATTTCACGACGCGGATCATCGGGTTGCCGGAAGACGAAAGCACGCAGCTACTGGACGAGCTCTTCGCGCACAGCGTTCTTGCCGGGCACCGCTATCGGCATGTGTGGGCCGAGCATGATCTGGTGTTCTGGGACAACCGCTCGGTCATGCATCTTGCTGCCGGCACGCCGGATCATCTGCGCCGCAAGCTGTACCGCACGACTATCGAGGGCGACGTGCCGTTCTAACGGCAACGTCCCTGCAAACGAGCCTCATTGCGACGAAGCATGGCGGGCTGCGCGACGGGGCCGCGCATGGATCGCGCATGTACCGATCACCCCGCCTGCCGCGCCGGCACGCTGCGCGCGAACTTCTTCGCCCCCGCCACGCACGCGACGATCACGACAGTGACGCCTACCATTGCCACCGGCACCTGTTCATGCAGCAACACCGCAGCCAGCGCGAGGCCGAAAAACGGCTGCAGCAATTGCAATTGCCCGACGCCCGCAATGCCGCCGAGCGCGAGTCCGCGATACCAGAACACGAAGCCGAGCAGCATGCTGAACAGCGACACATACGCGAAGCCCCACAGCGCCGCATGGCTGACGCCGTCGAACGATGCGGGCCGCGCCCACCACGCGAGCGGCAGCATCACCGGCAGCGACAGCACGAGCGCCCACGAGATGACCTGCCAGCCGCCGAGACGCCGCGACAGGCGCGCACCTTCCGCATAACCGAGACCGCATACGACGATCGCGGCAAGCATCAGCGCGTCGCCCGCCGGCGACGCATCGATACCGTTGCGCAGCGCGAATCCGACCACGGCGCTGCTGCCGAGCGCCGAGAATAGCCAGAAGGCCGGCTGCGGCCGCTCGCCGCCGCGCAGCACACCGAAGATCGCGGTGGCAAGCGGCAACAACCCGATGAACACAATTGCATGAGCCGACGTGACGTGGCGCAACGCGAGCGCAGTCAACATCGGAAAGCCGACAACGACCCCCAGCGCGACCACCACCAGCGGCATGAAGTCGCGCCGGTCAGGCCGCGTTTCGCGAAACACGAGCAGCAACCCGAGCGCGAGCGTGCCGGCGATCGCCGCGCGCGCAACGGTCAGGAACAGCGGATCGAGGCCTTGCACCGCGAGGCGGGTTGCCGGCAGTGAACCGCTGAAGATCAGCACGCCGATCAGGCCGCTGATCCAGCCTTTGCCCGAACCATGCGACGTGTTGTGGGTTGCATCCGCCATATCCGCTTCCTCTTTTATCGAATGGCTAGCATCCACCCGATCCGGCGTTCGGCGTAAGCTACACATCAGTACAATTCTCTAAAACTGTACCTAACAAGGAGCAGTACAGATGGCGGAAGCTGACAAGCACACCGGCCAGCACGGCGACCGGCCCCGGCCAGGCGGCACGCGCGTTGGCGCGGTAATGGGCGTGTTGCGGGAGCGGATCGCCAGCCGCGCGTTGATGCCGGGCGCCCGCGTGCCGTCGATCCGCGCGATGACCGACAGTCTCGGCGTGTCGAAGTCGACGGTGGTCGAAGCGTATGACCGGTTGGTCGCGGAAGGGGCGATCGTCGCGCGACGCGGGTCGGGCTTCTTTGTGTCCGGCCATGCGCCGCCGCTCGCGCTGGCCGATCTCGGTCCGCGTCTGGACCGTGAGGTCGATCCGATGTGGCTTACGCGGCAGTCGCTGGAAAGCGGCGTGAAGACGCTGAAACCCGGTTGCGGCTGGCTGCCTGCCGCGTGGATGCCGGAGAACGGCATGCGCCGCGCGTTGCGCGCAGTCGCGCGCGACACGGCAGCGCCGCTCGTCGAGTATGCCGCGCCGCTCGGGTTGCGGACGTTGCGTGAGCAACTGGTGTGGCGGTTCGCGCAGCATGGCGTCGATGTGTCGCCCGAACAGGTTGTGCTGACCGACGGCGCCACCCAGGCGCTCGACCTGGTGTGCCGTTTCCTGCTGGAACCGGGCGATGCCGTGTTGATCGACGATCCGTGCTATTTCAACTTCCAGGCGCTGTTGCGCGCGCATCGGGTGCGGGCCGTGGGCGTGCCGTACACGCCGTCAGGCCCGGACCTCGCCGCTTTCGAGCGCGCGCTGGTCGAGCATCGCCCGCGGCTTTACGTGACCAATTCCGCGATTCACAATCCGACCGGCGCGACCTTGGCGCCGGCCGTGGCGCACCGACTGCTGAAGCTTGCGGGCGAGCACGATCTGCTGATCGTCGAAGACGACATCTTCGCGGACTTCGAGGACGAACCCGCGCCGCGTCTCGCCGCGTTCGACGGCCTGGCACGCGTGATATCGATCGGCAGTTTTTCGAAGACGCTGTCGGCCGCGGTGCGCTGCGGCTATATCGCGGCGCGCGCGGACTGGGTCGAATCGATCGTCGATCTGAAACTTGCCACGTCGTTTGGCAACGGGCCACTCGCTGCCGGCGTCGTGCACCGGCTGCTGGTGGACGGCACCTACCGCCGGCATGTCGAAAGCATGCGCGCGAAGCTCGCCGATGCGATGGGCGAAACGGTGCGGCGGCTCGCGTCTGCCGGCGTCGAGATCTGGACGCGCCCGCGCGCCGGCATGTTCGTATGGGCGCAGTTGCCCGCGTCGCTCGATGCCGCGGACATCGCGCGCTACGCGCTGGCGGAGAACGTCGTGTTCGCGCCGGGCAATGTGTTCAGCACGTCGCAATCGGCGGCGCGGTATCTGCGGTTTAACGCGTCGCAATGCAACCGGCCGAAAGTGTACGAAGTGCTGCAACGCGCGATGGATCACGCAGCGGTACAGCGCGAGGGCAGTTACGAGCGGCGCTAAAGTGCTAAAGCGCGAGACGCTAGAGCGCCGGCCGGCGCAGCGCCGGCGCATGCAGCAGCATCCCGATACACGCATCGGCCAGATAGGGCGCATCGCGCGGTAAATCGACCGAGCCATGATCGAGCAGCCAGTCGCGCAGCACACCGCCAAGAAACACTTGCATGACGCTCGCGGCGCGCACCGTGTCGAGGTCCGGCGGCAATTGCCCTTTGTCGATCGCGTTGCGCAGGCCCAGTTCCATCCGGGCCCGGCCGTCGCGCGCCGCGATGCGTTGCCGTTCGATGACCGGCCCCACGTCGTCGGTGTATTCGCACTTCGTGAACAGCACTTCGAACACGCGGCGGGTATGCGGCTCGATGGCCGCCTTAGCGAGACAGAACATGAAGAGGTCGCGCATCCGTCCAAGCGGATCGGCCTCGCGCGGCTCAAAGGTCGCCGCGACGAGCATTTCCATCGGCAACACGACGCGTTCCACCATCGCGTTGAACACCTCGCATTTGTTCCTGAAGTGCCCGTAGATCGCGCCGCGCGTGAGCCCGGCTAGCTCGGCGATCTGCGCAAGCGACGTATGCGCGAAGCCGTATTCGAAGAATGTCTCCTCGGCCGCGTCGAGAATCTGGTCGCGCGTCCTGAGCGCGTCCTCGCGGGTTCGTCTCATCGGGCGGCCCGCACGCGGGCACCCCTTGGCGCCCGCACGCAGAACACCGCAAACGGGCGCCGTTCTGCAACGGCGAGGCGCTTGCCGATGCACTGCCTGCCATCGCTGCACCGACTACACATGCGCGTCTTGCGGATCGCCATTGCCATCGCCATGATGCGGCAGCTTCTTCGACGGCTCGTCGAGCTTGTCGCCGAGCACGCGCCGCACGACCACGTAGAACACCGGAATCAGCAGCAGGCCGAAGAACGTGGCGAACAGCATGCCGCCGATCACGCCCGTGCCTATTTCATGACGCGACGCGGCGCCCGCGCCGGTCGATAGCACCAGCGGCATCACGCCGAGAATAAAGGCCATCGATGTCATCAGGATCGGCCGCAACCGCAAGCGGCCCGCTTCGACCACCGCGTCGAACAGCGTCATGCCGCGCGCCTGGCCCTCCACCGCGAATTCGACGATAAGAATCGCGTTTTTCGCGGCAAGGCCGATCACCGTCACGACGCCGATCTTGAAGTAGATGTCGTTCGGCACACCGCGCCACAGGCAGAACGCCAGCATGCCGAGCAGGCCGAGCGGCACCACCAGCAGCACGGCAACCGGAATCGACCAGCTTTCATACAGCGCGGCAAGACACAGGAACACGACGAGGATCGACAAACCGGTCAGCACCGTCGCCGAACTGCCGGCCAGCAGTTCCTGGTAGGACTGTCCGGTCCAGTCGGCGGCAAAACCGGTCGGCAACTGCTGGTTGACGATGTTTTGCAGCGTGTCGATGGCCTGACCCGTCGAATAGCCGGACGCCGAGTTGCCGACGATCTCAACCGCCGCGTAGCCGTTATAGCGTGGCAGCACGAGCGGGCCGAGGCTCCAGTTGGCCTTCACGACGCTCGACAGCGGCACCATGTTGTACGGGGCGATACCGGTGTTGGCGGGCGACGGGTCGACCTGGCTCAGGTAGCCGCTGCTGTTCGCAGCCGGCGCTGCGCCTGACATGGCTGACGTCGAGCCGCTTGCCATACCGGTTGCGCCGTTGATGCCGCTTGGCGTGTACAGATGCTGGAACGCGTCCATCCCCATCCGGAACGGCGCATCCGCTTCGATGTAGACGCGCTTGACCCGGCCGGCGTACGTGAACTGGTTGATGAAGAACGGCGCCAGCTCGGTCTGGATCGTCGCGTAGACGTCGCTGAGCGACAGCCCCATCGCTTCGGCCTGCACGCGGTCCACGATGATGTTCAGCTGCGGCGCCGTCGGCAGCGAATTCGCGCGGATGCCGAACAGCACCGGACTTTTCGACGCGTCCGCGATCAGCGTCTGTTGCGCGTGCCCCAGTTCGTCGCGCGATTGTCCGGCGCGTGCCTGCAGGTACATGTCGATGCCGCCGAACTGGCTCAGGCCGCGGATCGTCGGCAGGTTCGTCGCGAAGATCTGCGCGTCCGGCACGCCGTGCAGGATCTGGTTGACCTGCGGAATCAGCTCCATCGCGGTCTGCGAGCGCTTGCTCCAGTCGGTCAGCTTGATGAACGCCATCCCGACGTTCTCGCTGGTGCCGACGAAGCTGAAGCCTTCCGGCTGGAATATGGCGGCGACGTCCTTGCCCACCGGACTCTTCATCAGCGTGTCGCGCACTTCGGTCATCACCTTGTCGGTGCGCTGCAGCGTAGCGCCCGGCGGCAGGTTGATCAGCGCAAGGATGAAGCCCTGGTCTTCGTCCGGCACGAAGCCGGTCGGCAGTTTCGTATAAAGGAAGCCCGTCAGCGCGACGATCACGACAAAGCCCACCATCCAGTACGGCGCATGACGGGCGGCCTTGCCGATATGGCCGACATACAGGTGCGTCGCTCTATCGAAGTTGCGGTCGAACCAGCGGAAGAACGCGTTCTTCTTCACCTGATGGCCGGGCTTCAGGATCGCCGCGCACAGCGAAGGCGTGAACGACAGCGCGAGAAACGCGGAGAAGCCCATCGACACCGCAATGGTCAGCGCGAACTGCGCGTAGATGATCCCGGTGGCGCCCGGCTGCAGCGCCGACGGCACGAACACCGCCGTCAGCACCACCGTGATCGCGATGATGGCGCCCGTGATCTGCCCCATCGCTTTCTTCGTCGCGGTCCTCGGGTCGGTACGGTCCTCGGTCATGATGCGCTCGACGTTCTCGATCACGACGATCGCATCGTCGACGACAATCCCGATCGCGAGCACCATCCCGAACAGCGTCAGCTGGTTGAGCGTGTAATGCAGCGCCGACAGGCCGATGAACGTGCCGAGCAGCGCGACCGGAATGACGAGGGTCGGGATGATCGTCGCCCGGAAGTTCTGCAGGAACAGCAGCATCACGAGGAACACGAGGATGATCGCCTCGGCGAGCGTATGCACCACATCCGCGATCGACGCGGTAATGAACGGCGTCGTGTCGTACGGCACGTCCCAGGTCACGCCTTGCGGCAGATCGCGCGCGAGCGTCGCCATTTCGGCTTTCACAGCATTCGCCACCGATAGCGCGTTGGCGCCCGGCAGCAGGAAGATCGCGAGGCCGCCCGCCGGCTTGCCGTCATAGACCGGCGTGAGGCCGCTGGTCTGTGCGCCGAACGAGATGCGCGCGACGTCGCTCAACCGCACGACAGTGCCGTTGCTGTTCGACAGCAAAATGATGTCTTCGAACTGTCTGCGGGTGGAGAACAGCGCGTCGCCGGAGATTGTCGCGGTGAACACCTGTCCCTTCACGGCCGGATCCGCGCCCAGCGAGCCCGCCGCGAACTGCGCGTTCTGCGCGTTCACGGCGTTGAGCACCTGCGAGGTGGAGAGCCCGTACGACTGCAGCTTGTCAGGATCCAGCCAGATGCGCATCGCGTACTCGGAGCCGAGCAGCGTCGTGTTGCCGACACCGTTCACGCGCCCGATTGCGGGTTGAATCTCCGACGCGAGAATATCGGACAGGCGCGGCGCATCGATCGACGGGTTGTTCGAGCGCAGCGCGAGGAACATCAGAATGTCCGGACTCGCCTTCGCCACGACCACGCCTTGCTGCGTCACCGGAGCGGGCAGCAGCGGCTGCGCGAGCGTGACCTTGTTCTGCACCTGCACCTGCGCAATGTCGGCGTTGGTGCCGGTCGCGAACGTCAGCGTGATGACGGTCTGGCCGTTCGAACTCGACTTCGAACTGAAATACAGCAGGTTGTCGATGCCGGTGATCTGCTGCTCGATCACCTGCGTGACGGTCGTTTCCATCGTCGACGCGCTGGCGCCGGGATAGGTCGCGGTGACCGTCACCTGAGGCGGCGCGATGTCCGGATACGAGTCGATGCCCATGCCGCGCATCGAGAGGTAGCCGAACAGCGAAATCAGAATGGCTACGACCCATGCGAACACGGGGCGGTTAATAAAGAAACTCGGCATGGAGACAGCTCCTATTGCGTGTTGCCGGCGGCGCTCGCGGCGCCCGGCGCCGACGCGGCCGGCACCGCCGAGGCAGCTGCGGGCGCCTGCCATGCAGACGCGTTCACGGCTTCACCCCCATGCACGCTTTGCAGCCCCGACACCATCACGCGATCGTCGTCGGCAAGGCCGCCCGTCACGATCCAGCTATTGGCGTAGTTGAAAGTGGTGACGATGTCCTTGCGCGCGACCTTGCCGTCCTGACCGACGACATACACATACGAGCCGACGGTATCGCGCAGCAGCGCCTGCTGCGGGACGAGGATCACGTTGTTCTGCTGGCCGAGATTGACGGTGAGCGTCACGTACATGCCCGGCAGCAGCACATGCTGCGGATTCGCCACGAGCGCGCGCAGATTCACGGCGCCGGTGGTCGCATTCACGGAGATGTCGGAGAAATCGAGGGTGCCCTGGCGGCTGTACTGGCTGCCGTCCGGCAAACCGATCTGCACGGTGGTTTTGTCCAGCTTCGCAAGCGCAACCGAGCCGGTGGTCTGCGCCTGCCGCATCGTGATCAGATCCGCCGCGCTGATCGTGAAGTTGACGTAGGACGGATCGATCTGCTGAACCGTGGTCAGCAGCGTGCCGCCCGCGCCCGTATCGGTCACGCTGCTGCCCACCACCGCGCCGGCCGTGACGAGCTGCTGCCCGGCAATGCCGCTGATCGGCGACGTCACGCGCGTGTAGTCGAGATTGACCCGCGCGCTTTCGACCACGGCCTGATCCGACTTCACCTTGGCGGCGGCGCTGCGCTCCGCGGCGTCGGAATTGTCGACGGTCTGTTGCGACACCGAGCCGACCGGCAGCAGCTTGCGATTGCGTTCGGCGGTGATGTGATCGTTGACGTAGGTGGCCTGGTCTTGCGCGAGCAGCGCAAGATCGCTATCCAGTTGCGTCCTGTAGAACGTCGGGTCGATCTGGAACAGCAACTGTCCCTCTCGCACGTCCTTGCCTTCCGTGTAGACGCGCTTTTGCAGCAGCCCGGACACGCGCGCCGTCACATTGGCGCTGTAGTAAGGCGACAGCCGGCCGACCAGCTGCCTCGTGAGCGGCACGTCCTGCGTGTGCACCGTGACCACCGCAACGTGAGGCGGAGGCGGCGCGGCCGGCTTGCTTTTGCCGCAACCGGCGAGGGCCACCAGCGAAAGACATAGCAGAGGCCCGCGTAGCGGGAATGACTTCATGAAGACTCCATTCTTGCTTGAACGGCGGTGAGGAGGAATGCCTCGCCGCTTGCGGTGCGGTGTCCGCTCAGTGAGCGGCGCGCTGCGCTGCGGCGAGTAACAGGACCTGGAAGTACGTTTCTAGCGTCGATTCATCTCATTGCGGCGGCGTCGATGTCTGCTGCGGGTTCGACGTGGGCCCGGGTGGCGCACCGCTGCCGGCCGCTGCCGACGCGCCTACGTCATCCGAAGTCCAGCCGCCGCCGAGGTTCTTGATCAGCGAGACGCTGCTTTGCGTAAGGATCGCTTGCGTGTCGCTCAGATTCTGTTCGGCGAGAAGCAGCGTCAACTGCTCGGTCAGCAGATCCTGTTCGCTTACCGCGCCGAACTGAAATTGCGCGCGTTCGCTGGCGAACAGCTGCTGGTTGCGCTCGAGAATGTTGGAGAACGCCTGCGCCTGCTGGCGCAGATGATTCACCGACGACATGCTGTCCTCGACCGTCTGGAACGCGGTCAACACCGTGTTGCGATAGGTCGCGACGTCCTGGTCATAGGTTGCGCGCGCCTCGCGCACCGCGGCGGTGCGCGCGCCGCCGTCGAAGATCGTCTCCGCGAGCGTGGGGCCCAAGGTCCAGAAGCGGTTCGGCAACGAGAACAGATTGGCGAACGTGTTGTGCTGGAATCCGCCTTGCGCCGAAAGCGTCACGGTCGGGAAGAAAGCGGCCGTAGCCACGCCGATCTGCGCGTTCGCCGATGCCGCTGTGCGCTCGGCGCTGACGACGTCGTAGCGACGTTCGAGCAGCTCCGACGGCAAGCCCTGCGGGATCTCGGGCAAGACGAACGCATAGCTGGGGTCGGCCGGCAGCGTGAAGTTCGCGGGCGGCACGCCGATCAGCACGGCAATCGCGTGTTCGTCCTGCTCGCGCACCGTTTCGGTGGTCTGCAGATCGGCTATCACGACTTCGAGCGTGTCCTGAGCGAACAGCAGTTGGTCGTTCGACGCCGCACCTTGCGTGAACGCCGCGCGTGTCATGTCGAGGATGCGGTTATCGATGTCCTGTTGCTGCTTGAGCAACTGAATGTCGATGTCGGCCTGGCGAAGCTCAAAATAGTCGATGGCGACGCTCGCGGCAATGGAAAGCCGCTGGCCGGCCAGCTGCGCGTCGGTGGCCTCTGCCGTGCCCTTCGCCGCTTCGATCTGCCGGCGGATGGCGCCCCACAGGTCGAGTTCCCAGCTCGCCGATACGCCCGCGATGAAATTGTTCGACACCCCGGGAATGCTCGAGCCCGTCGCGGAGCTTCCGGATGTCCCGGCGAGCCGCCCGCCTGCGCTGGCCGGCGTGCCGCTGCGCGTGCCGGATAGTTCCGCGCCGATGACGGGGAAGAGCGCTGCGGTGTTCGCCTGGACGATCGCGAGCGCCAGCCGATAAGCGGCTTCCGCGGCGGCGATCGACTGGTTTGCCTTCTGTGATTCTTCGATTAGCTGCGTGAGCTTGTCGTCGTGGTACATGCGCCACCAGTCGCTCGACAGCGATGCCTGCGGGTTGGCTTGCGCGCGGTGCCAGTCGGCGCCTTCCTTGAAGCTTTCGGGAATCTGAACGGGGGGTTTGTGATAGTCCGGCCCCACGGCACAAGCACCGGTGCACAGCGCGGCCGCGAGTGCGACGCCACGTTTGAACGTGCTTCGGTATAAGGAAGTGGGCAGATTGCGACAGGCGCTAAAGACAGATAGCAAAACTATTTTCACGCATGCTTCCTGTAAAGAACACGTCCAGAAAGGAAAATGAAATTAAATAGAAAGCAAAAATAAAGACTAAGAGTTCCTGTTCAACGAACGCTCAAATGCGTTTCCGGCGATTCTAGCCGCTATAGGCGAATTCATGCTGGCTGCGTTTGTTTACGGTGTGTTTCGTTAAGGACGAGAAGCACTGAATGTGGGCATGGTGACACATCGGGCGTAAAGAGGCTCTGTTGTGCAGAGCGTTCGCGCCGTGGCTAAGCGATGCGTTGATATGCTGGACCAGACGAAGGGAAATGCTTGAAGGCCAAAATGAAATTGGCCGGAGTGGTATTGCCGGAGCATTCGACAATGCATTGCGCATTTAGAAGGGATGTTCTTTGCGCGCGCGAACGATGGGCGGCGACTGGCGCCGCCTGTTCGGTCAATGAGCGGACAACGAGTTTAGTGCGCTATTTCCCGCACAGCAGAAGCAGACGTTCCTGTTCGGAACAGGGCCGCTTGTCGACCTTCCGTGCGGCCGCCGCGCGCTCAGGCGTCGCCGTCGCCGTTGCCGTCGCGGCGCCTGCTGCCTGCATCGACGCGCGCCGTGCAAGACAGGCCCGCAAGTGCTTTTCGACCGGCGGATAGTATTGCCATCCCTTGCTGAGACTAGGCAGTTCGAGCTTCACCTGCTTCCACTTCGGATGCCCATGTTCCTGCAGATTGTCGAAGTTGTCGCATAGCGAATCGGCAAAACGGTTCAGATTGCCGACCGTGTCGCGCAGTCCGTAGTCGTAGGTCACGAGAAACGCCTTGACGGTCCACGTCGGCACGTCTTCCTTCAGCCAGTTCGGATAACTGGACGTGCGGATCGTCGCCGGAAAATACGTCTGCCTCGCACGCGCCGTTTCGGGCGCATTCGAATCCACCCGTAGGAAGCGGATCTGCTGCAGCAAATCCGGATTCATCTCGGTGAAAAGTTTTGCCGGCTGTCCGGCTACGACGATCGCGACATCGATCTTCTTGACGATCAGCGCGGCGAGCGCATCCTCGTTGCTCAAGTGCTGTGCGTTCTGCTCGGCAATCGGCTGGCCGAACATCAGCTTGTACAGCGTGGTCGCCGATTGTGCCGTGCCGCTGCCGATCAGGCCGACGCTGATGTTCTTGTCCTTGATCTCGTTGATTGTCTTTAGCGGCGAATCGTTGCGCACGACAAAGTAGATCTCTTCATCGTACAGCGGCATGATGAGCCGCAACGGGCGAATCGTCGTGCCGGCATCCGCGTTGCCGGAATCGGCCATGTCGACGTAGGCCTGGTAGACATCGGATTGCACGAGCGCCAGTTTTACGCCCGGCTCGAAGCGCATCCGCTGCACGTTTTCCGCTGAGCCCTTCGACGGCACGACTTCAAGGTCGATGCCCGCCGGCTGGGCGACCCATTTCGACAGGTCCTGGCCGATCTGGATATAAGTGCCCCGTTCAGGTCCGGTAACGATCTTGTAGTGCGCATCGGGTCCCGCGGCCGCGACGAACGATGCGAACAGCAGCCCCGCCAGTCCCGTCAATCCCATCAGAATTCTGTTTAGCATGGTTTCTCTCCGTTCCTGGTGTCGATGTGTGGCGGTGCCCTACGTTATTCGGTATGCGCATGGTCAGCGTGCCGTCGCGCCCGATGCCGGTGCATGCTTCCAGCCCAACTCCCTGATTGAGCGCTCCTGCGCGTCGATGCTGCTGTTACCGCTTGCGGCGTTCGCTGGATTGGCTGCGTTGGTGGCGTTGGTGGCGTTCGCGGTATCGATGGCGGGCTTGGGGTTCGTCGCGCGCGGCAAGGGTGGCGGCGGTGCCGAAGCGTTCCAGTCGCGCGCAGCCGGTGGCGCCGCTGCGCCCCAATCGCGCGACGACGGCAACCGGGTACTGTTTGCGCCGGGCGGCAGCGGTATGGCTGAGGCCGCAGCCGGTTGCGCGCTGCTCGCGAGAGGCTTCCATCCCGTCGACAAGATGGTTCGCTCCATCAACGTTTGCGCATCAATGCTGCTGGCATCGAGCGCCAATGCCTCGGAGGCGTGTTGCTGCACACAGGCCCATGCGCGTTCGTTCGCACATTTGTCCGCGGCCTGCAACGCGTTATCGCGGCGCTGCTCGCGTTCTGCGATATCGCGCTGGATGGATCGCGCGTCGGGGTTGTCGGCGTCCCGTGCTAGCGCCGCGTTCGTCGCCGCCCTGGCATCCGACAAATCGTTCTCCTGCAGGCTCGCGCGGGCGGCGCGCAAGCTGTCGGGCACGTCCTTGTATTGCGGCATGACGCGTGGCGGCGACGTGGCGACAGGCATGCGCGCGCCCGCCGACGGCGACGCGAGGTTCGCCTGCTGCTGCGGCGAGTATGGCGAGATCGAGCCGCCGGATGTATTAGACGTGGCGGGTTCGTCAGTGGTCGGTTCCGCTTTGCGGCTCTCGCCCAGCAGCAGATACGCCGCGTACGCGAGTGCGACGAAAAACCAGACGAGCAGCAGTCCCTTCGTAAATATCCAGCGGCCCGCGGTTTGCCACATCGGCGCTGGAATGTTGAGCGGAGAAATCTGCCGGTCTTGCGGCATCACCGGTGGAATATCGGACGCCGTCGTGATGGCCGGTGGATGCGGGGCAGGCGTACCGACGGCTTTCAATGCGGTTTCCGGGTGCTTGCGCACGATCGTTTCGAGCGGATGATCTGCGCCGCAATACGGGCAGAAGTCGACATGCTGGTACAGCACGCCGCCACAGCGTTTGCACGGCGTCGGGAAGCTCTGGTCAGGAGTAGTCTGAGCAGACATGCGATGGACCCACCAGTAGTGGCGATGCCATTTCGGCATGCTCAGGATCGTCGTTGAAGCGATCGGCGGGGACTCGCGGAACTGACGATCAACATGCGCTGGGGAGCGGCCGGGCAGGACCCGTGCGGGGCCGATGAGGGAAATATGGTTTGTTTCCGGAACAACGTCAATCGACGTTGTTACCTACCGCACATAGGCGTTGGCAGGCCTTGTCGGCAGGGCCCTCAAGCAGGACGACCGGCGATGGGCGTTTTTACACGCGGCGGGCGGTGCGACGCACGCCGCGTTTAATCATAAGAATGGCTGAATAAGTGCAGACGACATGTAACGCGTCACGCCGCATGTTGCGTGAGCACGCATCACTGCTTGCGCAGCGGATGATCCTGAAGCAGCCACGCGAAAGCGAACGCGAGTGCGACAACGCAAGCGGCAGCGAAAAATACCGTATGTAAAGCACCAGCGAACGCATGCAGATAATCGTCGCGTAACGCGGCGGGCAGTTGGTGAATTGCAACAGGCCCCAGCGCGCGGGGGAGTTCGGTGTCGGGCGGCAGCAGGGTTTGCAAACGTGTCGCGAGACCGTGGGAGAAAATCGCACCGAAAGCTGCGACACCAATCGACCCGCCGATCGAACGGAACAGCGTCGCGCCCGAGGTCGCCACACCGAGGTGTCTGAACTCGACGGCGTTCTGAACCGCGAGGATCAGCACCTGCAGCACCATGCCGAGACCGCCGCCGACCAGCGCCACATACACATACAGCAGGTGAACCGGCGTTGCGATGTCGAGCGTGGCGAGCAGCACCATGCCCACGCCGACCAGAAACGTGCCGACGATCGGAAACACGCGGTATTTACCGAGTCTGCTGATGAGGCGTCCGCTGATGATCGACATGATGAGCAAGCCGCCCATCAACGGCGAGACCTGCATGCCCGCCAAAGTCGGCGTCGAGTTTTTCACGACCTGCAAATACATCGGCAGAAACGTGACCGAACCGAACAGCGACACGCCGACGATGAACCCGATCACGCTGCTCAACAAGAACGTGCGCTGCCTGAAGAGTTCCAGCGGCAAGATCGGTTCGGCCGCGTGGCGTTCTTCGTGGATGAAGCCGACAATGCAGATCGCGCCGAGCGCGAGCGTCAGCCACAACTGCACCGACGACCACGGCAGCAGCGTGCCGCCCTGGCTTGTGAACAGAATGACGCAGGTCAGTGCGCCCGCGAGAAACGCGGCGCCCATGTAGTCGATCGTGTGCTTCATGCGCGCGGTGCGCGGCTTGAATACCGCGCCGATCACAGCGAACGCCACGATGCCGAGCGGCACGTTGATATAGAAGATCCAGCGCCACGACAGATGGTCGACGAGAAAGCCGCCGACGAGCGGTCCGACCACGGTAGCCAGGCCGTATACGCCGCCGAACACGCCCTGATAGCGGCCGCGTTCCGCAGGCGCAACGACGTCGCCGATCGCGGTCATCGTGACGACCAGCAGGCCGCCGCCGCCGAGCCCCTGCAACGCGCGCAACAGCACGAGCTGCAGCATGTTCTGCGCGAGGCCGCATAGCACGGAGCCGATCAGAAACAGCACGATTGCGGTCTGCAGCACGACCTTGCGGCCGAACAGGTCGCCGAATTTGCCGTACAGCGGCACGACGATTGTCGATGTGAGCAGGTAAGCCGTCACGACCCACGACAGGCTGTCGAGCCCGCCGAGTTCGCCGACGATGGTGGGCAGCGCCGTCGACACGATGGTTTGGTCGAGTGCGGCGAGCAGCATGACGAGCAGCAGCGCCGGAAACAACAGGCGAAGGGGCGGGCGTTCCGCGGTGAGTTCGACAGGGGCGTGCAGATCCATGTGATTCCAGCCAGCTTGAAATTAATTAACACGGAGATTAATATATCGCGGAGTCGTCCCGTTCGTCAAATGCGAAGGTCCATGGCAAGTACATCGAAGTCGGTTTCAGCAGCGGCCGCCCGCGCCCCCGCATCGGCTGCGCGGGCGGCGGCAGCCTCGGCTGGATCCGCTGCTGCTTCATCTCCCACGCGATCCGCTGCGCCGTCAAACGCGCCGCCTGCTCGCAAGCCCGGCCGTCCATCGGGCAGCGCGCGCGCGCCCGAACAGCGCGCGCGCCTGCTCGAAGTCGCGCTCGCGCTGTTCGCGCGCCAGGGCATCGTCGACACCACGCTGGGCGCAATCGCACGCGAGGCCGGCTACACGCCGGCGATGGTGCATTACTACTTCAAGACGCGCGACCAGTTGCTCGATGTGCTGATCGACGAGCGTTTCCTGCCGTTGCGTGCGGCGCTCGCCGCGCCGTTCCGCACTAACGCCGACGACCCGGTGGCGGCCATCACGCAACTCGCGCGCCAACTGGTGGAGATGGCGGGCGAGCATCCGTGGTTTCCGTCGCTATGGGTGCGTGAAGTGATCAGCGAAGGCGGCCTGTTGAAGCAACGCATGCATGAACGTTTCGGCCATACGAATCAAAAGGCGTCGCTTGCGTGCATTGCGAAGTGGCAGAGGGAAGGGCGGCTGAATCCGGATCTGGAGCCTTCGCTGGTGTTTTTATCGATTCTCGGGCTCACGATCCTGCCGCTGGCGACATCGGCGATATGGCGCAACGATCCCGCGCGCCGCCGTCTTACCGCAGACGATATTGCACGCCATGCGCTTGCGTTGCTGACGCATGGCGTGGGGCCGCAAGGTGGCGCGAGCGGGAAGAGCCGCTAGGGCCGTGAGAGAGCGACGCGGTCATGCGCTTGCATCGCGGGCCGTCGCGCTTCGTTCTTGCCGCGTGCCGTGCTGACGGCGCGCACCTTCAGGCGCTGCGCGAGATTGATGCCTGCATGGTTTGTGTTTTCTTCATTGTTCGAACCCGCTGTACAGCACGGTGATCGGCAACGTATTGCTCGCATGAATGGACCCCGCCGAGGCACGCAATGTGCTTCCTCTTGGGGTGTTCCGCAAGTCGACGCTGCATTGAGGCGTTGCTGCAGGAAGCCGGGCGTGCGATTTCTGCGCAACTGGGCTTTCAGGACAGCATATCCACATCGAACTGTGCGCAATCGGTGAAGACGTAGCAATACGTAGTGAACCAATACGCAGTTAACCGGATGATGCGGCACGGATGCCGCCGTGCGGTCATGCGAACGCCTCATTCGTGCGCTATCGTCGGCGGCAGGTTCGCTGCGATGCGTTGTGCACAGGCGTACACTTCGATGCAACTCGTCATGCGGAATCGAGTCGATGGTAAGGGCTGCAAGGCGGACAGCGCGTCGGGCAGCCAATGTAAAAACGGCTATGGAGAGGTATCCATGTTGTGCCGTTTTCCGCTGCGGGCGCTGGCGCGGTGCAGGTGCGTGACGACATTAACCTTGGGCATGAGGCTCGCTCATGAGCATGCTCAAAACCGCGTCAGAATGCATAAACAGCTTTTTGGGTAACAACGCAAAAAATGAACGGAGTATTGAGGCTCGATCAGGCCACGATCGTGCTGGTGGAAGATGACCCGCAAAACCGGGAATCATTGAAGATTCTGCTTGAATCAGAAGGCGCCTATGTCGTCGCGGTGGCCGACGCGGAGGAGGGAGTCGAGGCGGCGGTCCGGGTAATGCCGGACGCGGTCGTATGCGACATCGACTTGCCCGCCATGGACGGCTTCTATCTGATCCAGCGGCTGCGCGACCATGAGATACGTGGCGATCGCCCCCCCGCGGTAGCCATCGCGCTCACCGGGCACACCGACGAAGCCTACCGGCTACGCAGCATCGGCGAAGGTTTCCATCACTTCATGACGAAGCCCGCGCGCCCGGAGACACTGGTCACGCTGCTGCACGACGCGATCGGCGCGCGGGCCGCGGGTTGACGCGCGGCGTGTGATGCAAGGGCTGCGCTCGCGCTGCGGCCGTGCGTGAATGTGTGGCGATAGCGGCAGCCTGGCTGCCGGCGGCGGGCGATGTCTGCGATATCTGCCGATGCGATGCGTCCGGCGCCATTCGATCAATTGCTGGCGGCCTGCGCGGCATCTGACGCCTGACAAGCCGCACACAATCCCTTCAATTCGATTTCGTCGCCGGCGAGGTGGTAGCCGGCGTCTTCGATTTGCGCGACAAGCGCTTCGCGCAACTTCGGCTGATGCAGCTCGGTCACGTTGCCGCACTGCTGGCAGACGACCAGAATGCCGTGCCGGCATTGCGTCAGATCGTGACACACGGTAAACGCATTGATCGATTCGATGCGATGCACGAGGCCGGCGGATAGCAGAAAGTCGAGCGCGCGATAGACCGTCGGCGGGGCCGAGCCAGGATGGATCTGCCGCATGTCGTCGAGCAGCGAATAGGCCTTCGTGGCGCGCCCCGACTGCAGCAGCAGTTCGAGCACTTTGCGTCGAAGCGGCGTCAGCTTTTCGCCGCGTTCGCGGCAATAGGCGTCGGCAAGCGCCAGCGCCGCCTCCGGCGAGGCGGCGGTATGGGTGCGCCCGGCATGGGCACGCGCCGGCGTCGGTTTTTCGGCGGATACGGAGGCTTTTGCGTTTTTCATCCGCTGATTATAAGGGGCCGGCCGGCGCGCCGGGGCGCGTTCAGTTGAGCTTCACCGCGAAGCCGCGTTGCACGGCCGGCCGTGCGAGCAACGTTTGATACCAGCGCTCGACGTTCGGGTAATCGGCGAGATCAACCTTATGGCGTTCATGGCGCCACGCCCAGCCGAGAATCGCGAAATCGGCTACCGACAGTTCACCCGCCACGAACGCAGTCTTGCCGAGACGCGTGTTGAGCACGGAGTACAGCCGGCGCGTTTCATCGGAAAACCGTTTGAGCCCGTAACGCCGGTCGCTTTCCGACTGCAGTGCCGCGAAATGGTGCACTTGCCCCGGCATCGGCCCGAAGCCGCCCATCTGCCACATCAGCCATTCGAGCACCGGCACGCGATCACGCAGGCTCCTCGGCAGGAATTTGCCGGTTTTTTCGCCGAGATAGAGCAGCACCGCACCGGATTCGAAGACACTGATCGGCTGGCCGTCCGGACCTCCCGGATCGACGATCGCCGGAATCTTGTTGTTCGGGCTGACCTGAAGGAATTCAGGCTGAAACTGCTCGTCCTTACCGATGTTCACTGGCTTCACGGCGTACGGCAATTCCATTTCTTCGAGCGCAACGCTGGCTTTGCGTCCGTTGGGGGTGTCCCAGGCATAAAGCGTGATGGTCATGATGTGCTGGCGTGAGGGTGCGGTGTGCGCTCAGGTGCGCTCATGAGCGTTCAGGTGAGCGGGAGATCGATGTATTTCTTGAAGCCGGGGCGCGTCGCGAGGCGCGAATACCAGCGCTCGAGATTCGGCAGCGACGGACGTGCCACCCCTTCGAGGTCCAGCCAGCGTTTCGCGAAGGCGCCGAGCACGATGTCGGCGAGCGTGAACTGTTCGCCTTCGATAAAGAAGCGGCCTTGCAGTTGCGTGTCGAGCATTTTCCACAGTGCTGTTACGGCTTCGATGTCGGCGGCGAGCTTCACCGTGTTGCGCTGTGCGGCGGGCGTGCGCACGAGGGTCAGGAACACCGGCCGTTCGGCGGGGGCGAGCGCGGTCGACGCCCAGTCGAGCCACCGGTCGACGCTCGCGCGCGCTTTGGGTTCGGCAGGGTAGAGCAAGCTCGATTGCCCATACTGCATCGCCAGATAGCGCAGGATCGAATTCGATTCCCACAGCACGAAATCGCCGTCGACGAGGGTGGGAATGTGGCCCGTCGGGTTGATTGCGAGGTATTCGGGCTCATCAAGGCGTCCGAACTTCAGGCCCGCATCGATGCGCTCGTACGGCAACGCCAGTTCATCGCAGCACCACACGACCTTCTGAACGTTCACTGAGTTGACGCGTCCCCAGATAGTAATCACCGGCAAATTCCTCTTTACACATTACAGTTGGCAAGCTGCGCAGGCGCGCAGCGTTCAACCGGAAACGATACACGAAGCCGAATTTTCTTACTCAGGTGTATGCAAAACCGCGATTCGCGTTGCGTACAATGGGCGCTCTGTTCCCACGAGGCATCGCATGGCCCGCATCGTTCCCGACGACTGGAAGAATCTCGCCGCCGCTGGCGCCGCGGTGCGCGAACGCGAGACGCTCGCGCTTCTCGAAGAAGCGCTGCCCGGCGACTACACGGTCTACCACGGGGTGCACTGGACGCGCCTCAATCAAGGTTTTTCCGTATTCGGCGAAGCCGACTACGTGATCGTCGGCCCATCGGGGCGCGTGATGATCGTCGAGCAGAAAACCGGCTTTCTGCGCGAAACGCCTAAGGGTCTCGTGAAGGTCTACCTGCAGACCGAGCGCAACGTCGCGATTGCGCTTGCGCGCACGATCGAAGGCCTGCACCGGCGCTTTACGACCGCGTTCGGCGCGGGCACCTATTTCATCGAAGAACTGCTGTATTGCCCGGACCATGCGGTCAAGGATGCGGCGATTGCCGGCGTAAATCCGGCGCGCATCGTCGATGCGACGCGCAAGGAGCGGCTCGCGGCGATCATTCGTGAAGCGCTGCCGGCCGACGAACCGCGTCTTGCGTGCGCGTCGAAGATTCACCATTTTCTGGCCGATGAACTGGCGCTGACGCCCGATGCGAGCGCGCTTGTCGGTCAGGCGGGAACGCTGGTCACGCGTCTTGCCGGCGGGCTTGCCACATGGGCGCGGCGCCTCGAGTTCGCGCCGTTCCGGCTGCGCGTGATCGGCACGGCCGGTTCGGGCAAGACGCAGCTTGCGGTGCAGGTGATGAAGGATGCGGTTGCGCGCGGTCAACGGCCGCTCTATGTGTGCTTTAACCGGCCGCTTGCGGACCATATCGCGCGCGTGGCGCCGCCTGAAGCGAAAGTCGCGAACTATCATCAGCTGTGCGACTGGATCGCGCGCGAAAGCGGCCGCGCGCCGGACTTCGAAGCGCCGGACGTGTTCGAGCAGCTCGAAGCCGCGTTCGCGCAGACCCCGATCGATACACGCTGGCAATACGACGTGCTGATCGTCGATGAGGGGCAGGACTTTCAGCAACCGTGGGTGCCGGCGCTAGAGCGCGTGCTGCGGCCGGGCGGCGCGTGGTGGTGGCTCGAAGATCCGCTGCAGAATCTGTACATGCGCACGCCGGTCGATCTGCCGGGCTGGACGACGCTCAAGGAAGCGACCAACTACCGCAGTCCGCGCGACATCCTCGACTATCTGCGCGACGTGGTCGGCGCATCGGTGCCGATGGCGGCGGGGCTCACCGCGGCGAGTCCGTTCGACGGCTCCGATATCGCGCTGTCCACTTACGACGAAGCGAATCCCGCCGAAGCCTGCATCGACGCAACCAAGCGCGCAATCACGCAGGCGTTGCAGCTAGGATTTCGCAAACAGGACATCGTAGTGCTGTCGTTCCGCGGACGCGAAGGGTCGGTGCTGAGCGCGCTCGATCAACTGGGCCCGCACCGGCTGCGCAGTTTCACAGGCAAATACGATCTGTTCGGCAACCCGGAGTATCGCGAAGGCGACGTGCTGCTCGAATCGATCTATCGCTTCAAGGGGCAGGCGGCGCCGTGCGTGATCCTGACTGAAGTCGACTTCGATACGTTCGATGAACGCAACGCGCGCAAGCTGTTTGTCGGTGCGACGCGCGCGACGCTGAAGCTGATCGTGGTCGCGTCGCGGCGCGCGGCGCGGCATCTGCACCTGGGCGACACGAGCGATTGAGTGCAGAGCCGGTTGCGGTGAGCAGGCGCGGCGGCGCGAGGCCAGCAGACCGCCGCGGCCGCTCAGTGCCAGTGCGACGCACTGATCAACGTGCCGGTGCGCGTCGCCGCGTCCCACCAGATCACACGCAACAGCGGCGCGGCCTGCGCGATCCGCAGCGCCTGCACCGGATCGCTTTCGATAAAGTGCGTGACGCCGCAGCGCAACGCGGCCGCCGCTTTGTGAGTCGCGGCGCCGGCCGGGGTTTCGTCGTGCGAATCGGGCGCGCGCATCACCAGTTCCAGATGGCCGAAGCCGTGCCGCTCAAGCCACGCGCGGGTGCGCGCGAGGTCCATCTGCGGACGGCCGGTGATCACCGCGCGCACGTGCTGCAGGTCGATGCCCGGCAGCACGTCGAAGGGCCGCAGCGCGTCGCGTTCGGACAGCGCGGCGGCGAGATTTTCGTCATAACGGTCGAGCGGCACATCGGGCAACAGGATGCCGTCCAGATCGATCGCGTAGGTGGTGTATTCATGATCGCCGGCCATCGCTTTGTCCGCGCCGGCTTCCACCTCAAGCCAGTCTTCGCGATAGCCTTCCGTATAGGCGTGGCGTTCCCACGGGAACAGCGCGAAATAGCCGCTCGCGTCGTTCGCGTAGTCGGGGCGAATGCGGCTCACTTCATCGAACGCGCCGGTCAGCGTCTTCACGATCAGCCCATGCTGCTCGAGAAAAGCAATGCAATCGACGAGCGTGAACCCGCGGCCCGCAATGTCTTCGCACAGCAACACCTTCGAGCCCGGCGCCGGCAGCGGCAGCGCCGAATCCCACGTCACATGGCGCGCCCTGCGGTCGTAGCTCAGAAACGCGACCGGCACGCCGACGCTATGCGATGCCATCAGCGCGAGCGGCGCGCCACCGCGCAAAACGCCGATGGCCGCCGAAAACCGTTCTGCCAGCAACGCGGGTTGCAACGATTCGATCCAATGGTCGAGCTGTTCATAAGTCAACTGAAGAACGGGCTTGTTCATGGCTTGCGTTCGCTTGCGTTCGATGGGCCAATGGGTTCGATACGGTCACACCGCCAGCGGGACGGCTTTTTTTGAGATAGAGGCGATATTATGCATGCGGTTCGCAGAATCTGTGCTCGGGATCGCACACAGCGCTGTGCGGCCGTCTTCACAGGTGCGGCGAACGGCGGGGCAATCGGGGGCGAGCGCCCAGCGGGCAATCCACGCTGCAACGACAACAAAACAAGGAAAAGAGAGAGGCCAGAGAATGCGCAAGATCTACGGGATGAGGTTGTTTTTCGTTGCGCTCGCATGCATTGCGGCGACGGCGCAGGCGACGCCGATGTCGCTCGACGTGATGGGCAAGATTGGCCGCACGACCGACGCGGCTCACACGGTTTTCCACTTTTCGGAGGCACAGATTCTCGCGCTGCCGACGCATTCGATTTCGACGTCGACTTCATGGACGCCGAAATCGACCTTCACGGGGCCGCTGCTGGCGGATATCCTGAAGGCGGTGGGTGCCTATGGGGACGAGGTTGAACTTCGCACATATGACGACTACACGTACACGGTGCCAGTATCGGATACGGGCCGCTATGGTGTCATCGTCGCGTACAGCATGAACGGGCAACGGCTCAAGGTCAGCGACTTCGGTCCGCTCTTTCTTATCTATCCGCGCGACGCGTATCCGGCTGAACTGGTCGGCGCGCTCGGCGATTCGAAATTCATATGGCAGATCAAGGCCCTGATCGTCCGATGACGCGGCGCACGCCGCGCCGTTTCGTGTATGTGCTGATCTGGCTCACCGCGCTTGCCGCGCCGACCGCGGCGATCGGGTATCTGCTGTATGCGACCTTGCTGAACCCGCGCGCGACGCAGCAGCTTACTGGCACCTATGACGGTTTCTACTGGGACGCCGCACAGTTGCAGATCGCCTATGCGCGCTTTGAAAGCCAGTTGCTGCAATACGAAACCGGCACCGACGGCGACTATGCGCAGTTGAAGCTGCAATATCACCTGTTGCAGTCGAAGCTGCGCGTGATGGCCGGTTCGACGCGCGGGCTGGCCGCGCCGGCGGCGTTCGTCGAGCGGCAGCAACGGGAAATTGCGAATCTGACCGCGGTGCTGGCGGCGCTGCAGCCGACTTTCGACGCGTTGTCGGGCGAGCCGATGCTCGCCGATCAGATCGTGCTCGAATTGCGCCGCCATTGGCGTGAGGTTAACGATCTCGCGCTCAGCCGCCGCTTTGCCGATGTTGCGGATCGCGAGGCGCTGAATTCCGATTTCATCGCGAAGCGGCGGCTGCTTTTTGTGGCGGGCATCGGGTTGCTGTTGCTGTCGGCGGGAGCGAGTGCGCAGCTTGTCGTCAACGCGCGGCGGCGCACGAAGCTGATTCGTCAGCAGCGCGCCGCGCTCGAAGCCGAGCATCAGGCAAGCCGCGCGGCGCGCGAGTCGAGTCTCGCGAAAGATGCGTTTCTTGGGATGATCAGCCATGAATTGCGCACGCCGTTGCACGCGATTGTTTCGTCGATCGAACTGCTTGGGTTTAAATTCCAGTCCGATGCTGACCGCAAGGTGATCCGGCGGCTGGAGACCGCGGCACGTCAGCTTGAGACGCAAATGAAGGACCTCACCGACTACGCGCGCCTTGGCGCCGGCAAGCTCGAACTGCGCGATGAGCAGTTCGATCCGCGCGAACTGCTGGTGTCGATTGCGGAAGAAAGCGAGCCGGCTGCCAGCGCGCGCGGACTCGCGTTCAGCAGCAGCGCGAGCGGGTGGACGGGGCTCGTCGAGTCGGATCCCCACAGAATCCGCCAGATCGTCAATAACCTTGTGACGAATGCGATCCGGTATACGGAGAAGGGGACGGTCACGCTGCGCTTCGAGCAGCAGACGAGCGCGCTGACGATTGTCGTCAGCGATACCGGGCCGGGCGTGCCGCATGCGCAGATTCCGTTGATCTTCAAGGAGTTCACGCGGCTCGATGAATCGCGCGCACGGCACTTCGACGGCGCGGGGATGGGGCTCGCGATTGTGCAGGGGCTTGTGGATCTGTTCAGCGGCGAGATTGCCGTCGACAGCCGTGTCGGCGAAGGGACGACGTTTACCGTGACGGTTCCATTGAAACCGGTCACGGCGCCCGCGGCGGTCAGCGTCGCGGCGCACGCGGAGCAGGGCGGCGCGCGTTTGCAACTGCTGGTAATCGACGACAACCAGCCGGTTCGCGAGTCGTTGTGCGAGATGGTCGAGCATATGGGCTATGACGCAGCGGCGGTTGCCAGCGCCGACGATGCGCTGGCGTGGCTCGACGCGCGGCACTGCGAACTGATTCTGCTCGATCTGCAGATGTCGGGTAAGGACGGCTATGCGTTTATGAACGAATACGCGACGCGCAGGACGTTAGCGCAGCGTGCGCCGGTGATCGCAGTGAGTGCGTATTTGCCGGAATTGCAAACGCGTGGCGGCGCTGATCTGTTTTTCGGCTTTCTGGCGAAGCCGGTGCACTACGAGGTGCTGCGCGAAGCCGTGCGGCGCGTGCTCGCCGCGCGGGACGGGGCGGCGGCTAGCGTGTGAAGGCGGTGCGTGGGAATGTGCGGTCGCGCTCGAATCTCACGCACAACCCAGCCGCTTCGATAAATCGGCGACGAGAATCGCCATTCGCGCGGGCTTTTCATAGCACGCAACATCATAGGTCCGGACGATGTCGCTGATTTCCGACTCACTCGCCTTGCCGGTCAGCAGTTCGCCGGTCAACACGAAAATGGGCGCATCCGGATTCTCCGACGCGCGCATCGCGCGAATCGCCGCCGCCGCCGTCTGGTTGCCGAACAGCCAGTCGATCACGACGGCGTCGAATACTTGCGTCTGCAACGTCTCGGCGAAAGCGGCGAGATCGTAGATCGCGATCGCCGCGAACCCGAGGCGCTCGAGATACTCGCGCAGGTTGTCGGCGGATGCGTGGTCGTCATCGACGACTGCGATCAGCGGCTTGTCGGTTTCCGCGCGGCGCGGATAGATCTCGATCTTGTGAACCTCGCAGGCGTTGTGATAAAGCGCGCCGTCGGGGCGCACGACGCGCCATTGGTCGGGCTTCGGCCACGCGATGAACTCCGGCCGGCTGCCGGGCTCGACGGGTGCGCCGACCCATGCGGTGCACGCGAGTTCGAGCGCGCCGACGCAGAACACGGCCTCATAGGCGGTCGCGCCGACCATGCCGGGGTCGAGCGACTGGGCGCCGAATAGCTGCGCGGCGGGTTCGCCGAATACTTCGGCGACCTTTTTGATCTGCGAGAGCGTCCATGGGCTGTTGCCGCGCAGCTTGCGGTGGCCTTGGGAAAAGCTCAGGTCGAGGATGCGGCAGAGTTCGCTGGTTTGCTGGCGCTTCGCGATGCCGTGCCGGCTCATCAGTTCGCGTACGCGTTCGGCGACGGCGAGGGAGTCGGGGGAAAGGGCTTCGTTGGGCATGCGGCTTGGGTTTGGGGCGTTTTTAGCGGTGTTTTGGGTGGACAAAGCAGGCGTCGTGCCGACCGGCTGCGTGAGTCGACGACGCGTATTGGGAGGTACAGCGGACCTACCCCTGCGTCGTCGAGCCCAGGCGGATCATTCATTGGGCATACAGGCGCAAACCGTATTCTAACTACGAAATGCATACAAAACGCATCAGGATGACTACGGGATTGACTTGAGGCGCTTGATTATGCGGGCGGCAGGGAGGGTGGGCCGAAATCGCGACCGGACTGCCGATAGTCGATAGTCGGCGAAGATGCGACCGGTCGTTGGAGCCAAGAATTCGGACAATTCGTTGAGTGGAAAATCTGGAGCGTGAGTCGGTCATTGTTGCCGGCGACAAGGAACCAGAAGATGACGAAACGGAACCGACGGACACTCCCGGCGTTCAAGGCAAGGGTGGCGGTAGTCCGGATGTGTCAGGGAATTCGGCGGTGCGGCAAGACCCCGGTCGATCCTTGGCTGGAGCACTTGCTGGCCCGCAAGTACCCCAACCAGGCTGACAGTCGCGCAGGTCAACCGGAATGTCCGCATTGTCTGGGCCTTGCTCGCGGGTGACCGAGATTACCACTCACCGGCCGCGACCACCTGAATGGAAGTATCGGCTTTGTATCGCAGTTCGCTTAACGCAACGGTTGCTCAAGGTCAGCATGCATGATGGCGACATAGGTCAGACCGCGGTGAGCACAGTTTGATAGTCGGCCCGGGCGCATCGAAGCCCGCTGTTCAGATGAGGAACTCACCGGCGCATTCCATCAAAGCCAGGGGTGTGCCCCCCATCAACGGGTCGGATAAGGATGCAACCGATCTAACCGCCCGAATGCAAACTCTCCTTGGCAAACGGGTGGTGTCCATATAAGGACCGACTAAATATTAAGAGGTCTATCGTGTCGCGGACCGTCCGTCATATTGATGTGTCGACCCATTTGCGATGACTTTGTCAAATGCAGGTGACGGGGAAATTCGGTTGGATTGCTATGCTAGATTTCTGAATCAATGCTTTCCGGCCCATCACGCAGATTACGCAACCCGACTTCGCCCTCAGTTGGCGAAAGGTCTACCGAAAAGGATTGCTGCGCTTGATTGCGCACACTTGAAGCCTGATTGTTTTTGACGTCTTTCTGCGAAGCGCTGCGATCTTGCTTTGCAGGGATGCGGGCCGTATCCGCATCCTCGGCTATATCTTGCCCGTTGCCCGAAATATTAGTCTCGGATGACGCTCTCATGGAGCTTGAGCTTGAACTCCCAGACTCGATTGTGACTTCCGCGACTGGAGAGGACGAGCTCGCGTCAAAGGGGCCTACGCCCCCTGACGTTACAGCAACATTTTGTTCCAAAATATCCTCGGGCTGCATATGCGCCACAACATTTCTCTCCAACTTTATTTTATGCGCTGCATTTTTCCAGCCACTATTTTTTTTTGCCTTATTTAATCTGTGATTGCACCAGTTACCAAGTCCCAAAAACGTGAGTGCTAGGCCTACGATCCCAATCAGCCACGTCATACTGCTGAGAACTTTATCTGCAGTTTCGTTCGAACTGTGTGCTCCGGCCTCGCCGGTCGCAAATCCAACGACCGTCCCCACACTGCCGACGACAAAGACTTTCTCGGAAGTGGACGCCTTCTCCGCTAGATCCGCCGCTTTGGATTCACCCAGCCGAGTACCTGCTTGCTCCGCTTCGTGGCGAACATCGGCTTTGGCAGCGTCAACAGTGTCTGTGATTACCCATCTGAAGAGCTTCATAAGCGGACCGTGTCCGTCAGGATCGGTCAGATTAATAGGATCTCCGTTGCAGTAGGCGTAAGGGTTAATTCCCCCTTCCCCGAACGGGCTTTCACTATCCGGACAAGTGAATCGCATCAGGACGGGGCTATATGCTCGGTAGCCGTTACCCAGATGCGTGACGCCGGTAAACGGATCGACTCTCTCGCCGTTGAATCCCGGTAAACCGTCTTGGCTTTCCGTACCCCCGAAAGCCGAATATGAAAAATCGTACTGTGAATTATCTGAAGTTGAAATATAAAGGATTAAACTGCCAGTTAAATCTGTTCCTGTTAGTTGCATGGACATTTTACTCTCCTGATATGCACGATTTACGTGGCCTCTGGAAAATATTTTGGCGCATTGATCGGCGGGGAATGTAACGGATTTATAGCGCCGACAACGTCTCAGTACTGACTGCGGCGCAGCCTGTGCCGGTCTGGATAAAGCGACTTACTTGGTCGGTAGTCTTGCGCAGTTCGTTGGCCAGGGTTTTGCCATGATAGAAAAGGTATCGTACATCATTGTCATCCAATTGCTGAAGAACTAGCATGTCCTGCGCGTCATAGCTGTAAACTGATTTGCCGTTGCTTGACATACTAACTGAATACAACCGGCCTGCCGAGTCGTACGTATAGGAGCGTCCTTCCCAATCCAGAGTCATCCGGCCATTAGCATCATATTGCAATTCGATTGATGAAGGATATGCGGAATTTCCGGAATGGGTTATGTTTGTCAATTGAGTCGGATCCGTCTCGTTGCCGTATATGAACTGGGCTTCGTCTTGATCGCCATATCCGTCGACAGGCTGAGTCGTACAAAGATAAATATTGTTCCATGCGGTGTAGTAAAAGCACTGGGTTTGGATAGGAATTTCATATCCATCCACCGGTGGACTATCTCCAGTACATTCGTACGTTATAAGGCGATTGCGAATGTCATAGGCGAAGATTTCACTTCGTAACATTTTGTCGGGATATGAAAATTCACGGGTTGCCAATCGATTATTTAGCTGATAGGTCCGTTCAATAGTAAGTTTGTTACCCGTGCTCGGCGTAAATTCGCGTTTAATTTCACGACTGAAATCATCATAGGTAAAGGTTGTCGCCAGGGACACGTTAGCTAAGGGGTCGGTTGCGGTCTGCGAGGACAATCTTCCCGCGTCGTCGTAGGCGAATGAGATTTTTATGTCCGGATCGGAGATACCACTCAGGCGTCCGAATGAATCATAGGTCGCCTGTTGCAGTCTGCCCATCATGTCCGTGTAGCTATAGGGGTTGCCCATGAGCGTCCATTCAGTATTGGACGTATAGTCCGTGCCTTGAATTGTTTGCGTTTGCTTCTTTAAAAGTCCTGACGTGGTCCACTCCATGTCAGAAGAAAAGTCATACTGTTCGGTTAAGTTTTCAGGATTGCTGTTGATTGCATTCGCTGATGTCGCGTTGGCAGTCACCTTGTCATAGGTGAAGTCCTGTTGTAATGTTGGACCTGTCACCTGGAGTATTGCATTTGAAAGCTCGGGAATATATTGGTAGTTGAGCGTAATACCAAGATTATCCGTCAGCGTCGACGGATTGCTGCTGGCGTCCGAGTACGTAAGGGACTGCGTCCTGCCACCGTTGCTGGTCTTGGTCAAGCGTTCGAGTCCGTCGAATGTCTGGCTTCCCAGGTCAATTGTTACAACAACTTCGTTTTCGTCCTTGCCCGTGACCGTGATACTTGTGATCAGCTTACGGGCTGAATGCGCCGCATAGGTCTTTTCTACTATTGTTCCATCTGCCAGTGTTTGCTTCGACACCCGATCAAAGTAGTCGTAGTCGTATGCCGTTATTTGCCCCAGTTCATCCGTTTGGGTTCGTAATCTGCCCAGCCCGTCGTACTCGTAGGTCGCCGTTGATTGGTCCGCACCGCTCGCATAGAATCTGCTGATTTGGATTGGCGATTTCGCGACGTCATAGGTCGTTACCTTCTGTCCCAGTTTGAAGGGGTTCGACGCTGCTGGCGGTGAAGTCACACTAGTTGTTAGCGTATTTAAGATTGGATCATAGGATCTATTATAAATTTGACCGCTGGAATATTCGAACGAGACTACGTGTCCCCAATTATCGAATTCGGCGTCAACACGTAACTGATTGGCACCACCGTTTGAGGGGGTAGGATAATCGGACACGGTGCCATTGCACTGTCGGCCGAATGCGTCGTAGTTCAATTCGATAGTATTGAACCATTCATCTCCCAACCCTGCATCCATTGCGTTTTGCGCGCGACGAAGAAGACGGTGCTCTCCGTCGAAATGAAGTTGCATTTTATTTCCGCTTGCATCGGTGATGGTTGTTACAACGTCAGTAACGTTTCCACTGCTGTCCTTGGATATTGAGTACGACGCATTGATGATGTTTTCATACGGTGTGTCAGGGCTGAGGGTGCGAGAAACAAGCCGCCCGGCCGGGTCGTACGAAAGTTGAGCCTCGTTTCCGAGCCGGTCGATCACTGACAAAAGTCGATTCGAAAAGCGAGAATGGCTCGACTTCATTGTCCAGCTTGTGCCGTCAAAACCGGTCAGAGTACCGGTCTTATCGAGCGCGTCACCATTTTGCGCTCGAGTGTTGACAAGTGTCGTGGCGTAACTCTTTGATGTGTCAGTTGTATCGAAAGTAGTATCGACGACCGTAGCGACGTTCCCGTAGTTATCGTCGGCGTGGTCATATGTGAACGCCTGGCACGAAAGCGTTGCGCCGTTCCGGGACCTTGTTTTCAAGGCGGGCAGGACGCAACTGGACGCGGGACTGCCACTGCGAGTGGCAAGGCTGATGTACTGATACTCCGTCAGTTCGTCCGGTTCATCCGAAAAACGGGATTGCGCGGCCCGTACGGTTTTGCTTTTCGCGTGGCTCACAAACCCGTTGGGGTCGGGCGGACAGCCTGTGTTCCCGTTTTCCGCTTCGCCTTCGGATGGATAGTAGGTCCAAGTTGCTGTCCTTCCATCCGGCAATTGTCGCGTAAGCAAGTTCCCGTGGTCGTCGTAGGTGGTGGTCGTTACTTCGATGCGGGGTTGTTGCGACCTGCCGCTGTCCGACCAGGTCATTGTGATCGATTTACGCGCCTGGAACTGCGGAGTCTGACTCTCGAATTCCACACCGAGCTCGGCGTAGTATTCAATGTCGGTACTGCGAGTGCACGTGCCTTTTGATATCGTTTCATTGATCAAAAGGTGGTAATTGTTGTAGGTCCGTGACGTACGTTGCTCTGTTCCGTCGTCATCTTGAATGACTTCAGTACTTGCGTATGTGTAAGTACTCAAAACAGTGCAGAGATTATCTTGCGCCGCGTTCCATGAGTTTACGATGCCGTACCCCAGGTAATTTGGGCTCGTGTACTCATAAGTTGTGGTCGTGGCGGGTTGTCCCATTCCGGGAAATTGCTGATACTGAACAACGGCTGGCAAAGATGCTATTGGAGCACCGGGAGGAAACTTCATTATTCCTGCAGTGTAATTCACGGTTTCACGATAACCGGTAGGCGCGGTTAATGATATCAGGGTTTTCTGGTCGTCGATCGTTGTATATTCAAACGCCCAGGTGAATGAATATGAGCCGGCCTCGATGATGAATGACGAGAGATAACTGTTTTCAGTCGCCAGGGTTACAGTATATTTTTCGGAAGAATTCGGCCAGACCGAAATCGAATTTTCAGCATCATAGAATATTTCACATAGTTTATCGCTCTCATCGTCAACGGTAATTAGTTGCATCTGGGAACCATTTGCCTGCCAGGACAAGTTCAACTGATATCCCGTTGGTGAAATTATTTTAACGGGGACAAAACTATCCGGGCCGACATACGCGGAACTTAAAATTT
>DASXXR010000084.1:0-6243 GCA_036502945.1 Paraburkholderia sp. | reverse complement strand
ATGATGATCGCCACCAGTACCGAAATGCCGCCCGTCAGCCAGTACACCGCATAGAGCGCATAGAGCACGTGGGTCAGCGTGCGCAGGCTACGCTGCCGATCGATTTCGAGCGCGCTCTGATACGACGGTGGCGGGTATCCGCTGTGCGACTGCTCCATGTTTGCGTCCTCCTTCGGGGCGATCAAAAATGCTGCCTGTACTGCACCGTGTACTGCAAGCGCGAAACGCAACCGGAATCAGTCGCCGTTCGCCTCTCGGTCCCGGCTCTTGCGCAACGCTTTTTCTTCGATTCCCGACAACCCCTCGCGGCGCTCAAGCTCGGCGAGCACATCGGCCGGGCTCAGATCGAAATGCGACAGCATCACGAGGCAATGGAACCACAGGTCGGCCATTTCGTAGACCAGCGCCTTGGCCTCACGGCCATGCCGCACGTCCTTCGCGGCGAGCACCACTTCGGTGGCCTCTTCGCCGATCTTCTTCAGCACCGCGTCGTCGCCCTTGTGGAAGAGCCGTGACACATACGATACGTCAGGATCGCCGCCCTTGCGGCTATCGATTATCGCGGCGAGGCGCAGCAACGTGTCATGCGGGAGTGGAGTCATTTGTAGATGTGTTCGGGGTCTTTCAGGACCGGATCGACGGCGATCCATTCGCCCTCTTCGACCGAACCTTCGAATTTCTGGAAGAAGCACGAGTGACGGCCCGTGTGGCAGGCGATGCCCGACACCTGTTCGACCTTGAGCAACACGACGTCTTCGTCGCAATCAAGCCGCACTTCATGCACGTGCTGCACATGGCCCGATTCTTCGCCCTTGAACCACAGACGCTGCCGCGAGCGCGAAAAGTACACCGCGCGGCCGGTTTCGACCGTCTTCGCGAGCGCTTCGCGGTTCATCCACGCGAACATCAGCACGTCGTTCGTCGATGCTTCCTGCGCGATGACCGGCACGAGACCGCTCGCATCCCATTTGACCTTGTCGAGCCAGTCGACATTCGATGAATTCACCACGTCACAACCTCACGGAAATGCCCTGATCGGCCATGAAGCGCTTGGCCTCGCCGACCGTATGTTCACCATAGTGGAAGATGCTGGCCGCCAGCACCGCGTCTGCGTGGCCGCTCCTGATGCCGTCGGCGAGATCCTGCAGCGAGCCGACACCACCCGACGCGATGACCGAAACCGGCACCGCATCCGACACCGCGCGCGTGAGCGCCAGATCGAAGCCGCTTTTCGTGCCATCGCGGTCCATGCTGGTCAACAGGATCTCACCCGCGCCGAATTCAGCCATCTTGCGCGCCCATTCGACCGCATCCAGCCCGGTCGCCTTGCGGCCGCCGTGCGTGAACACTTCCCAACGCGGCGGCTCACCGTCAGCGGACACGCGTTTTGCGTCGATCGCGACGACGATACATTGCGAGCCGTATTTGCCGGCCGCATCGCGCACCAGTTGCGGATTCGCGACCGCCGACGAATTCATGCTGATCTTGTCCGCCCCGGCATTGAGCAGGCGCCGCACGTCTTCGACGGCGCGTACGCCGCCGCCGACCGTCAGCGGAATGAACACCTGCGACGCGACCGCCTCGATGATCGGCAGGATCAGATCGCGCTGATCCGACGTGGCGGTGATATCGAGAAACGTCAGTTCGTCGGCGCCCTGGTCGTCGTAGCGCCGGGCGATTTCGACCGGGTCGCCCGCATCGCGCAATTCGACGAAATTGACGCCCTTGACCACGCGCCCAGCGGTGACGTCGAGACAGGGGATGATGCGTTTAGCTAAAGCCATGATCGTGCTGATTCTTGCCAGTGCCGCTGATGAGGCCGCTCATGGGCGAGCGGCGCAATGCCGGTGTTCGCGAAAAACGCGGTTGGCCGGTTGTCGCCCGGTTGTCGCCCGTTGATGCTCAGGCGTCGTCCGATTCGCGCAGCCGGTCTGCGTGGGTCTGCGCGGCCGCGAAATCGAGATCGCCTGAATAGATCGCCCGGCCGCAGATCACGCCTTCGATGCCCTCGTCCTCGACCTCGCACAGCGATTCGATATCAGCCAGGTTCGAAAGACCGCCGCTCGCGATCACGGGAATCTTCACGGCGCGCGCAAGGCGCACCGTCGCCTCGATATTGACGCCCTGAAGCATGCCATCACGGCCGATGTCGGTGTAGATGATCGATTCACACCCGTAGTCCTCGAACTTGCGCGCGAGGTCGGCCACTTCGTGGCCGGTCAGCTTGCTCCAGCCGTCCGTGGCGACCTTGCCGTCCTTCGCATCCAGGCCGACGATGATGTGACCGCCGAACGCGGTGCACGCTTCCAGCAGAAAACCGGGGTTCTTCACCGCAGCCGTGCCGATGATCACGTATTCGAGACCGTCGTCCAAATAGCGCTCGATCGTGTTCAGATCGCGAATGCCGCCACCCAGTTGAATGGGAATCTCGCCGCCGACTTCGGCGATGATGGCGCGGATCGCGTCTTCATTCTTCGGCTTGCCGGCGAATGCGCCGTTCAGATCGACGAGATGCAGGCGCCTCGCGCCACGCTCGAGCCAATGACGGGCCATCGCCGCCGGCTCCTCGGAGAAAATCGTCGCCTGGTCCATATCGCCCTGTTTGAGGCGAACACACTGACCGTCTTTCAGGTCGATGGCGGGGATCAGCAGCATAGCAATCGGGTGATGTCTGGGAAGAGGGATTGAAGTTCGGCTGGCGCCAAGCCTGCGGCAATGCCGCGCCAGACCGTTCCGCTAGTTTAGTACAACTCTTTCGGCAGCCTTGCCATTGTCAACGCCACCGGGGCCGGCGCCAAAAGCACCGATAGCTGTGCCGCGAGCCCCGCCACGTAACCGACTACAGGACCCATGGCACTCATGGATTCCATTCCACGAAATTCCGGTATATGCGCAACCCGATATCCGCACTTTTTTCCGGGTGGAATTGAGTTGCGAAAATATTGTCGCGCGCCACCGCCGACGTAAACGGCACGCCATACATTGTCTCGCCGGACGTGTGAGTCGCATTTTGCGGCACCACATAGTAGCTGTGCACAAAGTAAAAAAAGCTGCCGTCCGGCACCCCGTCCCACAACGGGTGCGGTTGCGTCTGATGGACGCGGTTCCAGCCCATTTGCGGCACTTTGAAGCGCGAGCCGTCGTCCTGCAGCTGGCCGTCAAGCTCGAACCTCACCACTTTACCCGCCAGCAGGCCCAAACCGCGCGTATCGCCTTCGGCGCTCCAGTCGAACAGCATTTGCTCGCCGACGCACACGCCCATCAAAGGCTTCGTGCGCGCCGCTTCGAGCACCGCGTCCTGCAAGCCGGATTCGCCAAGCGAGCGCATGCAGTCGGGCATCGCACCCTGCCCTGGCAGCACGACGCGGTCCGCCGCGCGAATGGCCTCCGGCCTGTCGACGATCGCCACGTCGGCGTGCGGCGCCGCTTTTTTCAGCGCCTGGGCGACCGAGCGCAGGTTGCCCATTCCGTAATCCACAATTGCAATCGATGTATTCATTTCAAATTAGGCAGCAACGCCTTCAATCCGTCGACGATGAATTCCACCGCCAGCGCCGACAACATCAGACCCATCAGCCGCGTGCCGATGTTGATCCCTGTCCGACCGACCCAGCGGGCGATCGGTTCGGCAAGCCGCAATGAAAAGAAGCAGATCAGGGCGAGTACGCCTCCAATAGCGATAAGACTAACGCGGTCGTACCAATGGTGATAGTTGGCCGAATAGACGATGACTGTGCTGATCGAGCCAGGCCCGGTCAGAAGCGGAATCGCGAGCGGGACGACGGCAATGTTGTTCTTCAACTCGGCTTCGTCACGCTCTTCCGGCGTCGCACGCGCGTTGCCGATCTGCGCATTCAGCATGTTGATCGCCATCAACAGCATGATGATGCCGCCGCCGACCTGAAGCGAACCCACCGAAATGCCGAAAAAACGGATGATCTGCTGCCCGCACAACGCGGTAATGGCAATCACGCAAAACACGGAAATCGATGTGATACGGATCGTGCGACGCTTTTCCGCGTTTGACTGCTGTTCAGTGAGACTCAAAAAGAACGGCACGGCGCCGACCGGATTGATCAGCGCCATCAGCGAGATAAACGACTTGAGGATATCCATCGCAAGCCGGGCGCGCGCGGGCGCGGCACCGGTCCGGTTGGTCGGCTCAGAGGCTGCCCTTGGTCGACGGAATCTGCCCCGCCGCGCGTTCGTCCAGCTCGACCGCCATGCGCAGCGCGCGGCCGAAGGCCTTGAATACGGTTTCCATCTGATGGTGAGCGTTCAGGCCGCGCAGATTGTCGATATGCAGCGTTACGCCCGCGTGATTCACAAAGCCACGGAAGAATTCGATGGAAAGATCGACGTCGAACGTGCCGATGCGCGCGCGCGTGAACGGCACATGGAATTCGAGCCCGGGGCGCCCGGAAAAGTCGATCACGACGCGTGACAGCGCTTCGTCGAGCGGCACATACGAATGGCCGTAGCGGCGAATGCCCTTCTTGTCGCCGACCGCCTTCGCCACTGCCTGACCGAGCGTGATGCCGACGTCTTCGACGGTGTGGTGGTCGTCGATATGCGTGTCGCCGTGCGCCTCGATGTCGAGATCGATCAGCCCATGCCGCGCGATCTGGTCAAGCATGTGGTCGAGGAACGGCACGCCGGTAGCCAGCTTCTGCTGACCCGTGCCGTCCAGATTGATCTTCACACGGATCTGCGTTTCGCTGGTGTTGCGAACGACTTCCGCAAGGCGCATGACAATTCCTTGAATCGAGCTTGAAAGATAAGGTGGGGAAACGCCGTGCTCAATGCAGCGCGAGCTTCAGCGCGGCGAGCAATTGGACGTTCTCTTCGGTAGACCCGACCGTCAGACGTACGCAATTACTCAACAATGGGTGCATTTTACTCACGTTTTTGATCAAAACCCTCGCGCCGAGCAGCGTTTCGAACACCGCCGACGCATCCTGCACGCGCACCAGCAGAAAATTGCCGGCACTCGGAAAAACCTCGGCGCCCGGCAGTTCGCCCACCGCTTGCGCCAGTTTCGCCCGTTCCGAACACAATTGCGCGGCTTGCGCATCCAGCACGTCGATGTGATCGAGCAGGAAATCGACAGTAGCCTGGGTCAGCACGTTGACGTTGTACGGCGGACGCACCTTGTCGAATTCGGTCAGCCACGCGGCGCGGCCCGCCAGATAGCCGAGACGAATGCCGGCGAGACCCAGCTTCGACACCGTGCGCATCACGGCGACATTGTCGAAATCGCCGGCGCGCGGCATCCAGCTTTGCCCGGCAAACGGCTGATACGCCTCGTCGATGACGACGAGGCTCTGATCCGCAGCAGCAATGATCCGCTCGATGCCGGCATCATCGTACAGTGTGCCAGTCGGGTTGTTCGGGTACGCGATGTAGACGACGGCCGGACGATGCTCGGCGATCGCCGCGAGCATCGCGCCGGTGTCAAGCGTGAAATCCGCATTCAGCGGCACGCCGACGAACGCCAGATTGGCGAGCTGCGCCGATACCTGATACATCACGAATCCCGGCACCGGCGCGAGCACCTTCGCGCCCGGTTTCGCGCAGGCGACGGAAATCATGCTGATGATTTCATCGGAGCCGTTGCCGAGCAGCACGTCGCAGTTCGCCGGCACGTTCATGACCCGCTTGATCTTGTCGAGCAGCGCGTCAGGCCGCGGCGCCGGGTAGCGGTTCAGCGCGACGCCGGCGAGACGCGCACCCAGTTGGGCGGCGAGCGGCTCGGGCAACTGGAACGGATTCTCCATTGCATCGAGCTTCACGTAGCCCGTGGCGTCCGCAACTGGATAGCTCGTCATCGCGAGCACGTCGCGGCGGATGATGTCTTGTGGTCTCGTCATGACTTGGGCGGGCGACGTCGGCCGTGCGCGGTCGTGGATTCGGGCGGCTCGCCGGCCACCCGGTTGGTCTTGAGGGTCACCGGGGAAGCAATCCGCCCCGGAGATCGCCGCGAGCGCCGCGCGGATATTGCGCCGCAGCAGGCACGCGTTCAGCCGTTGTGGTGTTTCATCCGGTACTCGGCGCTGCGGGCGTGGGCGGGCAGGCCTTCGCCGTACGCCAGGTCCGCCGCACTCTCGCCAAGCGTCTGCGCGCCTTCGGCGCTGACTTCGATCACGCTCGAGCGCTTGAAGAAATCGTACACGCCGAGCGGCGACGAAAAACGCGCGGTGCGGGACGTCGGCAGCACGTGGTTCGGCCCCGCGCAGTAGTCGC
>DASXXR010000083.1:0-13691 GCA_036502945.1 Paraburkholderia sp. | reverse complement strand
GGCGATGTCCCGCGATGGTGATAAGCGCCACACTTCGGGAAGGCCATTCCCTTGTTCCGAAACCGTCCCGGCGCATCGGGCCAGTGCGCCCGTTACGGCAACTGCAGGCCTGGGTTGACCAGGCACAATTTCAAATCGCGTCGAGAAATCACGCACGCCAACTCGTGTCACCCCGCAACGGCGAAAATGGAAGGCCATCCTAGGTCAAAAAATGCGCCCGCAAGTCGCGGTTGCGGACGAAATCGTGGATCTTGCCAACGGCGGCTCATGGCCGGGTGCTGCCTGATGCGATTGGCATAAGAAGCCGAACGGCATTTGTGCCTCGATCGGCTGTACCCGACCCGACTTCCACCCGAGTCGGTCGAGGCGAAGAAGATGACGCAATGCTAGTCAGCGCTTCACGAAAATGTAGGCCAGTCGCACTTACTCTGGCGCCCTACGAATGACCCCAGGTCACGCGAGAACAAAGAGAAAAACTCCGCGGAAATTTTTCGGACTTGTCCGATATTCACCACCCGAAAAGCGGGCCAGCATTCGTCAGACGAAAGCGGGCCAGCTTCGCCCGATATGTACTCAGGCGCTGCGGCAGCGTCCGACGACCGCACGATGCTCACCGAGATTTGCTGTTCTTTTCCGGCACATCGCTCAAGGCTCAAGGCTCAAGGCTCAAGGCTTATAACTCAGACGGGAATACCTTCAATGCTTTCGAGAATGCGCGCAGATTTCTCTGTCTCTGCAGCCGTCGCGGGCCTTATCGCCCTTTTAGCGACGTACAGCGGTCCGGTTCTGATCGTGGTGCAAGCGGCGCAGGCCGGGCACTTGTCGCATGATCTGTTATCGACCTGGATCTGGGCCGTTTCCATCGGTGCTGGAGCGCTCGGACTTTGGCTAAGTGTTAGGCACCGGATGCCGGTTATCGGCGCATGGTCGACACCGGGCGTTGCCTTGTTAATCACTGGTCTAGCGCGCTATCCCTTTGGCGACGTGATTGGATGTTATCTCGTTGTTACCGTTGCAATTGCCTTGCTAGGACTGTCAGGCCTCTTTACCAGACTGATCGAACATCTACCCGCGCATTTGCTCTCCGCGATGATCGCTGGTGTGCTCTTTGAGTTCTGCGCCAGGATATTCCAGTCGCTTCAGGCAACGCCCTTCACGGTACTGCCCGTTATTGTCGCCTATGTCATCTGCCGGCGCGTCATTCCTCGCTATGCGGTGGCGCTTGCGCTATTGACCGGCGTGATCCTGGCTTTACCCGGCACTCACTTTACCGCGCAAGGTCTCGATCTGAGCATCGCAAAACCGGTGTTGACGCGTCCACGCTTTTCTTTGGAATCGCTGGTTGGATTGGGACTGCCGTTGTTCCTTCTAGCGCTAACGCAATACGCGACCTCGATTCATATCCTTCGTAACGCCGGATACGATATTTCGCCGAAGTCGGTGGTTGGGGCCAGCGGTCTGATGTCGATTCCCCTCGCGTTATTCGGAAACTCGGGCATCAACCCTGCCGCGATCGTCGGTGCGATGTGCGCCAGCTCGGAATGCCATGAAGATCCGAAGCGGCGGTATATATCCGGGGTTGTCTGCGGCCTTGGCTATCTGTGTATCGGTGCCTTCGGCGCATCCGTTATCGCGCTGTTTGCCCGCCTTCCCGAGGGATTGACGACCATCTTGGCAGGTCTTGCGCTACTCGGCACGCTTGTGTCGAGTCTCTCGACATCCGTCGCGAATGAAGGTCAGCGTGAAGCTTCCGTGATCACGTTCGTCGTGACCGTATCGGGCATGTCGTTTCTAGGTCTGGGCTCCGCCCTCTGGGGTTTGGTTGCGGGTGTTGTCTTCACGCTTGCCCTTTCCCGAAAAAGAGTCATCAGTTTCCTGAAGCAGACGGATGGCCAATCGGCCGCTCGTTAGCCGAAAGCGAAATGATTTATCACCGAAATATCGTTTAGCAACTTTATAACTGGAGGATTCAGGAATGGTGACACAAACCCGCCTCGCAGGACGCATCAAGTTCGATAACGCGTTGTTGAAAAACGATCTCAAAGTGCTGTCCGACGTGCCGATCATCAAGGAACAATACGATGAGTTCAGTTCGGGCACATGGATCAATCATTCGCTCTGGAACAGAACCGGTGAATGGACGGATACGCAGTATTCCGATTACGATCACCCCGCCATCAGAACTCAGATCGGAACTGCGACTTCGTATCTCAGCAAAATCATCGAAGAATGCTTCGATGTCGAACATTTGCGTATGGCGCGCGTGCGTAATCTGGTCAAGGGGCTGGTCGTACCACACACCGATTTTCTGGAGCTTGCCGAAGACAAGGATCGCTACGTCCGCATCCTGATACCGCTCGAAACCTGTCTCGACTCGTACCACACGGAGGAGAAATTCGGTGTGTTCAGAATGCGAAAGGGCGACATCTGGATCCTTGAGTCCACGGTTCCTCACGGGGCGCTTAACCTCGCTTCCGATAACCGTCGAATCCTCAGCCTTGACTTTCAATACGCGGACATCCCTAACCCGCATTACTCGCTCATCTTCAAGGACCGGTCAATCCATGACGAGACGGTCGCGCCGGCGCTGGTCGCGCGCTCGCGTCTCGAACCGGACGATCTCGAAGACTATCTGGAGTTGCTATCGGAGCGGTTTCATGAGAAGGACGATGCTGAGCAGATCATGGTCAATCTGTCAGAAATCCAGTTGCGCTTCGAGTCGCCTGTCAGCGACATCTACAAGAATCTCACCGCCGTCGCGCGATTGACGAAACGGCAGGAACTGGTCGAGCACTGCGAGAAGATGCGTGAGTTTTATATCGGCTCGCGGGTGATGAACGAGCGGTTCCCGTTGCGTAAGGGCATCTTCTAAGGCTATTGACAGGCAGGCACCTGTCCGGCGACACACACTACCCCGGGGCCGCTCTGCGGCTCAGCAAGACGTGGTGTCGCCGGCATCCATTTACCCGTGTTCGAATCACGCAATCCGCTTAGCCAACTCCACCGCCTGACCCACATACGAAGCCGGCGTCATCGCAAGCAGCCGCTCTTTCGCATCGGCGGGAATGTTCAAGCCGCCGATAAACGTCCGCAGCGCTTCGCGCGTAATCCCCTTGCCGCGCGTGAGTTCCTTCAACTGCTCGTACGGGTTCTCGATACCGTAACGGCGCATCACCGTCTGCACCGGTTCGGCCAGCACTTCCCAGCAGTTATCGAGGTCATCGTTCAGGCGCTGCGGGTTCACCTCAAGCTTATCGAGCCCACGAATCAGCGCGTCATAAGCGAGCAGCGAGTAACCGAACGCAACGCCGATATTGCGCAGCACCGTCGAATCGGTCAAATCGCGCTGCCAGCGCGAAATGGGCAACTTGTCAGCGAGGTGCCGCAACGTCGCGTTAGCGAGACCCAGATTGCCTTCCGAGTTTTCGAAGTCGATCGGATTGACCTTATGCGGCATCGTCGACGAACCGATTTCGCCGGCCTTCGTCCGCTGCTTGAAGTAGCCAAGCGAGATATAACCCCACACGTCGCGATCGAGGTCGAGCAGGATGATGTTCGCGCGCGAAACCGCATCGAACAGTTCAGCCATGTAATCGTGCGGTTCGATCTGGATCGTGTACGGATTGAACGTGAGCTTCAGCCGCTCTTCGACGACATTACGCGAGAACGCTTCCCAGTCGAACTCCGGATACGCGGACAAATGCGCATTGAAGTTGCCGACCGCGCCGTTCATCTTGCCGAGCAGTTCGACCTTCGCAACGCGTTCGATTGCGCGCGCAAGCCGCGCCGCGACATTCGCGATTTCCTTGCCCAGCGTCGTGGGGCTGGCGGGCTGGCCGTGCGTGCGCGACAGCATCGGCTGCTCAGCCTGCGCATGCGCCAACGCAACAAGCCGCTGATGCACCGAGCGCAGCGCCGGCAGAATCACATGTTCGCGCGCACCGGCGATCATCAGCCCGTGTGACGTATTGTTGATGTCCTCCGACGTGCACGCGAAGTGAATGAACTCGCTCGCGCGTTCCAGCTCCGGCTGGCCCTTCACCGATTCCTTCAGCCAGTATTCGACCGCTTTCACGTCGTGATTCGTCACGCGCTCGATTTCCTTGATGCGTGCCGCATCGTGCGCGGTGAAACGCTCGGCCAGTTGCAGCAGGAACTGCTCCGACGCCGCGGAAAAACGCGGCACTTCGGCAAACCCGGCGTGCGACAGCGCGATCAGCCAGTGGATTTCAACCATCACGCGATGACGCATGAACGCGGCTTCCGAAAGCCACTCGCGCAAGGCTTCGGTTTTCGGTGCATAACGGCCGTCGAGCGGGGACAGCGCGGTTAGCGCGAAGAGGGTATCGGGGCGGGTGTCGGACATGATGGGGGAAGGGTGAAGACGGAAACGGGGAGAACCGCGAATTTTACCACCGCAGGCGCAACGGCCTGCCCGCCGCGAATCCACGCGGTTCGCCGCGGTTCGCTCAAGCCGCCGCGCCGCTAGAATGCTGACTTCTCTTTCCCTTTGGCCCCGGGCTTTCGCATGGAACTGAAATGGCTCGAAGACTTCGTGTCGCTCGCGGAAACCCGCAGTTTCAGCCGCTCGGCGGAATTGCGCCACGTGACGCAGCCTGCGTTTTCGCGACGTATTCAGGCGCTCGAAGCGTGGCTCGGCACTGAATTGATCGACCGTTCGGTCTACCCGACCCGTTTGACCGCTGCCGGCCAGGTGTTCTACGAGCAGGCGCTGGCAATGCTGTCGCAGTTTCGCGAAGCGCGCACGCTGCTGCGCGGCCACACGGCGACGCCCGCCGCGACGATCGAATTCGCCGTGCCGCACACGTTGTCGCTGACGTATTTCCCGCGCTGGCTGCAGCGCATCGAAGCGCAGCTCGGGCCGATCCACACGCGCTTGCGCGCGCTCAACGTGCATGATGCGGTGCTGTCGCTGGTGGAGGGCGGCTGCGACCTCGTGATGGGCTATCACCATCCAAGCCATCCAGTCGCGCTCGATCCGGCTCGCTACGACATGCTGACGCTCGGCGTCGAGCCGATCAGCCCGTTCTCCGCGCCGGGCCGCGCCGGCCGCGCGCGGCACACGCTGCCGGGTACGGCCGATGCGCCGGCGCCGTATCTGTCGTACACGCCGAACGCTTATCTCGGCCGCATGACCGAGGTCATCATCGCGAATGCGCCGCACCGTCTGTATCTGGATCGCGTGTACGAAACCGACATGGCGGAAGGCTTGAAAGCGATGGCGCTCGCCGGCCACGGCATCGCGTTCCTGCCGCATAGCGCGGTTGAAGATGCGGTGACGGCCGGCCGGTTGATCCGGCTCGACCGCGCGACGCGCGGCGTTCCGCAAGGGCAGTTCACGCTGACGATGGAAATCCGGCTCTATCGCGACAGGTTCGCCGCGCAAGGCGACGAGCCGCGCCGGACGCTGGTGAGCGCGCTATGGGATGTCGTGGCGGCGGAACTCGCACAGGACGCGGGTTGATCGGCAGCATCGGCAGGTCTGCCGCAAGGTTATGCAAATAAAACATAACGGGATGACCAAACGGCATTGGCCTTCGCGATGCCGTTTTTCGACAATGGCGCCATTCGTTGACCGCTGGAGTGACCATGTCGTCCCAATCGAAGTTCGAAACATCGCTGGAAACCCTGCCGTCCTATCTGCATAGCGACGACCTCGGCCCGTGGGGCAACTACCTGCGCCAGGTCGACCGCGTCGCACCGTACCTCGGTTCGCTGTCGCGCTGGATCGAAACGCTCAAGCGTCCGAAGCGCATTCTGATCGTCGATGTGCCGATCGAACTCGACAACGGCACCGTCGCCCACTTCGAAGGCTATCGTGTGCAGCACAACGTATCGCGCGGTCCGGGTAAAGGCGGCGTGCGTTATCACCAGGATGTGACGCTGTCGGAAGTGATGGCGCTGTCCGCATGGATGTCGGTGAAGAACGCGGCGGTCAACGTGCCGTACGGCGGTGCAAAAGGCGGCATCCGCGTCGATCCGCGCACGCTGTCGCGCGGCGAGCTCGAACGCATCACGCGCCGTTATACCAGCGAAATCGGCATCATCATCGGGCCGAACACCGATATCCCCGCGCCGGACGTCAACACGAACGAACAGATCATGGCGTGGATGATGGACACGTACTCGATGAACTCGGGCCAGACGGCCACGGGCGTCGTGACCGGCAAGCCGATCTCGCTCGGCGGTTCGCTCGGCCGCCGCGAGGCGACCGGGCGCGGCGTGTTCGTCGTCGGCTGCGAGGCAGCGCGGCGCATCGGTTTCGACATCGAAGGCGCGCGCGTTGCGGTGCAAGGTTTCGGCAACGTCGGCGGCATTGCGGCGCGGCTCTTTCAGGAGGCCGGCGCGAAGATCGTCGCGGTGCAGGACCATACCGGCACGCTGCACAAATCGACCGGCATCGACGCTGGCGCGCTGCTCGAACATGTTGCGAAGACGGGTGGTGTCGGCGGCTTTGCCGAAGCCGATACGATCGCGAACGACGACTTCTGGCGCGTCGAATCGGACATCCTGATTCCCGCAGCGCTCGAAAACCAGATCACCGAGAAAAACGCGCCGAACATCCGCACGAAGATCATCGTGGAAGGCGCAAACGGCCCGACGACGACCGCCGCCGACGACATCCTGCACGACAAGGGCATTCTGGTGATCCCGGATGTGGTCGCGAATGCGGGCGGCGTGACGGTTTCGTATTTCGAATGGGTGCAGGATTTCTCGAGCTTCTTCTGGACCGAGGGCGAAATCAACGAGCGGCTCGAGCGCGTGATGCGCGAAGCATTTGCAGCGGTGTGGCAAGTGTCGAGCGAGCAGAAGGTCTCGGTGCGCACGGCGGCGTTTATCGTCGCGTGCAAGCGCATCCTGATGGCGCGCGAAATGCGCGGCCTGTACCCCTGATTTCAAGGTTCTGACAATCCGGTTGCGCGCGATTCCCTGCGCGCGGATACGGTAAAAGCGGGCGGCATCGTAAGGTGCCGCCCGCTTTTTTACATGCGCGCCGACTCTGAAGAAGTGCGGGCTTTACGCAACATCCGTGTTGAACATGGTTAACAACCATACTTTCATAATAATTACTTTGATAAACTGGCGCCCGTTATTGCAAAGGAGATCACAAATGAAAGTTAAAAAAGTTGCGCTGCTTCTCGCTACGCTGGGACTGTTGTCGGCTGGCGCGCACGCGCAGGACGCCGGCACGCTGAAGAAAATCAAGGATACGGGCGTGATTTCGCTGGGTCACCGCGAATCGTCGATCCCGTTTTCTTACTATGACGACAAGCAGAATGTCATTGGCTACTCGCAGGAATTCGCGCTGAAAGTGGTCGACGCGGTCAAGCAGAAGCTGAATCTGCCGAACCTGAAGGTGAAGCTGACGCCGGTCACTTCGCAGAACCGTATTCCGCTGGTCCAGAACGGCACTATCGATCTGGAATGCGGCTCCACCACGAATAATGCTGAACGTCAGCAACAGGTCGCGTTTTCGAACACGATCTTCGTGATCGGCACGCGCCTGATGACGAAGAAAGATTCGGGCATCAAGGACTGGGCGGATCTGAAAGGCAAGACGATCGTGACGACGGCCGGTACGACGTCCGAGCGCCTGCTGCGCAAGATGAACCAGGACAAGAGCATGGGGATGAACATCATCAGCGCAAAGGACCACGGCGAATCGTTCCTGACGCTTTCCACAGGCCGTGCCGCCGCGTTCATGATGGACGACGCGCTGCTGGCAGGCGAGCGCGCGAAGTCGAACGATCCGAACGATTTCGTGATCGTCGGCGCGCCGCAGTCGCATGAAGCCTACGGCTGCATGATGCGCAAGAACGACGCGGAGTTCAAGAAGGTGGTCGACGACGCCATCGCGAAGGTCGAAACCTCCGGTGAAGCCGCGCAGATCTACAAGAAGTGGTTCGAATCGCCGATCCCGCCGAAGGGCTTGAACCTGGCCTTCCCGGAGAGCGACGACATGAAGGCGCTCTACAAGAGCCCGAACGACAAGGCAATCGACTAACGTCGAGCAACCGTTACCACGGCAACGTGTTGAACGAAACGGAAGGGGCGAGGCGCTTCTTCCGTTTCTTTTTGTTGGAGTCTTTGCCATGTCATATCACTGGAACTGGGGCATTCTGCTAAGTCCGGTTTCCACCGGCGAGCCGACCACCTATCTCGGCTGGCTGATGTCCGGCTTCTGGGTGACCATCGTCGTCTCGCTGTCGGCGTGGGTGATCGCACTGATCGTCGGATCGCTGTTCGGCGTGCTGCGCACCGTACCGAACCGGCTGCTGGCCGCGATCGGCACGCTCTATGTCGCGATCTTTCGCAACATCCCGTTGATCGTCCAGTTTTTTATCTGGTATCTGGTGATACCGGAATTGCTGCCGGTGTCGATCGGCAACTGGTTCAAACAGTTGCCGCCAACCGCGCAGTTCTTCTCGTCGTCGATTCTTTGTCTCGGCCTTTTCACCGCCGCGCGCGTGTGCGAGCAGGTGCGCTCGGGCATCAACGCGCTGCCGCGCGGCCAGCGGGCCGCCGGGCTTGCAATGGGTCTCACGCAATGGCAGACGTATCGCTATGTGCTGCTGCCGGTCGCATACCGGATCATCGTGCCGCCGCTTACGTCCGAGTTCCTCAATATCTTCAAGAACTCCGCCGTTGCATCGACGATCGGCTTGCTCGAACTATCCGCGCAGGCACGCCAGCTGGTCGATTACACCGCGCAGGCGTATGAGTCGTTCATCGCTGTCACGGTCGCGTACATGGTGATCAATCTGGTCGTGATGCAGTTGATGCGCTTCGTCGAATACAAGACCCGGCTGCCGGGCTACATCGGGGGCAAGTGATGCATCATTTCAACTGGAGCGGTATTCCAAGCGCCCTGCCTACGCTATGGACGGGCGCCATCATCACGTTCAAGATCACGGTGCTGGCGATCGTTATCGGCATCTTGCTGGGCACGCTGATCGCCATCATGCGGCTGTCGTCTTTCAAGCCGTTTGAATGGTTCGCCAGGGTGTACGTCACGCTGTTTCGTTCGATCCCGCTCGTGATGGTGCTGCTGTGGTTCTTCCTGATCGTGCCGCAGTTCTTGCAGAACGTGCTCGGGCTGTCAGCCGATATCGACATCCGGCTCGCGTCCGCGATGGTCGCGTTCTCGTTGTTCGAAGCTGCGTACTACTCGGAAATCATCCGGGCCGGCATTCAGTCGGTGCCGCGCGGTCAGGTTAACGCATCGTTTGCGCTCGGCATGACCTACGGGCAGGCAATGAAACTGATCGTGCTGCCGCAGGCATTTCGCGCGATGGTGCCGTTGCTGTTGACGCAGGCCATCGTGCTCTTTCAGGATACGTCGCTCGTCTACGTGATCGGTCTCGCCGATTTCTTCCGTACGGCAACGAATATTGGCGACCGTGACGGCACAAATGTCGAGATGGTACTGTTCGCAGGCGCGTGCTATTTCGTGGTCTGCGTGGTCGCGTCGAGCATCGTCAAAAGTCTTCAGAAAAAGGTCGCAAGATGATCTCTATCAAGAATGTATCGAAGTGGTACGGTCAGTTCCAGGTGCTGACGGACTGCACGACCGAAGTCAAAAAGGGCGAAGTGGTGGTGGTGTGCGGCCCGTCGGGCTCGGGTAAATCAACTCTCATCAAGACCGTGAACGGCCTCGAGCCGTTTCAGAAGGGCGAGATCGTGATCAACGGGCAGTCGCTCACCGACAAGAAGACCAATCTGTCGAAGCTGCGCGCGAAGGTTGGCATGGTGTTCCAGCACTTCGAATTGTTTCCGCATCTGTCGATCACCGAGAACCTGACGCTCGCGCAGGTCAAGGTGCTCGGCCGGTCGAAAGACGAAGCGGCGGCCAAAGGGGTGAAGCTGCTGGATCGCGTCGGCCTGCGCGCGCATGCGGACAAGTATCCGGGGCAACTGTCGGGTGGCCAGCAGCAGCGCGTCGCGATTGCGCGGGCATTGTCGATGGATCCGATCGCGATGCTGTTCGACGAACCGACGTCCGCGCTCGACCCCGAGATGATCAACGAAGTGCTCGACGTGATGGTCGAACTCGCGCAGGAAGGGATGACGATGATGTGCGTCACCCATGAAATGGGCTTTGCAAAGAAGGTCGCGCACCGCGTGATCTTCATGGACAAAGGCTTGATCGTCGAAGACGATCGCAAGGACGATTTCTTCGCCAATCCGAAGTCGGATCGTGCGAAGGATTTTCTTGCAAAGATCCTGCATTGATGTCGGTGCGCTGACGTTGCAGTGAAAAGCCGCTTCGTAGAAGCGGCTTTTTTATTGCGCTATTGCAGGCTTTTTAACGGCGAGCGGCTCAGGATTCGAACGCGGCGGCGTCGTCGGACTCGAGGTCGAGCGTAGCGGCTGCGGGCCGCATCGTCGCCGTGGAGGCGCTGCCTTCGCACGGCGGGCTGAGTGCTTTTTCGAGCACCGCGGGCGGCACCGGCACATTGGTCCGCGCCATCACGTCGCCATGCTGGAACATCAGCAGGTCGCCGGGTTCGAAACGGGTCCACACTTCGTTGTCGGTGAGAGGTTGTGTCGCGATGACCGCCACGCGGTCTTCCGGCGTCGTGTACTTCGCGAAATCGATCGATACGTCTGCGTCCACGAGATGCGCCGTCGAAAACGGCCAGCTGCGCACGAGGTAGTACAGGTGCGTCGAGCAGTGCGCAAACAGCGCCTGCCCGTTCGACATCAGAAAGTTGAAGACGCCGAATTGCGTGATCTCACGCGTCAGCGTTTCAAGTGCGGCGAAGAGTTCGTCGAGCGGTGGCTGCTGGCCCGGAAACGCCTCGCGCAGACCTTGCAGCAGCGCGCAGAATGCAAGCTCGCTGTCGGTGCTGCCCACGGGTTGATAGACCCCCGTCAGCGCGGGCTGATAGTCCTGCAAGTCGCCGTTGTGCGCGAAGATCCAATGACGGCCCCACAACTCGCGCAAGAACGGATGGCAGTTCTCCAGCACGATATGGCCTTGCGTCGCCTTGCGGATATGCGCGATGGTGTTCTTCGACTTGATCGGATAGCGCTTGACCATCTCGGCAATCGGCGACGTGGCCGACGATTGATGATCGATGAACAGGCGGCACGCCTTGTCTTCGAAGAACGCGACACCCCAGCCGTCGGCATGGTGGTCGGTGACGCCGCCGCGTGCCGCAAAACCGGTGAACGAGAAGATGACGTCCGTCGGCGCGGCGCAGTTCATTCCAAGAAGTTGGCACATGATGCGCTGAGGCAGAGCGTGTAAGGGCGAGGTACCCGTTACAATGATGACTTTCCAAGCATATCACCGAGCCGGAAGCGGCAATCATTAAAATTGACGGGTGTTCAGGCCTCAGCATGACGGTTTGTCAGCGTCGATCGTATGGTGTCGCAGGGCTCGCTACCTCGCTCGCCATGATCTTTTCTTCTGCCGCTTCCCCCCCTTCTTCCACATCCGTCGATTCGCTTACGCTTGCACGGCCGGATGACTGGCACCTGCACGTGCGCGATGGCGCGATGCTCGCGTCCGTCCTGCCGCACACCGCGCGTCAGTTCGGCCGCGCGATCATCATGCCGAATCTGAAGCCGCCAGTTACGACCACCGAACAGGCGCGCGCGTATCGCGACCGGATCATCGCGGCCATTCCCGCCGGCATAAAGTTCGAACCCCTGATGACGTTGTACCTCACCGACAATACACCGGCCGATGAGATCCGCCGCGCGCGCGAAAGCGGCTTCGTGCATGGTGTGAAACTGTATCCGGCGGGCGCGACGACCAATTCGGACGCCGGCGTGACCGACCTCATGAAGTGTTCGAAGACGCTCGAAGCGATGCAGGAAACCGGCATGCCGCTGCTGGTGCATGGCGAGGTGACGGACGCGTCGATCGATCTGTTCGATCGCGAGAAGGTGTTCATCGACCGCGTGATGACACCGCTGCGCCGCGATTTTCCCGCGTTGAAGGTCGTGTTCGAGCACATCACAACCCGGGACGCCGCGGAGTATGTCCGCGACGCCGGTGTCGCGCCCGGGCTGCTCGGCGCGACCATCACCGCGCATCACCTGCTTTACAACCGCAACGCGATCTTTCAAGGCGGCATTCGGCCGCACTATTACTGCTTGCCGGTGCTGAAACGCGAGAAGCATCGGGTCGCGCTCGTCGAAGCGGCGACGTCGGGCAATCCGCGCTTTTTCCTCGGCACCGACAGCGCGCCGCATGCGAAGGGGCTCAAGGAGCACGCGTGCGGCTGCGCGGGTTGCTATACGGCGCTGCATGCACTCGAACTGTATGCGGAAGCGTTCGACAGCGTCGGCGCGCTGGATCGGTTTGAAGGCTTTGCGAGTTTTTATGGCGCGGATTTCTACGGTCTGCCGCGCAACGGCGAACGTGTGACGTTGCGCCGTGAACAGTGGACGCTGCCCGCCGAACTGGCAGTCGGGGATACGCCGGTCGTGCCGCTGCGAGGCGGCGAATCGATCGGCTGGCGGCTTGTTTGAGGGTGGGGTTTTGCTAACGGGCGAGGGCCGCTGGGTCTGGACCGTTGTTGGCCTATCTAAGCCAGGCGGCCTGACACGCGTGATATAGACCCAGACCGATCATGAGCCAGTCTGCCAGCAACAGAACCGATCCAGACAACACGCCATCGCGTGCTGCGCCGAAGGCGACGAGTTTCGCCGATATCGACTGGTCGACGCGATGGTTCGCGCAATTCGCGGCCCGCGGGGAGCGCTGGCAGCGGGCGGCGTTGCAAAGTGCAACGGCACTGCTCGACGAAATGAATCGGGACGCGCGCCAGTCCGGCCAACCGACCGGCCGCGGACAGCGCCTCGCCTTCATCGCGCAGGACGATCTGCCGGCCGGCACTGCTTATGAGGCACACATTGCATCGACGGGCTGCGTGCCCACGCGCCACAACCTGCACGACTTCTTCAATGCGCTCGTCTGGTTCCAGTTTCCGCGCATCAAGGCGGCGCTCAACGCACGCCAGTCAACGGCCATCGATGCACTCGGCGTCGGCCCCACGCGCGGCGCCACCCGCGACGCGCTGACGCTCTTCGACGAAAACGCCGTGCTGTTCGCCTGTTGCGACCCAGCGCTGAGCGCCGCGTTGAGAGCGTTCCACTGGCCGGCGCTTTTCATCGCCTCACGTCAAGCATGGGGGCAGCGATGCGACGTGCGATGCTTCGGCCACGCGTTGCTCGAAAAGCTGATCTTGCCGTACAAGGCGTGCACGGCGCACGCATGGATCGTCGACGTACCTCCGGCTTACTTTTCCTGGGACCTCGCAAAACGCGACGCGTGGCTCGATGAGGGGGGCAGCGACGCACTGCTCGCAGCCGACGCGCTGAGCGGCCGCGCCTACACGCCACTGCCCGTGCTCGGCATCCCCGGTTGGTGGCCCGCGAACGAGACGCCGTCTTTCTATGACGATCCGTGGGTCTTTCGCGCGGGCCGCCGCGCCCGGACGGTTGCCGGCGATGCTAGAATCGCCGGCAGCAAAGCAGGCCAGGCAGTCGCGGCTTCACCGGCTTCGGCCGGCGAGGGCGAGGAAAGTCCGGACTCCACAGGGCAGGGTGATGGCTAACGGCCATCCGTGGCGACACGCGGAACAGGGCAACAGAAAGCAAACCGCCGATGGCCCGGCGCAAGCCGGGATCAGGTAAGGGTGAAACGGTGCGGT
>DASXXR010000082.1:0-5051 GCA_036502945.1 Paraburkholderia sp. | reverse complement strand
TGAGGCAAGCCGGCCTGCTTCAGCAAATGCGACAGCAGTTCCGAGTTCTCGATCGACGTCGTGCCGACGAGCACCGGCTGATCGCGCTCGTAGCATTCGCGGATATCGAGAATCACCGCGTCGTAACGTTCGCGCGCCGTCTTGTAGATCTGGTCCTGACGGTCGAGCCGCTTCGGCGGCCGGTTCGTCGGAATCACGACAGTTTCGAGGCCGTAGATTTCGTTGAATTCGTACGCTTCGGTATCGGCCGTGCCGGTCATGCCGGACAGCTTCGCGTACATGCGGAAGTAGTTCTGGAACGTGATCGACGCGAGCGTCTGGTTCTCGCTCTGAATCTTCACATGCTCCTTCGCTTCGACCGCCTGGTGCAGACCGTCCGACCACCGGCGACCGGACATCAGACGGCCGGTGAATTCGTCGACGATGATCACTTCGCCGTTCTGCACGACATAGTGCTGATCGCGATGGAACAGCGTGTGAGCGCGCAGCGCGGCGTACACGTGGTGCATCAGCGTGATGTTCTGCGGCGCATACAGGCTTTCGCCCTCGCCGATCAGGCTCCATTCGGCAAGCAGGCGCTCGGCCTTTTCGTGGCCGGACTCGGTGAGGAACACCTGGCGTGCTTTTTCGTCGAGGGTGTAATCGCCTGGCTTTTCGACCCCGGTGCCGTCCGCTTTCTCTTCGCCGATCTGCCGTTCGAGCAGCGGCGGCAGCGCGTTCATCCGAACGTAGAGTTCCGTGTGGTCTTCCGCCTGGCCGGAGATGATGAGCGGCGTGCGCGCCTCGTCGATCAGGATCGAGTCCACTTCGTCGACGACCGCGAAATTGAGCGCCCGCTGTACGCGCGAATCGGTCTCGTAGACCATGTTGTCGCGCAGGTAGTCGAAGCCGAATTCGTTGTTCGTGCCGTAGGTGATGTCGGCGGCGTACGCCTGCTGCTTCATATCGTGATCCATCTGCGACAGATTGATCCCGACCGATAGCCCGAGGAAGTTGTACAGCACCCCCATCCATTCGGCGTCGCGCTGCGCGAGGTAGTCGTTCACCGTGACGACGTGCACACCGCGCCCGGACAGCGCATTCAGATACCCCGCGAGCGTCGCGACGAGCGTCTTGCCCTCGCCGGTGCGCATTTCCGCGATCTTCCCGTAGTGCAGCACCATCCCGCCGATCAACTGCACGTCGAAGTGCCGCATTTTCAGCACGCGCTTGCTGGCCTCGCGGCACACCGCGAACGCTTCCGGGAGCAGCTTGTCGAGCGACTCGCCGCTCGCGACGCGCTGACGGAACTCATCGGTTTTGGCGCGCAATTGGTCGTCCGTCAGTTGCTCGATCTGCGGTTCGAGCGCATTGATCGACACGACGGTCTTTTGATATTGCTTGACCAGCCGCTGGTTGCGACTGCCAAAAATCTTTTGTAGAAAACCGGTGGTCATCGGGTCGGTATCTGCGTCGCGGCTTCGGCAGGAAGGACGACCGGGGTGGGTGCCCCCGCTTGCCCGGTGTCGGAAATGCCTCGGCGGCTTGTCCAAGGGTTGAATTCGAATCGGGGATTTTAGCACGCGTCCCCGGGCGCGCCTGTGTCGACTGTAAGAAGGCGGGCGGGGCTTGCGGGCGCTTTTTGCGGCCCCGCGTTGTCACCTGGCGAGCTTGCCGACGTCCATCGGGCGCGGCCCGCAGCATACGGCGCGCTACAATGCAATATTGATCGCGCACGAGGCGCCTTCGCGCCACTATCGCCAGACATGAGCCGCTTCTCGTCGTTTTCAGGGCCGTTTTCGCCGACGTCCAGTTCGCGCCGCCCGCAGCGGGTCGCTGACGTGCTGGATCGCACCGACGCGTTCGCCGCGCTGCGGGCAGGCGTCGAGCAAATCGCCGCGCTCGAGCGCGACCTCACCGCCTTGCTGCCCGATTATCTGGCGTCAAGCGTCGAACCCGGCTTCATCAAAGATGGTGTGTTGGCGCTCTTCGCCGCGCATAACGCGCTCGCGGCGCGTTTGCGACATCTGGAACCGCGGTTGCTGGCCGATCTGCAGCAGCGCGGCTGGGCCGTGCAATCGCTGAAGATCCGCGTGAGGCCGCAGCCGGTCAAGGAACCGCAGCCGGCCAAGCAGGCGCGCATGACGCGCACGGGCGCCGACGCTTTGCATGCGCTCTCCGAATCGCTCGCCCCGTCTCCGTTGCAGGCGGCTTTGGCCAAAATGGCGGCGCGACATAGAAAGAATCGCGAATAATGAAAAAGCGGCCCGTCTGGGCCGCTTTCCTTTGCAAAACGTCGGGCGCTTGCCGTCCGGTTTTCGCAGAACCGATCAGGCGAACGCCGTCTGCGTATCGAAGCCGAAACCGCGCGGTGCCTTCTGCAAATCGTCGAATGTGACGATCTCATACGCGTCTTCATGCGCCAGCAATTCGCGCAGCAATGCATTGTTGAGGCCGTGGCCCGACTTGTACGCGTCGTACGATGCGAGCAACGGATGCCCGATCACATACAGATCGCCGATCGCATCGAGCATCTTGTGCTTCACGAACTCGTCGTCGTAACGCAGGCCGTCGTTGTTCAGGATGCGGTATTCGTCGAGGACGATCGCGTTGTCCATGCTGCCGCCGCGCGCGAGACCCAGTTCGCGCATCGTTTCCACTTCATGCGCGAAGCCGAACGTGCGGGCGCGCGCGATCTCGCGCACATACGACGTATTGGCAAAATCGATTTCCAGCGCCTGGCCGGTTTTATCGACAGCCGGATGACGGAAATCGATCGTGAATTTCAGCTTGAAACCGAAATACGGGTCGAGACGCGCGAATTTGTCGCCGTCGCGGATTTCAACCGGCTTCTTAACCTTGATGAATTTCTTCGCGGCGTTCTGTTGCTCAATGCCCGCCGATTGAATCAGAAACACGAACGAAGCTGCGCTACCGTCCATGATCGGGATTTCTTCCGCGGTGACGTCGACATAAAGATTGTCGATGCCGAGACCCGCGCACGCGGACATCAAATGCTCGACGGTGGACACCCGGGCGCCGTCTTTCTGCAACACCGAAGCAAGCCGCGTATCGCCGATCGCCATGGCCGACGCGGGAATATCCACCGGCGTGGCCAGATCCACGCGCGAAAACACGATACCGGTGTCCGGCGCCGCCGGGCGGAGCGTGAGATCGACCTTACGGCCCGAATGCAAGCCGATGCCGACCGTCTTGACGATCGTTTTGATAGTGCGCTGCTTCAACATGATTATCTTCTGCTCGATTAAAAATCCCAATCGGGACTTTTCATTTCATAGCCCGAATTATACTCCATCCGCCCTGGAGGCGGCGCCGCGTGGTCGTATCAATCTGTTTCGCGACATTACGCAGCGGGCTTCAATGGCAAAGCATGGCGGGCCGACGCCCGGAATGGAGGCGTTTCCGGTCGTCGGCCCGCGTTACGGCCTGTCACAATGACGTCATCATCGGCGTTGCCGCGACACAACAACACGTCGTGGCGGGCTGGTCACGCCTGTCGCAACTAGCTCAACGTCGCGAGAATGCTCGCCGCATCGCTCACTTCGAACTTGCCGGGTGCTTCGACGTGCAGCGTCTTGACCACACCGTCGTCGATCACCATCGCGTAACGCTGGGAACGAATGCCCATGCCGCGCGCGGACAAATCCTGCTCCAGACCGAGCGCCGTGGTGAAAGCCGCACTGCCGTCCGCCATCATGCGCACCTTGCCCGAGGTTCGCTGATCGCGTGCCCACGCGCCCATCACAAACGCGTCGTTGACGGACACGCACCAGATCTCGTCGATACCCGCCGATCGCAGTCGTTCCGCGGCTTCGACATAACCCGGTACATGCTTGGCCGAACAGGTGGGCGTGAACGCGCCGGGCAACCCGAAGATCACCACGCGCTTACCCGCTGTCTCTTTGCTTACGTTAAAGCTGTTCGGTCCGATCGTGCAACCCGCCCGCTCGTCCTCGATCAATTCGAAGACGGTTGCGTCAGGCAGTTTTTCACCAGTTTTGATCATGCTCGTTCCTTCACATCGATGCGGGAGCCTGCTCGCACGTCATACGTGCAGCAGTGGAGGTTTCATGGCGCGACAGCCACCCGCCCCGCTTCGAAAACTCGAAGAGGGCAAGCATCCGGACCGCGCGTCTTGTGAAACGCGGCTTGGTTCGCTGGTCCACTGCCACGCTCGTGCATTCGTGCAGGCGCGATCCATTGCGCCGCAACGAAAGCCGCTCCTCGCGTGTCAGTCCGCCTGCTTGCGCAGGAAAGCCGGAATGTCGTACGTGTCGACGCCCTTTTCCTGCAGCGCCTGGACGTGCGAAGCCGCGGTATCGCGCGACGTGCGCCACACAGCCGGCGTATCCAGTGAGCCGTAATCCGCCGTGTGTGCGTGCTGCGTCGAGTAGCCGTGCTGTATCGCGCTGTTGACCGGCTGGTTATCCGTACCGGTGCGCAGCAGCGTCATCGGTGCCGATTGCTGTTTCTTCGCAGCGCGGCCAAGGCCCGTCGCCACGACGGTTACGCGCAGTGCGTCGCCCATCGCGTCATCGTACACGGCTCCGAAAATCACCGTTGCGTCTTCGGCAGCGTAGCTCTTGATGGTGTTCATCACTTCGCGCGTTTCCGACAAACGCAGCGAACGGCTCGACGTAATGTTCACCAGCACGCCGCGCGCACCCGACAGATCGACGCCTTCGAGCAACGGGCTCGCCACGGCCTGTTCCGCCGCCAGACGCGCGCGATCGACACCGGCCACCGTCGCCGTGCCCATCATCGCTTTGCCCTGCTCGCCCATCACCGTCTTCACGTCTTCGAAGTCGACGTTGACGAGGCCATCGACGTTGATGATTTCAGCGATGCCGGCCACTGCGTTGTGTAGCACGTCGTCAGCACACTGGAAGCATTTGTCCATCTCAGCGTCGTCGCCCATCACCTCGAACAGCTTGTCGTTCAGAACGACGATCAGCGAGTCGACGTGATCCTCCAGCTGCTGCGAACCCGCTTCGGCAACGCGCATGCGCTTGCCGCCTTCGAATTCGAACGGCTTGCTGACTACGCCGACC
>DASXXR010000081.1:0-2702 GCA_036502945.1 Paraburkholderia sp. | reverse complement strand
CGCGAAGAACCTGAACGTTGTCGCGGGCGCGAACCGGGTCGATCATGACACGCTCGCGGCGGCGCCAATCGCGGCCGACGGGCCCGTGCCCGACGTGTCGATCGATGTGAGCCAGCTGGGCGGCATGTACGCGAACCGGATCTTCCTCGCGTCGAATGAATACGGCGTCGGGGTGTCGACCCGCGGCGTGCTCGCTGCACAGGCTGGCGACCTGATCCTGACCGCGCAGGGCAAGCTCGTGCTCGCCGGACAGACAAACGCGAGCGGCGACGTTGCGCTTGCGGCGCGCGACGGCATCGACAACAGCGGCACCACCTATGCGCAGCAGAGCGTGAGCGCAACCACGTCGGGCACGCTGACCAACGGCGGCACGCTTGCTGCACGGCAGAACACGACGATCAATGCCGGTAGTGTTGCGTCGACCGGTACGCTCGGCGCGGGCATCAACAGCGACGGCTCGGTGTCGCAGTCGGGTGACCTGAACGTCGCCACGGGCGGCGCGCTTGCCGCGACCGGCCGCAACGCGGCAGGCGGCAGTGCCGTGCTGCGGGGCGCATCGGTCGACCTGTCGGGCAGCGAGACGTCGGCGAACGGCACGCTCACGCTCCGCGCGACAGGTGGCGATCTGAACCTGTCGGGCGCAACCGCGACTGCGGGCGGCGCGTTGGTGGCAACCGCAGCCGGTACGCTGGCCAGTGACAGCGGCACCCTTCACGCGCTCGGCGACGCCACGATCCACGCGCAGACCTTCGACAACCATGCGGGCAATGTCAGCGCAGGCGGCGCACTGACTGCGACAGCGACGGGCACGCTGAACAACAAGGGCGGCACGCTATCGACGAACGGCGCGCATGGCACGGTGAACGTGACAGCCGCCAGCATCGACAACACGGGCGGCAAGCTGACCAGCGCGGGCGAAGGCGCGGTGACCATTTCATCCGCAGGCGTTGTCACGAACACGGGCGGCACGATCGGCGGCAATGGCGACGTGACGCTCAACGCGCTAACGCTATCGAACGATAAAGGCGCGCAACTCATCGCAGGCGGCGCCGCGAAGCTGAACGTTACTCAGCGCGTGAACAACACGAATGGCACGCTCTACGGTGGCACGGCGCTGACGCTTGACCAGGCGAGCGCGGCCGTCATCAACGACGGCGGTGCGCTCCTTGGCGGGCTCGATGTGTTCGTTGCCGGCGCTTCGCTGTCAAACGTGGGCGGCGCAATCCGCGCAAACCGCGACATTGCCGTGCGCGGCGCGGTATCGGGCGACGGCGACATGGCCGCGGGCCGCAACCTGTCGCTCGCCGTCACCGGCGACTACACCCACACTGCGGCGAACACCCTGCACGCGGACGGCGACATGAGCGTGTCGGCGACCGGTACGCTCACCAGCACCGGCACGCTGGCGGCAGCGGGCGCACTGACCGCGAGCGGCGCGAATATCGTGAACGCAGCGGGCGCGCAGATCAATTCATCGTCGACGACGCTCAACACAGCGGGTACGCTGACCAACGCCGGAGCCATCGAAGGCGACACGGTCGCGACGCACAGTTCGACGCTCGTGAACACCGGCACGCTGATCGGCAGCAACGTGCAACTGTTCGCAACCGATATCCAGAATACCGGCGCGCAGGCCGTGATTGCAGGTGCGCGGTTCGTCGGCCTGTACGCGTCGAACTCGGTGACGAACGCCGACGGCGCGCTGATCTACAGCGCGGGCAATCTGGAAATCGCGAAGGACGGCACGCGGGACCCCTCCGGCCTGCTCGCGAACCAGACGAACACGCTGACCAACCGCGCGGCGAACATCGAAGCCGATGGCGATATCGATATCGCCGCGCGCACGCTCGACAACGTTCGAACAGGTGTTGTGACGCGGGCCGGCACGCCGCAGCCGGGCGCGTCGACGACGCTCACGCTCTGGACCGGCGGTCTGGGCGGCGACGACCTCGGCTTTTACCGGAGCCTGCTCTATGCGCAATGGAACTGGAGCACGGGCGCACTGGGCACCGGGACAGTGGGGCATCTGATGCAACCGATCACGGTTCAGGTGCCGAAATCGCAGGTGACGAACCTTGATTCCGGTGCGCAGTCGTTCTCGCTCACGCAGCCGCTGATCGACCGGTACATCGATTCGAAGACAGGTTATGCGCAACCCGTTTGCGATGCGGATGGCGCATGTACCCATCCGCCGTCGACGCGCACCATCACGAACAACCCGGTGCAGTACTACGAGCGCCTCACCGACCACGGCGACACGTATTCGATCACGTTCTGGCCGGACTACGACCCGGCGAGGAACATGCGTCCGGACAGCGTTCAGGTGAATTACAGTCTGGGGCAGGACAACCACGACTACGTCGAGATGTCGCGCACCAAGTCGACGACGGTCGCGACCGACCAGCTGGTGAACGCGGGCAGCGCGGCGACGATCCAGGCACAGGGCGCGATCCGCATCAACGCGGACGGCGGCGCGATCAGCAACCAGTCGTCGACGATTGCAGCGGGCGGTGATCTCGTGCGCCGTGCGAATGGCGGCACGGTCAGCGATACCGGCACGGTGCTGCAGCAGCGCGTCACGGAAACGGATTCATCGACGTTCACGTGGCACCAGAAAACCGGCGGCGACAGCGACACGCAGAGCGTGCCAGCCACGATCAGGCAGTCGGTCACGACCGTCGATGCGCTGCCCGCGGTTGCGT
>DASXXR010000080.1:0-16618 GCA_036502945.1 Paraburkholderia sp. | reverse complement strand
CCGAGAAAAAAGAGCGACCCCGCGTCGCGCTGCAGCAGCAGCGTGTGCTTGCCACGCCAGCCGACACCCGCCTTCTGCGCCAGTTCCACCTCGAGCACCGGCGCGGAATCGGCAAACACGCGATAACCGTACGCGCCGACTTCCGCCTCGATCCGCTCGGCAAGCTGTTGCAGGCGCTGGCGCATGACCTTGTGATAGTCGCGGCCACGCGCGTAGATCGACACCACAGCAGCAGCCGGGTCCGCGAGGCGCGCTTGCTCGTGCGCGCGCCAGTCGATGCGCGGCGCCTGCGATCCAACCTCCACGCTGGACTCCGATTCTCCATGCAGCGCGCTTTCAGCGCCCTTTCCGCCGCTTGCCGCCGCGGGCAAATAGGCCATTCGTGCGCTGATCACGCGTCGCGTGCCGGCCACAAGCTCGGCGGGCCGCGCGCGTTTCATCCCATGTTTGGCCATATAATCCATCTCGCCGTGGCAGCCCGCGTCGAGCCATGCAGCGAGGCCCGCCTCGGCATCCGCAAGATCGGTATCGCTGATACCTATCTCGCCGAAACCCAGCTCGCGTCCCCATGTTTTGATGCGCGACGCGAGCGCAGCCAGCGCCGCTTCATCGAAACGATGCGGAGCACGCGGGTTGCCGATGGAGTCGGGCGTGCTGGAAACGGGATGCTGCAGGCTTCGGTTCATCACGCCATTTTACGAGAATGCCCGCCCAACCCGAACTCGCACCGCAACCTGCCGCCGACGTCCTGCTGGAGCGCCATTTCACGCTTGCGGACGAAGCTGCCACCGCGGCGTTCGGCGAGCGCTTCGCCAAGGCGCTCGAAAGCGAGCGCCATGCGCAGCGAACCGCCCATCGCGGCATCGGCAATCAGGCATTTCCGGGTTTGCAGGTGCAGTTGCAAGGCGACCTCGGCGCCGGCAAAACCACGCTCGTACGCGCAGCGCTTCGTGCGCTCGGCCATACCGGCCGCGTGCGCAGCCCGACTTATACGCTCGTCGAACCTTATGCGCTCGAGAGGCCCGATGGGGAACTTGAGCTCTATCACTTCGATCTGTACCGTTTCAACGATCCGGCCGAATGGGCCGATGCAGGCTTTCGCGAGTATTTCGACCGAGGCGCGATCTGCCTCGTCGAATGGCCGCAGCGCGCGGGCAATTTGCTCGGCGTGCCGGATCTCGTGCTGGCTCTCGATGTCGAAGGCGAAGGGCGCAGGCTGACGGCCCGGGCGTATAGCGAATCAGGAAAGGCATGTCTCGAAAGATGTTGATCAAACCGTTCCGCTCGATCGAATCGGCGGCTACCGCGACGCACAGCTGGCGGCGCCGCCAGATCCTGCGCGCGGGGGCGTCGACGCTCATCCTCGGGCTCGCCGCGCCACGTCTCGCCTGGGCGAGTTCGGTGCTCGGCGTGCGCGTCTGGCCCGCGCGCGACTACACGCGCGTGACGATCGAATCGGACCAGCCGCTGCAGAACGCGCAGCAGTTGCTGCAAGGCCCGGACCGGCTGGTCGTCGATCTGAACGGCCTCGATCTCGATCAGGCGCTCAAGGATCTCGTGTCGAAGATCACGCCCAACGATCCGCAGATTCAATCGGTGCGGGTCGGCCAGTACCAGCCGCATGTGGTGAGGATGGTGTTCGACCTGAAAGGCTCAGTGAAGCCGCAGGTGTTCACGTTGCCGCCCGTCGGCACGTATAAGTACCGGCTCGTGTTCGACCTGTATCCGGCCGTTGCGCCCGATCCGCTGATGGATCTGCTCGCGCAGACCGAGCATAAGGAACAGCGCCTGAACGAAGCGAATGCACCGCCCGACGCGACGCTGAGCGGACCGTCCGCGCCGCCGTCCGGAACCGACAGCAGCGAGGCCTTCTTCGAAAAGTACGCACAAAACGATACGCCCTCGCCGAGCTCGCCTGCGCTGGCGCCCCGTCCGCCGGCGCGGGTGAGCCCGGCACCGGCACCGGCGCCGCGCGCGCCGGGCAAGCCGCTGCAGCCGCCGCCTTCCGCGATGGCGCGCAACGACGACAGCGACAGCGCCGCTACCGACAACGACGACACCTACACGTTCACCACCCCGAAAGGCAAAAGCAATACGGTCCGTCTGCTGACCGTCGCAATCGACCCCGGCCACGGTGGCGAAGACCCGGGCGCGATCGGCAGCAGCGGCACGTATGAAAAGCATGTCGCGCTGGACATCGCGAAGCGGCTGCGCGCGAAGATCGACGCGCAACCCAACATGCGCTCGATGATGACGCGTGATGCCGACTTCTTTGTACCGCTCAACGTGCGCGTGCAAAAAGCACGGCGGGTCGGCGCAGACCTGTTCGTGTCGATTCACGCCGACGCGTTTACGACGCCCGAGGCGAGCGGCTCGTCGGTGTTCGCGTTGTCCGATCATGGCGCATCGAGCGCGGCGGCGCGCTGGATGGCGAACAAGGAAAACTCGTCGGACCAGATCGGCGGGATCAACATCAAGTCCGCCGATGCGTCGGTGAACCGCGCGCTCTTCGATATGTCGACCACCGCGCAGATTCGCGATTCGATGCGCTATGGCAACTTTGTGCTGAAGGAGATCGGCGGCATCAACCGGCTGCATAAAGGCTCGGTCGAACAGGCGGGTTTCGCGGTGCTCAAAGCGCCGGATATCCCTTCGATCCTGGTCGAAACCGCGTTTATCAGCAACCCCGATGAAGAGCGGCGCCTGAACGACGACGCATATCGCGACAGGATGGCCACCGCGATCATGAACGGCATCAAACGCTATTTCGCGGCGAATCCGCCGCTGGCCAAGAACCGGATGACCTGAGGCCGCGCCGCGCACGCCGATCGCATCAACGCGCCGGTGCGAGACGCCGCACGACCCAGCCGCCGAACACGTTCACTGCAAGCCCAGCCATCACCACTGCCCCACCCGCGATCTGCACCGCAGAGAGATGTTCGTCGAGCAGCAGCGCGGCGGAAACCACTCCGACGATCGGCACGAGCAACGCAAACGGCGCAACCTCGCTCGCCGGATGACGCGACAACAACCGGCTCCACAGGCCATAGCCAAGCAGTGTCGCGGCAAACGCGAGATAGACGATCGCGAATATCGAACTCGAGCCGATGCCGGCTAGCGCCGCGGCGATCTGTTGCGGTCCTTCGAGCCAATACGACAGCAGAAAAAACGGCAGCGGCGGAATCAGGCTGCCCCACACGACGAGCGCAACCAGGTCTACCCTTCCCGCTTTCTTCGTGACGATATTGCCGAGCGCCCACATCACCGCGGCGCACAGCGTAAGGACGAAACCGCCTGGCGTCATCGCGCGCCCGCCTTGCATGCCGATGACGGCAAGACCGCCAGCGGCGATCAGAAGACCAATGACGTTGTGCACGCGAAAGCGTTCATGCAGAAACAGCGCGGCGAAAATCAGTGTGAAAAACGCCTGCGCCTGCAGCACGAGCGATGCGAGGCCCGCCGGCATGCCGACATACATCGCGGAGAACAGGAACGCGAACTGGCCGAGCGAAATGGTCGCGCCATAAGCGATCAGCCAGAGCCACGGCATCCGCGGGCGTTTGACAAAAAACACGGCGGGCACGGCGGCAAGCGTGAAGCGCAGCGCGCCGAGCAGCATCGGCGGTACACCGTGCAGGCCGACCTTGATCACGACAAAATTGACGCCCCACACCACGACGACAACCAGCGCGAGCAGCAGGTCTTTCGGCGACATCCGCGTCTCCGGAGTTCGGTTGTGACGTGTTGGAGTTTACCGGAGCGGTGGGCGCAGAGGGTTGGGCAGCGCTTCGACCACCTAACCGCGGTTAAGCTTAAGCTATGGCGCGAGGACTTAAGCGTTCAGCCAGTTTTCGATCTTCACGCCGGGATAGCTCGCGAAGTCTCGCTCATTGTTGGTGACGAGCACGATCTTCAACGACACCGCGTGCGCCGCGATCATTTTGTCCAGTTGGTCTTTCTTCCGTTCGCGCGTCGCCTCTCGGATGGGCCCGTAGGCGGCGGCGGCGGCCGCGTCGAACGGCAGCACGGGAATATCTCCGACGAGCGCAGTCAGATTGCGCCGTTCGCGCGCACGATTGGCGGACACCGCGACCCCATATTCCAATTCCGCGAACGTAATGGCGGACATGACGACATCGCCGACAAAGCATTCGGCGAAGCGCCGCGCAACCTGTTCAGGCTGATTCTTCATCAGATAGATGCACATGTTGGTATCCAGCATATAGCGCGGCATTACAGATCCTCGCGCTCCGCCTGCTCGTGCTCGCCGCGGCCTTCCGCCATGAAATCCGGCCCGAATTTCGCGAATTTCTTCAAGACCCCGGCAAGCGGCCGCCGCAGCGGACGAATACGCAATTCGTCGCCGAAGCGTTCGATTTCCACCTCGACGTCCGTGTACGCATAGGCCAGTTCTGCCGGGATGCGTATGGCTTGCGAATTGCCGTTACGGAAAATTCTCGTGGTAGGCATGCTGAAACCCATTGATGGATGTACGACGGATGTACTATAGGCTACCCTTCGTCAATTGTAAATACATGTGTGTACATTGCGCAGGAGGCGCGCTATGTCCGCGCCGGCCGGCGAGCAGCCGCCCCGCACCCCACCTTGCGCCGCAGGGCAGTAGAATGACCATCCCGCCCTACTCTACCCAGCCCGTCATGTCCTCATCGATCAAAGCGGTCCTTACGCCCCATCTGCGCGACATCGGCAACCTGACTGTGCGGCGCGTGCTGCCCGCGATGGCGGCGCGCCTGATCGGTCCGTTCATCTTCTTCGATCACATGGGCCCGGCCACGCTGCCGGCCGGGACGGGTCTCAACGTGCGCCCGCATCCGCACATCGGCCTCGCCACGGTGACCTATCTGTTCGAAGGCGCGATCATGCACCGCGACAGTCTTGGCTCGCACCAGAAGATCATCCCCGGCGACGTGAACTGGATGACCGCAGGCTCGGGCATCGTTCACTCGGAGCGCACGCCCGACGAAGCGCGCGCGAGCGGTTCGAACGTGCATGGCATTCAGACGTGGGTGGCGCTGCCGGTTGCCAATGAAGACACCGATCCTTCGTTCGAACATCACGCAGCAGCCACGCTGCCGCAAATCGAGCGCAACGGCGTCACGCTGCGCGTGATCGCCGGCACCGCATTCGGTCACACCGCGCCCGCTCGCACCTTCTCCGGCATGCTGTATGTCGCCGCGCATTTCACGCCTGGCAGCGCGTTCGCGCTCGAGCCGGAACACGACGAGCGCGGCGTCTATCTGGTCGAAGGCGATCTGACGATCGACGGCACCCCGCTCGAAGCCGGGCAGATGGCGGTGCTCGCGCCGGGTGAAACGGTGACGCTCGCGAGCAGCAAGGGCGCGACGGCGATGGTGCTCGGCGGTGAAAAGCTCGACGGCGAACGCTTTATCGAATGGAATTTTGTCGCCAGTTCACGTGAGAAGATCGAACGCGCAAAAACGGCGTGGACGAACCAGCAAATGGGCAAAGTGCCGGGCGAAACCGAATGGATTCCATTGCCCGAACGCAAGCCGCGCTGAGCGTCCCGACAGCGCGTGCGCAGACACTACGTTTGCCCGGATTGAACCTTGCGGGATCTGCCCTCAACTATCCTGACAGACAGACCGTTTTAGATCGAGGATACGATGGACACCACTCTGGCCACTTTCGAAAAGGACGTAATCGCAGCATCGACGCTCGCGCCGGTGCTGGTCGACTTCTGGGCGCCGTGGTGCGGGCCGTGCAAGGCGCTGAGCCCGATGCTCGAAAAGCTCGAGGCCGAATATGAAGGCAAGTGGCAGCTTGTGAAGGTCAATGTCGACGAGAACCAGGAGCTCGCCGCGCACTTTCAGGTGCGCAGCATTCCGCATGTCGTCGCGTTTGCCGACGGGCGGCCGGTCGATCAATTCATCGGCGTGCTGCCCGAAGGGCAAATACGCGCATTCCTCGACCGGCTAGTGCCGGACGGCGCAGACGCGGCGCGCGCCGCCGCCGGCGTGGCGCTGGCCGAAGGCCGGCGTGAGGACGCGTACGACGCACTCAAGGAGGCGCTCGCATTCGACCCGGGTTACGACGAAGCGCGCCTCGACCTGATCGAACTCCTGCTCGCCGACAGCCGCATCGATGAAGCCCGCAACGAGGTCGATCTGCTGTCGCCGAAAACCACGCAAGGCATCGACGCGCGCTACAACGCGATCAAGACCCGGCTCGACGCTGTCGATGCCGCAGCCGCCCTGCCGCCCACCGATGCGCTCGAGGCGCGCGTCGCCGCGCATCCGGACGACCTCGAAGCCCGCTTCGATCTCGCCAGCGCGTTGATTGCGCGGCGCAAGTACGAAGGCGCGCTCGAGCAGCTGCTGGCTATCGTCCAGCGCGACCGCACGTTCCGCGACGACATCGGCCGCAAGACGATGCTATCGGTGTTCGATCTCGCTGCGCATCAACCGGAACTCGTCGCGAAGTGGCGCCGCCAGCTGAGCGCCGCATTGTTCTAACGAAGTTGGCGCGCTGCGGTACGTCATCCGGCCGCACGCTGCGCGATCGCGCGCAACACATGCGAAACCGCGGCGAGACCAAAGCTCGCCGTCACGCACACACTCGAACCGAACCCCGCGCAATTCAAGCCGACCGGCCCCGTCTGCCCCGGCAATGCGGCGACGTCCTCCGCTTGCTCGTCGGGGTCGCGGACGGCCGCCTCGGGATAAATCAACGGCTCTTCCGAGTACACCGCACTGACCTTGAACTTCGCTTTCGGCCCGCGCGGGAAGCCGTGCTGTTTGCGCAGTTGCGCGCGCACCTTCGACAGCAGCGGATCCTGGATCGTCAATGCGAGATCGTCGATGCGGATGCGCGTCGGATCCAGCTGCCCGCCCGCGCCGCCGACCGTAATCAACGGCTGCTTGTGCTCGACGCACCAGGCAATCAACGCAGTCTTTGTGCGCACGCTGTCGATCGCGTCGATCACATAATCGAAGCCGCCGCCCAGCAGCGATGCGAAATTACCCGGCTCTACAAAATCTTCCACAACACGCACATCGCAGTCTGGATCGATCAGCGCGACGCGTTCCGCCATCGCATCGACCTTCGGCTTGCCGTAGTTGCCTTCGTGCGCGTGAACCTGGCGGTTCGTATTGCTCTCGCCGACATTGTCGAGATCGATCAGCGTCAGCGTACCGATCGCATTGCGCGCCAGCGCCTCGACCGCCCACGAACCGACCCCGCCGATGCCGATCACCGCGACATGCGCCTGCTCGAACGCGGCGAGCGCCGCCGCGCCATAAAGCCGTGCGACGCCGCCAAAACGGCGGGCACGGTCGGCTTCATTCCTGGTGTGGCTGGTAGTAACATCGAATGACGCGGCGGTGGAGGGAATGGACATGATCGGCGGCCTAGCTGGGAACAGACGGGCAAACAGGCGGGAAGCGGGCGGCAAATGCCGGGGTTCGAAGCCGCTATTTTGCCTGATCGTGCGCCGGCCGATATCGGGCTGCCGGGCCCGCGTCCTGCCGCATGTGCATCCTGTTGCTCAGCATCGGCTGCGCAAAACGGCCGGACGCAAAAATTCGCCTCCTTCGCTATACTGACCCCACTGTAGCGCTTGCATAACAACATGAGCTCTCTAGCAGAACTTCGCAAAAACTATTCGCTCGGCTCGTTAGACGAAGCCGACGCGGACCGCGACCCGATCCGTCTGTTCGAAAAATGGTTTGCTCAGGCAATCGATGCCCAACTGCCGGAACCGAACGCGATGACGCTCGCTACGGTCGACTCGCGCGGCCATCCGTCGGCACGCATCGTTCTGATCAAAGGCGTCGACGAACGCGGGTTCGTGTTCTTCACGAACTACCAAAGCCGCAAGGGCAATGAGCTTGCCGCCAATCCGCGCGCGAGCCTGCTTTTCCACTGGATCGAGCTTGAGCGCCAGGTGCGCATCGAAGGCAGCATCGTCAAGACGAGCGCCGAAGAAAGCGACACTTACTTTGCATCGCGGCCGCTCGGTTCACGCGTCGGCGCATGGGCTTCGGAGCAAAGTCAGGCAATTGAAAGCCGTGCCTTCCTTGAAGCGCGCGAGCGGGAAATCATTGCACAATATGGGGAAAATCCGCCGCGCCCGCCGCATTGGGGTGGCTATCGGCTCGTTCCCGAGGCAATCGAATTCTGGCAAGGCCGGCCCTCCCGGCTGCATGACCGGCTACGCTATATGCTCGACAGCAGCGGCATCTGGCAAATCACCCGGTTATCGCCCTGACTCGAGAAAAGCCCGGTAGCGCGCGCCGGACGGATCGTGTTTTAAAGCGGGCACCGCAACATTCAAGGCTGTGCCCGCCGATTCGACAAGCTTTGCTTTGACTCATTGGATACGGAGAGATCGAATGTTTTGGGAGAAAAAGCTGGCGCAGTGGGCGGATGACGTCAAAACGAAGGCGAATATACCGGCCCGTCTCGTACTGTGGGACGGTCAGCAACACGACTTCGGGCAATTCACGGAGCCGCGCGTCACGCTGAAGGTGAATACCGCATCGGCGCTGCCCCTGCTGCTCGATCCGAGCCTCGACAATCTCGGCGAGGCCTACGTGAAGGGCAAGATCGATATCGAAGGCAAGCTGTCGGACATCATCAACATCAGTTACTCGCTCGCGCGCAGCACCGTGACGAACGCCAGCAAGCTCGCGCGCGTGAGGCGTTACTTCAGCCACACCAAAACGTCGGACAAAAAATCGATTCAGTATCACTACGACGTCTCGAACGAGTTCTACCGGTTGTGGCTCGACGAGAACATGGTCTATTCGTGCGCGTACTTCGAGAACGGCGATGAAGATCTCGCCACCGCGCAGCTGAAGAAAATCGACCACATTCTCACGAAGATCCAGTTGCAGCCGGGCCAACGGTTGCTCGACATCGGTTGCGGCTGGGGCGCGCTCGTGTTGCGCGCGGCGCAGAAGTTCGGCGCGCAATGCGTCGGCGTCACGTTGTCGCAAAACCAGTTCGATCTCGCTACTGAACGGGTGAAGGCTGCGGGTCTGGCGGACAGGATCGAGATCCGCCTGCAGGACTATCGCGATGTCGCCGGCCAGTTCGACCGCATTACGAGCGTCGGCATGTTCGAGCACGTGGGCCGCAAGAACTTGCCTGGGTACTTCAAAAAGATCCACGACCTGCTCGTCGACGACGGCGTCGCGATGAATCACGGCATCACGTCGAGCGACTACAACAGCGGCGAAACCGCGCTCGGCGGCGGTGAATTCATCGACCGCTACGTGTTCCCCGACGGCGAACTGCCGCACATCAGCCTTGTGCTCGAAGCGATGCAGCGCGGCGGCATCGAAGCGTTGGACGTCGAAAGTCTGCGCCGCCACTATGCGCAGACGCTCGATCTCTGGACGGAGAACTTCGAAGCGACCGCCGATCAGGCGAGAAAGCTCGTCGACGACGAGAAGTTCCGTATCTGGCGCGTGTATCTGGCGGGCTGCGCGTACGCGTTCGAGAACGACGACGTATCGATCTACCAGGTGGTCTGCCGCAAGTCGGGGCGCAGCGCGACGACACTGCCTTGGTCGCGCCGCTATATCTACGACAAGCCGCTGTAACGTACACACACCGGACCGCTGCTCGCGCGGTCCAGCGTGTACGCGAACAAAACAAGGGAATCGATGGAAGAGCGCCGCCGCGAACGCGACGACACCGCGCAAGCCGGACAGCCGGATATGTTCGGCGAGCCGGCGGGCGAAACGCCCGACGCTTTGCCGCCGTCGACGAACGACGCCGCGCCTCCTGCTTCAACCGAGCCGAAAAAACGCCGCCCGAAAGGCGTGCTGGCCGCTGATCCCTCACCCGAGGTCGTTGCGCTCGCAAGCGAATTGCCGCCGCACGTGCATCTCGGTACATCGACGTGGTCGTTTCCGGGCTGGCGCGGCATCGTCTACGGCGACGACTACAGCAACAGCAAGCTCTCGCGCGACGGCCTCGGCGCGTACAGCGCGCATCCGCTGCTGCGCACCGTCAGCATCGACCGGTCGTTCTATGCACCGCTCACGCTAACCGACTATCTGCGCTACGCGCAGCAGGTGCCCGAGCATTTCCGCTTCATCGTGAAAGCCCCGGCACTCGTGACCGATGCGACCGTACGCGCCGAACGCGGCGAGCCCGTATCGCTGAACCCGTGTTTTCTGAATGCGCAACTGGCAATCGACGAATTCGTGCGGCCATGTATCGATGGCCTCGGCGCGAAAGCGGGCGCGCTCGTGTTCCAGTTCTCGCCGCTGCCCGATCAGATGCTCGCGCAACCAGCGGGGTTCACCGAACGTCTCGCGGCGTTTCTGGCCGTGCTGCCACCGCTTCCCGGTGGCGCGTGCTACGCCGTCGAAATCCGCGACGCGAGCCTGTTGACGCCGCGTTTCATCCGCATGCTGAAGGCAGCCGGCGTGCGTTACTGCGTGGGTCTGCATGCGCGCATGCCGGATCCGCTGCGGCAGGCAGCCGCGCTCGCGTTGCTCGACGAAGCGCCAGCCGGCCCGCTGATCGTTCGCTGGAGCCTGCATGGCGGCTTCAAATACGAACAGGCGAAGGCCAAATACGATCCGTTCGACAAGCTCGTCGACGAAGACCCGGCCACCCGGACCGCACTCGCCGAACTCGCGGCGCGCTACGCGATCGCGGGCCAGCCGGTGCTGATCGCCGTCAACAACAAGGCGGAAGGGTCGGCGCCGCTTAGCTGCGTGCAACTTGCACGCGCGATCGCCTCAGCCTGTGCGCGTCTGCGCGAAGAAAGCGCGCAGACCGACACCGTTTCGCCAGCGTAACAGCCCCGGCCGCCCCGACCGCTCAAGCCCGGCTCTTGATTCGGTGCGCGAACTTCTGGCGGAATTTTCCGACCTTCGGCGCCACGACGAACGAGCAGTACCCCTGATTCGGATGCTGAGCGAAATAGTTCTGATGATAAGCCTCGGCGGGCCAGTAATTGCCGTCGAGCGGCAGCACTTGCGTGACGATCTGCCCGTCGTAGATGCGCTGCTCCTCGATCTCGCGAATCGCCTGTAGCGCGGTGTCGCGCTGCGCGTCCGAATGCGTGAAAATCACCGAGCGATATTGCGTGCCGACATCGTTACCCTGCCGGTTCAACTGCGTCGGGTCGTGGATCGCAAAGAAAATATCCAGAATCTCGCGGTAGCTGATCCGCGCCGGATCGAACCCGACCTTCACGACTTCCGCGTGCCCCGTCACGCCGTCGCACACCTGCTCGTACGACGGATGCTCGGCCTGCCCGCCCGCATAGCCCGATTCAACCGACGTCACGCCGTCGACGTCCAGATACACCGCCTCGAGGCACCAGAAACATCCGCCGCCCAACGTGGCAGTTTCGACTGTCTGACTCATGCTGCTCGCTCCTTGATCTAGTACTGTCATTGACTGAACGCACTATCCATACCACGCATGCGCGCCAAACCGGTTGTGGCCTGCGCCGTGCGGCATCTTGATCCGCCGGCAATAGCCGCGGCCTGACCCGCCTGCGATTCCGTTAAAATTGGGTCAATTCACCCATTTTCTACATGACCGTCAATTCGTTTTTCTCCGTTCAGGCACGGCGCCCGGCAGCCCGGCCGCCGCGGGAGTGCCTCGCCTGATGAAGCCCGCCACGCCGCCCAATTTCGACGCCGCCAAGTTTCGCAGCGCGCTCAGCCAGTTCGCCACCGGTGTCACTGTCATCACGACGCGTGCTTCGTCCGGCGAGCTGATTGGCATTACCGCGAGTTCGTTCAACTCAGTATCGCTGGCGCCGCCGCTCGTGCTGTGGAGCCTCGCGACGCGTTCCGCTTCAATGCAGGTATTCCAGGCGAACAGCCATTATGTTGTCAATGTCCTGGCCGCGTCGCAACTCGATTTGTGCAAGCGCTTTGCGACGGTGAAAGGCGACCGCTTCGAAGGCGTGTCGCATGCCGCGAGCGATAGCGGCATGCCGGTGCTGGACGGCGCGCTGGCGTGGTTCGAATGCCACAACCGCAGCCGCTACGTGGAAGGGGATCACGTGATCTTCGTCGGGGAGGTGGAACGCTGCGGCGTGCTTGACAATGCTGAAGCAACTGCACCGCTGGTCTTTCAGAACGGCGTGTTTCATACGTTGAAACCGATTTAGGCGGCGTCGCGCAGCGCCCGTTCCTTCTATCCCTTCGCGCCCGGCACGAGCCCGACCGGCACGCCTGAGTCTTCTTTCAGCGTCTGCAGCACGATATTCGAGCGGATATCCAGCACGCCGGGCGCCTTATACAGCCGGCTCAGCACGAAATCTGAATAGTGTTTGAGATTGTGCGCGAGTACGCGCAGCAGATAATGCGTTTCGCCCGTCACGACGAATGCGCCGACCACCTCCGGCCAGTCGCGCACGGCTTCGGCGAAGCGCTCGTGCCAGTTTTCCTGGTCGTTGCGCATCGACACCTGCACAAACGCTTCGAGTTCGAACCCCAGTACTTCGCGATTCAAACACGCACGGTAGTGTTCGATGACACCCTGTTCCTCGAGCAGGCGCAGCCGACGCAAGCAGGCTGACGGCGAAAGCGAGATCCGCTCTGCCAGATCGAGATTGCTGATTCGTCCTTCGTGCTGTAGCACCGTCAAGATACGGCAATCGGTGGCGTCGAGCGAGATCGCGTTCATTTTCGGTCTCCCTTTTCCATTTGCCTCAAATTATGTTCCAACACAGACGAAATAACGAGTTTTTTTCGCAATCACATTGCGTGACAACGCGCCTATCATCGAAAGTATGGGAACACAAGCAAACCACGCGGATATGACCGTGCTGTGGGACATCACCCCCGCCGTCGATACGGCCACGCCGGTCTGGCCGGGCGATACGCCGGTCGGCATCGAACGGGTCTGGCGCATCGAGGCTGGGGCGCCGGTCAACGTCGCGCGACTCACGCTGTCACCGCATACCGGCGCGCACACCGATGCGCCGCTGCATTACGACGCTGCCGGCGCGGCGATCGGCGCGGTGGCGCTCGACGCGTATCTCGGCCGTTGCCGCGTGATTCATTGCATCGGCGCGGCACCGCTCGTGACGCCGGACGATGTCGCCGGATCGCTGGATGGCGTGCCGCCGCGCGTGCTGCTGCGCACCTATGCGCGCGCGCCGGTCGGCACGTGGGACAGCGCATTCTGCGCCGTCGCGCCGGCGACGATCGACCTGCTCGCCGCACACGGCGTGGCGCTGATCGGCATCGACACGCCGTCGCTCGATCCGCAGGATTCGAAGACGATGGATGCCCACCACCGCATCCGCGCGCACCGGATGGCGATTCTCGAAGGCATCGTGCTGGACGCCGTCGCCCCCGGCGACTACGAACTGATCGCGTTGCCGCTCAAATTCACGACGCTCGATGCGAGCCCCGTGCGCGCCGTGCTGCGCGCACTGCCCGCACACCCTTGACTCTTTGACCGGACAACGCAATGAATACCCGTGACGAAGCTGTGGCGCTCGACGCCGCCGATCCGCTAGCGCCGCTGCGCGCCCAATTCGCATTGTCGTCCGACATGATCTACCTCGACGGCAACTCGCTCGGCGTGCCGCCCGCTGCAGCGGCGCAACGCGCGCAGGTCGTAATCGCCGCCGAATGGGGTGAGGGGTTGATCCGCAGCTGGAACAGCGCGGGCTGGTTTGCGCTGACGCGCCGCCTCGGCAACAAGCTCGCGCCGCTGATCGGCGCCGCGCATAACGAGGTTGTCGTCACCGATACGATTTCGGTCAACCTGTTCAAACTGCTGTCCGCCACCTTGCGCATGCAACGCCAGCGGGATCCGAAGCGGCGCGTGATCGTCGCGGAACGCAGGGACTTCCCCACCAACCTGTACATCGCGCAGGGTTTGATCGCTCAACTCGGCCACGATTACGAACTGCGGCTCGTCGACGATCCGTCGGAATTGCCCGCGGCAATCCAGGACGACACCGCCGTCGCGATGATCACGCAGATCAACTATCGCACCGGCTATATGCACGACATGGCCGCGCTTACGCGACTGATTCATCAAAAAGGCGCGCTCGCGCTGTGGGACCTCGCGCATTCGGCGGGCGCGGTGCCGGTCGATCTGAACGGTGTCGGCGCAGACTGCGCATTGGGTTGCACGTACAAGTATCTGAACGGCGGACCGGGATCGCCGGCGTTCGTCTGGGTGCCGCACCGGCACCAGAGCGCATTCGAGCAGCCGCTATCGGGCTGGTGGGGACATCGCGCGCCGTTCACGATGAGCCCGACGTACGAACCCGCCGACGGCATCGGCCGCTTCCTGTGCGGCACGCAGCCGGTCGTATCGATGGCGCTGGTGGAATGCGGGCTCGATGTGTTTCTGCAAACCGACATGAAAGCCGTCCGCAGCAAGTCGCTTGCGTTGACCGATCTGTTCATCGAACTCGTCGAGGCGCGCTGCGGCGATTTCCCGCTGCAGCTCGTCACGCCGCGCGAGCATGCCCAACGCGGCTCGCAGGTGAGCTTCGAACACCCGCATGGCTATGAAGTGATGCAGGCGCTAATCGCGAGCGGCGTGATCGGCGACTATCGCGAACCACGTGTGCTGCGCTTCGGCTTTGCGCCGCTTTATACACGCTATGTCGATGTGTGGGACGCGGTTCAAACGCTGCACGATGTGCTCGCAAACGAAGTGTGGCGCGCATCCGAATTCGCCGCGCGGGTCGCCGTGACCTGACCCGGCTGAGGAGTACAAGATGACCACCGACCCGATGAAACTGCAGGACGACGAACCCGCGCACGGCTCCGCGTTCGGCCACGGCAGCACGCATACGCCGCATGTCCCGGTGGATAGCGGCAGCGGCAACGACAGCGGCTGGCACAACCCGAAGCCCGATTTTTCGAAGTCGATGAATTACGCCGACTATCTGTCGCTCGACACGATTCTATCGGCACAGCATCCGCTTTCGCCGGACCACAACGAGATGCTGTTTATCGTCCAGCATCAAACCAGCGAGCTCTGGATGAAGCTCGCGCTCTATGAATTGCGTGCCGCGCTCGCCGCGGTGCATCGCGACGCACTGCCGCCCGCATTCAAGATGCTCGCACGGGTGTCGCGTATTTTCGAGCAGCTCGTGCAAGCGTGGAGCGTCCTCGCGACGATGACGCCCTCCGAATACACGTCGATGCGGCCGTTTCTCGGCGGTTCATCGGGGTTTCAGTCGTATCAGTATCGGCAGCTCGAATTCCTGCTCGGCAACAAAAACGATCAGATGCTGAAGCCGCATGCGCATCGCCCTGATGTGATCGCCGATCTTCAAAAAGCCCTGCAAGCGCCGTCGTTTTATGACGAAGTGATCCGCCTGCTCGCGAAGCGCGGTTTCGCGATCGCGCCGTCGCGGCTCGAGCGCGACTGGACGCAGCCGACTGAACACGACGCATCGGTCGAGGCCGCGTGGCTCGAGATATACCGGAACCCGTCGCAGCATTGGGACCTGTATGAAATGGCCGAAGAGCTCGTCGACCTCGAAGACGCGTTCCGGCAGTGGCGCTTCCGTCACGTGACGACCGTCGAACGGATCATCGGCTTCAAGCAGGGTACGGGTGGCACAGCCGGTGCGCCGTACCTGCGCAAGATGCTCGACGTCGTGCTGTTTCCCGAGTTGTGGCACGTGCGCACGCTGCTCTGAACATGTTCATGCGGGTTGCAACCGGTGCATGATGGGTCTCAGGGCCGGATACAGATCCGTATAGATGCCGAAGCGTTCGGCATACAGCGCCTGTCTCTGCGCGTCGGGACGCGCACGTTCGATCAACGTGACCCATCCGCCGTGCACGGCCTCGTGCGAAACGAGCTGCGTGCCGTACGCCGCGAGGAGTGCCGCGCCCATCGCCGCCTCCACTTCCTGTTCGATCGTGAAGACCGGAAAACCGGTGATGTCCGCGATGATCTGCATCCATAGGTCCGAGTGCGCCGCGCCGCCGACGACGATCAGCTTGTTGTCGAGCGAAGGCGCGCCCTTGCGGCCCGCGACGATGTTGTGCTGCAACGCGAACGACACGCCTTCGAGCACCGCGCGGTACAGATGCGCGCGCGTATGAAAGAGGCTCAGACCGACGAACGCGCCGCTCGCCTTCGCGTCCCACACGGGGCTGCGCTCGCCCATCAGATACGGCAGGAACATCACGCCATCGGAACCCGCCGGTACGCACGCGGCCGCTTCTTCGAGCAAACGGTGCGCATCGCCATGCGGCAACGCGCGCGCCGCTTCGATTTCGGCGTGACAGAACTGTTCGCGATACCACGCCACCGAAGCGCCCGCCGTACTCGCGCCGCCGAATACATAAAGATCCCGCTGCCCGTTGAACACATGCGGCATGCTGACGAGCCCGTGGCGCGCATCGACGTTCTGATTGATATAGCCCCAGCACATGCTGGTGCCGATCATCGCGACATGTTGGCCCGCGCGCGTGACGCCGGCCGCAAACGTCGCGACCGCCGCATCGACGCCGCCCGCGACGATCGCGGTGCCCGCATCGAGCCCGAGTTGCCCGCTCCACTGCGGCAGCAGTCCGCCCACGACATCCGATGATTCGACGAGCCGCTCCGGCATCATCGTCGCGGGAATGCCGAGCATGCCGAGCGCGGTATCGGACCACTCGCG
>DASXXR010000079.1:0-24840 GCA_036502945.1 Paraburkholderia sp. | reverse complement strand
TCGCTGTGCCCGATCACGATGACCTTCGCGAGCATCCCGGTGCTGCAACGCGAGCCCGCGCTGTTCGACACACTGCGCGACAAACTCTACGCGCGCGACCACGACCCGCGCGATGTGCCGCTCGCGCAGAAAACGTCGGCGATGATCGGCATGGGCATGACCGAAAAGCAAGGCGGCTCGGACGTACGCAGCAACCAGACGCGCGCGTTCGCCACGCGCGGCGCGGGGCGCGGCGCCGAATACCGGCTGGTCGGACACAAGTGGTTCTTCTCCGCGCCGCAGTGCGACGCGCATCTGGTACTGGCGCGCACCGACGATCACGACGGCCTGTCGTGCTTTTTCGTGCCGCGCTTCGCGCCCGACGACAGCAGGAACGCGGTGCGCATTCAGCGGCTGAAGGACAAGCTCGGCAACCGGTCGAATGCGAGCAGCGAAGTCGAGTTCTTCGACGCCTATGGCGTGATGATCGGCGACGAAGGCCGCGGCGTGCCGACCATCATCGAAATGGCGAACTACACGCGGCTCGATTGCGCGCTCGGCAGCGCGGCGCTGATGCGGGCCGCGCTTGTGCAGGCCATTCACCACGCGCGGCACCGCAGCGCGTTCGGCCGCGCGCTCGCCGATCAGCCGCTGATGCGCAACGTGCTCGCCGATCTCGCGCTCGAATCCGAAGCGGCGACGGTGCTGGTCATGCGGCTTGCGCGCGCATTCGAAGACACCGCGAACAGCCCGCAAGAGCGCGCATGGCGGCGTCTCGTCACGCCCGCCGCGAAATACTGGATCTGCAAGCGCGCGCTCGAATTCACCGGCGAAGCGATGGAAGTGTGGGGCGGTAACGGCTATGTCGAAGAAGGTCCGATGGCGCGTTTCTACCGCGAAGCGCCGGTCAATTCGATCTGGGAAGGATCGGGCAATGTGATGTGTCTGGACGTGCTGCGCGCGCTCGAACGCGAACCGGAAGCCGCGCACGCGTTGTTCGCCGCGTGGCGCGCGGCGGCGCAAGGCTATCCGGCGCTAGACGCCGCGCTCGAGCGTCTGCTTGCCATGCTCGCCGCGGCGCCGGACGTGCGCGAGGCGTCGGCGCGGCGCATCGCGCAGCAGATCATGCTGATCGCGCAGGCAGTGCTGCTCGCACAGCACGCGCCGCCGCTCGTCGCCGATGCGTTCATCGAAACCCGGATTGCGGACAGTTGGGGCGCAAACGGCCGCGTGTACGGCACCTTGCCGCCGACGTTCGACCACGCCGCGATCGTGGCGCGCGCTTTCGCCGGCTGATAGCGGATACCGCGCGATAACCCGCGTCGCGTCGCCGGTCGCAGCATCAAAGCCGCGCCGATAACCGACGCCGCGTTATTTGATCCACCGGGTGGGAGGCACATCGCCGCGCGGCAACCGCGCGGCGGCGGAGTCGACCGCGGGGTTCGCGCTGTTCGGTGCATGTACCGTACCGGCGCTGTCCGCGTTCTGTGTTTCGTCGACATCGGCCGCGCCGCTCTCGAGCCGGTGCAGCCACGCCAGCAGTTCCGCGACCGCCAGGTAAAGCTGCGGCGGAATGCGCGAGTCCAGATCGACCTGCATCAGCAGCGACACCATCTCCGGCGCCTCGTGCACATACAGGCCCGCTTCCTTCGCGCGCTGCACGATCATCTCGGCGACGAGCCCATAGCCCTTCGCGACGACGCGCGGTGCGTCAGTGCGTTGTTGTCCGTCATAGGAGAGCGCTGCGGCGCTTCTGCGGTGTGTGCGGCTCAAAGCAGGACGTCCCCGTCGAAGAGATCGGAGGACGATGCGGCGGCCTCGCTCGCGTGTGCATCGGCCGCGGAATCCGCCGCGGCGGCGGTCGCCGCCGAACGCGCATACGCATACGCGGCCTGTGTCCCCGAGCCGCCGCCGGGCGCGCCGCCGACGATCTCGCGGACCGACAGCGCATTGAGCGCGATGCCGACCGCCGCCAGCCGCTGCCTGAACGATTCGCCCTGCGCCGCGAGCCGCGCGGCGCCGGACGGGCTCGCCTGGACGCGCGCGACCAGCTGCATGCCGATCAGCGTCAACTCGGCATCGACGGTGCCGAGCACCGGCAACGACAGCGTGAGGCGCGTGCGCCAAGGTTGCAGATCGTCCCCGTCGGGCCGGTCCGGGTTGCCGCCGCGCGACCAGCGGTCGGTGCCTTCTTCGATGGTCCAATCGAGCCGCGCGCCCGGCCAGGCCTCGCCGCTCCAGCGGAATTCACCGGTGGCGAGCAGATCGAGTTGCTGCCGAACCAGCGTGACCGTCGCGGGATGGACGGACGCGGCCATCGCCTGCGACGAAAGCTGCGCCTGTGCGGCGTTCGCCTGGTTACCTGGGTTGCCGGTTTGCCCATCGCGTGCCGCTTGAGCGGACTGGCCCGACGGCGTGCCGAACGCATCTTCGGCAAATTCCTGAACGGCAGCGGCAAAGCGGGCCGACATCGGCGACGCGTTGGCCTGCCCCTGATGCGCAGCCTCGTTTTGCGCCGCGCCGCTAGCAGGCTGCGCAGGCGACCCGCCGTGCCACCACGACGACAGCGACTCGCTGTCCGCATCGGCGTCGCCTTCGAGCGTCCAGCCGAGCGGCATTTGCTGCGTGCCGCGGGCGACGAGGCGGTTCTGCGGCTCATCGGCAAGCGACTCCGGCGGGCGCTGCCCGCTTAGCCATTGCGCGAGATGCGCCTCGTAGAAGAGCCCGCTTTCGGTAACGGTCTGCCGCAGCGCCGCGGCGAGTGCGTCGACCGGCACGGTCACCGCCGAAGGCGTCACGGCTGCCGAACTCTGGGTGCCCTGTGCCGTCGCCGGCGATGCTGGCGTGCTGCTTGGCGTCGTGCCACCTGGCGTCGTGCCGGGAGGCGGGTTGCCGGCAGGCGTATTGCCGCCCGGCGCGGCGCCGGTCTGCGCACCGCTGCTGCCGTCGAGTGCGGGCACGACCGGCCAGATCGGCCATTGCCCGACGAGCGACGGCGTCGCGTCGCCGCCCGACCGCATGATCGCGTCGAGCGTCAACGCGATCGCGGACAGCACGGTTTGCGCCGAAGCCTGCGGCTGATTACTCAGTAACGAAGTGGGAACGCCGGTGGTCGACGGCGTGTCGACCGTCAGCGCGGACGTGCCCGTTTGAGCGGTGGCCGCATTGCTGCGGGAGCCGATCGACAACAGACTGTCGACGCCGCTCGCAAGCAGCGAAGCAACGGCCGTGTCGATGTTGGTCATGCATCCTTCCTGTTGTCGCTAGCGGTAATTCACCGCGCCCCGTAGATCTCTTTCAGAACCTTCGCTGTGCGGCCCGCGAACAGCGCGGACAGTTTCGCGAGACGCGGATTCGCCAGTTCGCGGATGGCCGCGTCGTTGGCGAGGATCGCGCGGATCAATTCATACTTGCGGCCGCGCTCGCGATCGTCGAGATGCACGTCGTATTCGGCTTCCTTCAGGCTGTCGACCAGATGCCGATACTCGATCTGCATGATCGCAAGCTCGCCCCACAGCGCATCGCGGGCGGCCGTCAACATCCGGCAGGAAATCGCCGCGATCGCCTCATAGCGGGCGAAGTATTCGTCGTTCGGCGTCATCTCGTCGTTTCCGCGGATACCTGTCCCGCTATCCGCGCCGCCTCCGGACCGATGCCTGTCCATGCTGCCTCGAGCTGCGCGAGCAGACCGTCCACTTCGATGAGCATGGCCTCGTTGCTCTTTACGTTCGCTTCCAGCAGGCGCCTCGACATATACCCGTACAGCGCGTGCAGCCGGTCGGCAATTTCGCCGCCCGCCGTCCTGTTGAGCGACAGTTGCAAGCCTTGCTCGATGATCTGGATCGCCTTGCCGATCGCTTCGCCGCGCCTGCCGACCTCACCTAACTGCAAATTCAGGCGGGCCTGCGCAATCGCCTTGCGCGCGCCCTGAAACAGCATCGCGATCAACCGGTGCGGACTCGCGCCCATAACCCCTGTCTCGACGCCCACGCGAGCGTAGGCGTTGGCTCCAGCGTGCCCTGGGGAAAACATCGGCGCTCCTCCTGTGTGTTGCGCACTGCGGTTGTAACAAGCCATCCTCCCCGCTGCGCGTCGCCGCGCTGCGAGGACTGTGTCCGTGTTATCGGACGGTCGGGACAAAGCTTTAGGGTGCCGAAGGATGGGCCGCCGGTCAGCCGATCATGCACGTAACCGGTGCGTTGCCGGCCGGCGACGCCGCGTGCGGCCGCCCGTCACGCGCGGGCGAACCGCAGCGCGCGCTCAGACCTGCATCTGCGAGATTTCGTTGTAGGCGGAAACCAGCTTGTTGCGCACCTGCAGCGCGAACTGGAAACCGATACCGGCCTTCTGGCCATCGATCATCACGTCGTTCAGCGACACGTTCGGTGCACCGACTTCGAACGCCTTCGCTTCACCGTCCGCGGCCATCTGGTCGCCGCTGATCTTGTCCAGCGACGCCTTCATCGCCGCGGCGAAGCCGCCGGAGCTTTCGGCGCCGCTCACCGCACCGGCGTACATCGAGCCGCCGGGCGCTTCCGCTGCGTTTGACGCTTCCGCCGCCATCGACTGGATTTGCTGCAGCGCAGAGGTAAGCGGGTTTATCACGGTCATGATTTCTCCAGAGGAAGAAGTGCCGGCACCGCGCGACCCTTCCTCGGCCGCCATGCCGGAATGACGGGAAGCATAAACGCCGGTATCTCCCGGACAGCCGCGAAAGTAGGGGGGAAACCCTGCTCTATTCGGCCAATCGGCTTGCAGCGCGCCGTGGAAAATGCCCATCGTGAAAGTCTCTGTCCGTGCGCCCTCTGCCCAGGATACCCAGGGCAAGGCCCCCACCGACAAGACGCAAGGCATCCCGGAGAGCCCCGACGCATGGATTCGTCAGCCAATTCTTTGATTAACCCCGAAGCCCGCAGCATGGGCCTCGCCAACCCGCAGCCGGCCGCAGCCGCGGCGGGCGCGGCCGGCCAGGCTGCCGGCGCAGCCGATCTGGGCGGCCTCGGCGGCAACTTCGCCCAGCGGCTGTCGTCGTTCCCGTCTTCGATCACGCAGATGCGGGGCAATCCGCGCGCGCCGCTGATCTTCGCGCTTGCGCTGCTGATCGCGGTCGTGGTCGGGCTGGTCCTGTGGTCGCGCGCCCCCGACTACAAGGTGCTGTACAGCAACCTGTCAGATCGCGACGGCGGCGCAATCGTTGCCGCGCTGCAACAGGCCAACATTCCTTACAAACTGTCGGACAGCGGCGGCGCGATCATGGTGCCCGCCGACCAGGTGCATGAAATGCGCATGCGGCTCGCCACCCAGGGCCTGCCGAAAAGCGGCTCGGTCGGCTTCGAGCTGCTCGACAACCAGAAGTTCGGCATCAGCCAGTTCGCCGAGCAGGTGAACTACCAGCGCGCGCTCGAAGGCGAGCTGGAACGCACGATCCAATCCATTTCGACCGTGCAGAGCGCACGCGTGCATCTCGCGATCCCGAAGCAGTCCGTCTTCGTGCGCGACAGCGAAGTGCCGTCGGCGGCGGTGATGGTCAGCCTGTACCCGGGCCGCGTGCTCGACGAAGGCCAGGTGGTCGCCGTGACGCATATGGTGGCTTCGGCGGTGCCCGAGCTGTCGGCGCGCAACGTGACGATCGTCGACCAGGACGGCAACCTGCTCACGCAGCCGAGCACCGGCAACGGCCTCGACGCGAACCAGCTCAAGTATGTGAAGCAGGTGGAGCACGACACGCAGCAGCGTATCGACGCGATCCTCCAGCCGCTCTTCGGCGGCGGCAACGCGCACTCGCAGGTGAGCGCCGACATCGATTTCTCGAAGGTCGAGCAGACCGCCGAGACCTATGCGCCGAACGGCACGCCCACGCAGGCGGCGATCCGCAGCCAGCAGACGAGCAGCGCGGTGGAATTGCAGCAATCCGGCGCGTCCGGCGTGCCGGGTGCGCTGTCGAACCAGCCGCCGCAGCCGACCGCGGCGCCGATCGACGCGCCCAACGGCGCGAGCGGCGCCGCCCCGTCGACGCCGGTCAGCGATCACAAGGACGCGACGACCAACTACGAACTCGACAAGACCGTGCGGCACTTCCAGCAGGGCGGCGGCAATATCCGCCGGCTGTCGGTCGCGGTGGTGGTCAACTACCAGCCGCACGTCGACGCGAAGGGCCACACGACGATGCAGCCGCTCGCCGCCGACAAGCTCGCGCAGGTCGAACAGCTCGTGAAGGACGCGATGGGCTTCGACGCGAAGCGCGGCGACTCGATCAACGTGGTCAACAGCGCGTTCACGACCGTCGTCGACCCGAGCGCGAATCTGCCCTGGTGGCGCCAGCCGGACATGATCGCGCTCGGCAAGCAGATCGCGACGTATATCGGCATCGCCGTGGTCGCGCTGTTCCTGTACTTCGTGATGGTGAAGCCGGCGCTGCGCCGTGCGTTTCCGCCGCCCTCGGAGGCCGTGGCGGCGCTGCCGTCGTCGGACGAGCCGATGCTGCTCGACGGCATGAAGAGCACGGTCAAGGAAGAAGACAGCACCGAATCCGCGATGCTCGCGTTCGAAAACGAGAAGCACAAATTCGAGCGGAACCTGGAATACGCACGCACGATCGCGCGCCAGGATCCGAAGATCGTAGCGACCGTCGTCAAGAACTGGGTGTCCGATGAACGCTGAAGGCATAACCAAGAGCGCGCTGCTGCTGATGTCGATCGGCGAGGAAGAGGCAGCGGAGGTATTCAAGTTTCTCGGGCCGCGCGAGGTGCAGAAGATCGGCGTCGCGATGGCCGCGCTGCGCAATGTGACGCGCGAGCAGGTCGACGAAGTGCTGCAGGAATTTGCCCGCGAAGCGGAACAGCACACCGCGCTGTCGCTCGATTCGAGCGACTACATCCGCTCGGTGCTGACCAAGGCGCTCGGCGAGGACAAGGCCGGCGCGGTCATCGACCGCATCCTGCAAGGCGGCGACACGAGCGGCATCGAAGGGCTCAAGTGGATGGACTCGGCGGCGGTCGCCGAGCTGATCAAGAACGAACACCCGCAGATCATCTCGACGATTCTGGTCCACCTCGACCGCGATCAGGCGTCGGAAATCGTCGCCTGCTTCACCGAACGGCTGCGCAACGACGTGCTGCTGCGCATCGCGACGCTCGACGGCATCCAGCCCGCCGCGCTGCGCGAACTCGACGACGTGCTCACGGGCCTCCTGTCCGGCAGCGACAACCTGAAGCGCAGCCCGATGGGCGGCATTCGCACCGCGGCGGAAATCCTCAACTTCATGCCGAGCAACCATGAAGAATCGGTGCTCGAAAACGTCCGCCAGTACGACACGGAACTCGCGCAGAAGATCATCGACCAGATGTTCGTGTTCGAGAACCTGCTCGATCTGGAAGACCGCGCGATCCAGCTGCTGCTGAAGGAAGTCGAATCGGAAGCGCTGATCATCTCGCTGAAGGGCGCGCAGCCCGCGCTGCGGCAGAAGTTCCTGTCGAACATGTCGCAGCGCGCGGCCGAACTGCTCGCCGAAGATCTCGATGCGCGCGGTCCGGTGCGCGTGTCCGAAGTCGAAACGCAGCAGCGGCGCATCCTGCAGATCGTCCGCAATCTGGCCGAGAGCGGCCAGATCGTGATCGGCGGCAAGGCGGAAGACGCGTATGTCTGATCAGGACCCTGTCCGCAGCAGCGACAGCATGTCGGCGTACCAGCGCTGGGAGATGGCATCGTTTGATCCGGTGCCGCCGCCCGAGCCGGTCGACGAACGCGACATCGAAGCCGAGTTGCAACGGCTGCGCGACGCTGCGCATGCGGAAGGGGTGGCATCGGGCCACGTGGCCGGCCAGGCGCTCGGCTACAAGGCAGGCTACGACCAGGGTCACGCGAAGGGTGTTGAACAAGGGCGCACCGAAGCGCACAAGGAAGCGGCACGCGTCACCGCGATCGCCGATTCGTTCACGAATGCGCTCGGCGCCGCGCAAAGCGAAGTGGCCGAGGCGCTCGTCGCGCTCGCGCTCGATATCGCGCATCAGGTGGTGCGCCAGCATGTGCAGCACGATCCGACCGCGCTGCTCGCGGCCGCGCGCGAAGTGATCGCCGCGGAACCCGCTTTGAGCGGCGCGCCGCACCTGATCGTGAGCCCGGCCGACTTGCCCGTCGTCGAAGCGTATTTGATGGAAGAACTGCAGACGCGCGGCTGGAACGTGCGCACCGACCCCGCGATCGAACGCGGCGGCTGCCGCTCGCAGGCCGCGACCGGCGAAGTGGACGGTACCATCGGCACGCGCTGGGAGCGCGTCGCCGCGGCGCTCGGCAAGGTGAGCACATGGTGACGCCGACGCTCGACGAAATCGAATCGAGCGACCTGACGCCGCTCGAGCGCGAACTCGCGCTCGCGTCGTTCGGCGGCAGCGCACCGCATGCAGAAAACGCGGCCGGCGCCGACAATCCTCATGTACAGGCATGGCGCGCACGGCTTGACGGCCTGCGCGAGCGCAACGCGATCGCCAAGCCGCTGCGCGCGTGCGGGCGCCTGACGCGCGCCGCCGGTCTCGTGCTCGAAGCCGTGGGGCTGCGCCTCTCGGTCGGCTCGGAAGTGATGATCGAACTGCCGCTCGGCAGCACGCTGGCGATGGCCGAAGCCGAAGTGGTCGGCTTCTCGGGTGATCGCCTGTTCCTGATGCCGACCACCGAAGTGCACGGCCTCTTGCCCGGTGCGCGCGTGTATCCGCTCGAAAGCGCGCCGGTCGAAGATCCGATGACGGGCGCAAAACGCCTGCCGGTGGGCTGGGAACTGCTCGGCCGCGTGCTGGATGCATCCGGCAAGCCGCTCGACGAACTCGGCCCGCTGCGCACCACGACGGATGCGCCGCTCACCGCCCCGACTATCAACCCGCTGCATCGCGAGCCGATCCACAAGGTGCTCGACGTCGGCGTGCGGGCCATCAACGGGCTGCTGACAGTCGGCCGCGGCCAGCGCATGGGGCTCTTCGCGGGCTCGGGCGTCGGCAAGTCGGTGCTGCTCGGCACGATGGCGCGCTATACCAGCGCCGAGGTGATCGTGATCGGCCTGATCGGCGAGCGCGGCCGCGAAGTGAAGGAATTCATTGAGCAGATTCTCGGCAAGGAAGGGCTCGCGCGCTCCGTCGTGATCGCCGCGCCTGCCGATGTGTCGCCGCTGCTGCGGATGCAGGCCGCCGCGTATGCCACCTCGCTCGCCGAATTCTTCCGCGACGAAGGCAAGCACGTGCTGCTGCTGATGGATTCGCTGACCCGCTATGCGATGGCGCAGCGCGAGATTGCGCTTGCCGTCGGCGAGCCGCCCGCGACGAAAGGCTATCCGCCTTCGGTGTTCGCCAAGCTGCCGGCGCTCGTCGAACGTACCGGCAACGGTCCGGCGGGCGGCGGCTCGATTACCGCGTTCTACACGGTGCTGACCGAAGGCGACGACCAGCAGGACCCGATCGCCGATTCGGCGCGCGCGATTCTCGACGGCCATATCGTGCTGTCGCGTACGCTCGCCGAAGCGGGCCACTATCCGGCAATCGACATCGAAGCGTCGATTAGCCGCGCGATGACCTCGCTGATCAACGACGCGCATCTGGAAAAAACGCGTATGTTCAAGCAGATGCTGTCGCGCTATCAGCGCAACCGCGACCTGATCAACGTCGGCGCCTATTCGAGCGGGCGCGACGCGCTGCTCGACCGGGCCATTGCGCTGTATCCGCGCATGGAAGCATTTCTGCAGCAAGGTTATCGCGAATGCGCTGCATTCGAGCCAAGTCTTCAGATGCTCGGTTCACTGTTCAAGGAAGGAGGCTGACGATGCCGCAAGACTCGCCGATCAAGATGCTGATCGACCTCGCGCAGGACGACGTCGATGCCGCCGCGCAGCGGCTCGGGCGCGCGCAGCGCGAACGCAACGACATCGAGGCCCAGCTGAAAGCGCTGATCGAATACCGCAACGAGTACCACGGGCGCTTCACCGCGTCGGCGCAGATCGGCATCGCGGCGGGCAACCTGCGCAACTTCCAGGCCTTCATCGACACGCTCGATGCGGCCATCGAGCAGCAGCGCAAATTGCTCGCGGCGGCCAGCACTCGGCTCGAATCGGCGAAGCCCGAATGGCAGCGCCAGAAGCAGAAGCTGGGCTCGTATGAAGTGCTGCAGGCGCGCGGCGACGCGGTCGAAGCGCGCAAGGACGCGCGCCGCGAGCAGCGCGACGCCGACGAGTCCGGCGCACGGATGTCGAGGATGCGCACCGGCGACGCATGACGTGGCCGATTTGTTCTGAACCTTTGGATTTGACAACAGGATTGACCGTATTCACGCACTGACTACGGACCGACCGACGGGAAACACTATGTCGACTACACCGATTTCACTGCTCGATTCGCTGCTCAACGCGGCTCAAGGTTCATCTGCGGCGAACGCCGCGAGTGCCGGCAGTGCGGCGCTTTTCGCGCAAACGCTGCAGCAGAGCATCAACGCGCAGACCAACGCGGCAGCCCCGGCGCCGGCCCCCGCTCCGGCCGCGCCGCCGCCGTCTTCCAGCGCGTCCAGCACACCGCCGCCGCAAAATAGCAGCGCGAACAACCCGAGCGCGTCGAATGGCGCGAACCCCGCGCAAAGCGACGGCAACAGCCCGCCTTCCGCACCGCCGGCGGCATCGCAGAGTTCGCCGTCGAAGCCTTCGTCGTCATCCAGCGACAGCACGCAGCAGGCGGGCAAGTCCGACAGCGACAAGACCGACGACACGAAATCGAAGCCGCAGGACGCGCAGACATCGAGTAGCGCCGACGCGACGGCCGCGGCCGCGGCGGCCGCAGCCGAGGCTCAGGCACGGGCGAACGCCGCTGCGACGGATGCGCAATCCGGCAAGAACGCGGCACTGGCCGCCAACGGCGCGAGCGACGACGCCACCACCGCTGCGAGCGGCGCGGCAAAACCGGGTGAAGGCCTCGGCGAGCACAAGGGCGCCGCCGGACCGAAGTCCGCGCATCACGCGCTCGATTCGGCGCTCGCCGCGTTGAGCGGCCGCCAGAACATCGCGTCGCTGCCGGCGCAGAACTATGCGGCGGGCGCGGGCTACGCGGCGGGCGACAAGATTACGACCGATCTCGGCGGCGACGGCAGCAGCGGCACGCGCGGTGCGTCGGCCGGCAAGAGCACCGGACTCGGCGCGATGCTCGGCGACAGCAAGGCGGCAGCGGACGGCGGCATGAGAAACATGGCGCAAATGAACAATCAAGGCGTCGCATCGTCGGCAACGCAAGCCGCGCAGGCCACCGCCGCCGCTGCTGCAACGGGCGCCACCGCGGCCGCTGCGGCAGCGAGCGCCGACGCGGCCGGCAGTCTGCTGCCTGCGCTGGCCGGCAGCGGCGACGCGCTGAGCGCGACGCTCGCCGCAGCACAGGCAGCCGGCAGCGCAAGCGCGACAAGCGGCGCGCTGACCACGCAGTCGGCCAGTTCCGGCACAGCGGCTTCGGCCGCGGCCGCGCTGGCGCCGGAAGTCGGCACCACGGACTGGGATGAAGCGCTCAGCCAAAAGGTCGTGTTCCTGTCGAACGCACGTCAGCAGACGGCGGAGTTGACGCTGAATCCGGCCGATCTCGGGCCGCTGCAGGTCGTGCTGCAGATTGCGGACAATCACGCGCACGCGCTTTTCGTGTCGCAGCATCTGAACGTGCGCGAAGCGGTGGAAGCCGCGCTGCCGAAGCTGCGCGAGGCAATGGAACAGAACGGCATCGGCTTGGGCAGCGCAAGCGTCAGCGACGGCTTCTCGCGGCAGACGGGCCAGCAGGCGAGCGACGGCAGTCGCAACGGCCAACCCGGCTACGCGGACGCAGGCGACGATGCGACTGCAGTCACAGCATCGCTGCCCACGCGCAGGACGGTCGGACTCGTCGACACGTTCGCGTAAGCGGAACCGCCGCTGTACGACCGTGGTGCCGCTGGCTTGCGCCGCTATTGATAGAACATCGTGAAGATCAGCGACCCGTTGACCTTGCCGGGCGTGACAGTTCCGGTCCGGTAATAGCGGATGGCGAAGTTGATCGGATAGGTTCCGCCGCTTGCCGGGTTGTACGCGGAAACAGTGTGAGGCGTGCCGAGACTGACTGGCGCCTGCATCGCGTCGGTCAGGGAAAGCGCGACGCCCTGCGCGGTCGAATCGTGGCTCAACGCAAACGTGCCCAGCGCCGCATTGAGCGCACCGTCAGGCGGGTCGAACTGATATTGAACCTGATTCATCCCCGCCGGACAGCCGCCCAGGGTGATCGTGAACGGTGTCGACCCGCCGGTCGAGCCGACGGACGGCAGGCCCGACCGGCTGATGGTCGGCAAGCTGACGGTTTGGGTAGCGGTCACGTTACAGGTCGTGGGGACGACATTCGCAGTCCCGACGTGGAGATTCGCGATTGTCAGCGAGCCCAGTGTCATCGTTGCAAGCAGCGCGCCATTGGTCGTGCCGCGGGCGACCTGCCCCGTGACGACGACCTGAACACCGAGCGTCGCCCCGTTCCATGCCCAGGGCCCGTTGTACGACTCCTGAGCGCCCGCCCCCCAGTAACGGGTGGTGCCGCTTGCGTCCCGGTCGAAGAAACGCATGCCAATGCCGGCAACATTGGTCGCGAAGGTATAGGGGTTGGCGGACACCTGCGCCCCGCCGGTTACCTTGCGCACGGCTGGCACGCTGCCCGAGCAGTTGGCATAGCTCCCCTGAGCGGGAATTGCAGTCTGAACGGGCGCGGTGTAGATGACGGTTCCCACTGCGGCGTCCCGCGGGACGAAGAGCGTGGCGATGTAGAACAGATAGTCTTGCGGGCTGGCTCCATTCGCCCAGGTGCAATCGGCTTTTGCCGTTGCCATGCAGGCGCCCAGCAGTAATGCGCAAGCGATATGGCGCAAGCAGCGCACGTGCGCGAGAACACGCGCCGGCCGGCTAACGGGACGTGGGCGCTTCGCGCAGCCGGTATGGGTATCACACGATGTGTTGTTCAATTGCGTTCCCCGGACGGTGAATCGGCAGTGTTTGCGGACTGCCCGCAGAACCGGGCGATGTCGGCCGTTCTATCGTCGGGGTACATGTGTGAGTGATAAATCAGACGAATCCGATTCTTTTTTGGGGAATATTTCGGGGCTCCGCCTTCCGCAGACGCCCGCGAAACCAGAGGAAACGCGCCCGCGGAACCGACCCAAACCCGCGAGCTAACCGCGAATCCCCCTTCTTTTCGACCCATCGCGCTGCTTGCATTTAACGAACAATGCACGCTAGCAAATTGACTTCAAGCAGCCGCCGCACACACAGACAACACACATGGCCACCACGACCGCAAATCCGCAAGTCACCGCGCAGCCACGCTCGACCGGGCTCATCAAACGCTCGCTCCTGATCGCGCTGATCGCGCTCGTGGCCGCCGCATTGGCCGGCGGCGGCACCTGGTTTTACATGAGCCGTCACGAAAGCGCGCCGTCGGCACAGTCCGCGCAGACACCGAAACAATCCGCGCCGCCCACGGTGCCGGTGTTTTTCGCGCTCGACCCGATGACCGTCAACCTGCAAGCCGACGACGGCGAACAGCACTATCTGCGCATCGGTCTCACGCTGAAGCTCAACGACCAGCAGACCCAGGAACACCTGACCACGCACATGCCGGAAATTCGCAGCCGCGTGCTGCTCGCGCTATCGAACAAGCATCCCGAGGAGCTCGCACCGCTCGACGGTAAACGCGCGCTCGCGAAAGAGCTTGCCTCGCTGATCGACCAGCCGACCGAAGCCGGCGGCGCGCCGATTCACGTCGAGGACGTGCTGTTCACCGAATTCGTCGTGCAGTGACGCTGCGTCGCGCCGCGCCGGAAGGCGTCAACCCGCGCGCCAACCCGCGCAACCATCAACCGCGAACGGACGCACGAGGAATCTAGATGGGCCACGAAGAATTCATGTCCCAGGAGGAGGTCGATGCCCTCCTGAAAGGCGTCACCGGCGAGCACGACGACCACTCCGAACAGGCCGATCGCTCGGGCGTGCGCCCGTACAACATTGCAACGCAGGAGCGGATCGTTCGCGGCCGGATGCCCGGCCTCGAAATCATCAACGAGCGCTTCGCGCGGCTGATGCGCGTCGGCATTTTCAACTTCATGCGGCGCACGGCGGAAATCTCGGTCGGGCCGGTGAAGGTGCTGAAGTACAGCGAATTCACGCGCAACCTGCCGATCCCGACCAACCTGAACCTCGTTCACGTGAAGCCGCTGCGCGGCACGTCGCTGTTCGTGTTCGACCCGAACCTCGTGTTCTTCGTCGTCGACAACCTGTTCGGCGGCGACGGGCGTTTCCATACGCGGGTGGAAGGGCGCGATTTCACGCAAACCGAACAGCGCATCATCAGCAAGCTGCTGAACCTCGTGTTCGAGCACTACGCCACCGCATGGAAAAGCGTGCGGCCGCTGCAGTTCGAATTCGTCCGCTCGGAAATGCACACGCAGTTCGCGAACGTCGCGACGCCGAACGAAGTCGTCGTCGTCACGCAGTTCTCGATCGAATTCGGCCCGACGGGCGGCACGCTGCACATCTGCATGCCTTACTCGATGATCGAGCCGATCCGCGACCAGTTGTCGTCGCCGATCCAGGGCGAGGCTCTCGAAGTCGACCGCCGCTGGGTGCGTGTGCTGTCGCAGCAGGTGCAGGCGGCCGAGGTCGAGCTGACCGCGGACCTCGCGCAGATTCCGATCACGTTCGAGAAGATCCTCAACATGCGCGCAGGCGATGTGCTGCCGATCAACATTCCCGAATTCATCACGGCCAAGGTCGACGGCGTGCCGGTGATGGAATGCGGCTACGGAATTTTCAATAGTCAATACGCGCTGCGGGTCCTGAAGATGATCAGCGCCGCAGACACGATGAAGGAAGGCGGATATGAGTGATCTGAACACGACCCCTACTCCCAACCCGGCGCCGGCCATGCCGCTGCCGGAACTCGCTCCGCAGACGGAAGCAGAAGCAGCGGCGGCGCAAGCGGCCGACCCCGCGCTCGACGACTGGGCTAGCGCGCTCGCCGAACAGAACAACGTCGGCGAAGTGAGCGCGGCGACGGCGGGCGTGTTCCAGCCGCTGTCGAAGCTCACGCAAACCGCGACGCGCAACGATATCGAAATGATCCTGGACATCCCTGTCCAGATGACCGTCGAACTCGGCCGCACGAAGATCGCGATCCGCAACCTGCTGCAGCTTGCGCAAGGCTCGGTGGTGGAACTCGACGGCCTCGCCGGCGAACCGATGGACGTGCTCGTGAACGGCTGCCTGATCGCGCAGGGCGAAGTGGTGGTCGTCAACGACAAGTTCGGCATCCGCCTCACCGACATCATCACGCCGTCCGAGCGGATCCGGAAACTGAACCGATGAAACGTGCAGTCGTCCCGGCCGGTGCAGCTCACACAGCGCCGTCCGCGCGCCGTGCCGTTGCCCGTGCCGGACGGCGCCATCTGAACCATGCCGGCGCCATCGTGAACAGCGCGGCGGCTGCCGCCGCGTTCGTTCCGCTTCTGGCCCGCGCGGCCGACCTCAATGCAGTGAACCATGCCGTGCAGATCGCTTCGGGCGTCGGCGCGGGTACCGCCGTGCCGTCGCTCGGCGCGGGTGCCGTGTTGCAAACACTCGTCGCGCTGATCGTCGTGATCGGGCTCGTGTTCGGCTGCGCGTGGCTCGCGCGGCGTCTCGGCTTGCAGCCCTCGCAGCGCGGCGGAATCGTGAAAACGATCGGCGGCACGTCGCTCGGCGGCAAGGAACGCGTCGCGGTGGTCGAAGTGGGCGACCGCTGGCTCGTGCTCGGCGCAGCGCCTGGCAACGTGCGGCTTCTGTATGCGATGCCGGCAGGCAATCCGGGCGCCAGTCAGGCGGCTGGCGCGGGCAGCCCCGGCGATCCCGGCAATCCCGCAGTGGGCGCCTCGGCGGACAGCGTGGGCGGCGGATTGCCCAGCACCTTCGGCCAGCGCTTTCGCGACGTGCTGAAGGGCGAAGCGGCAAAACGTTTCCAGCGTCACGGCAGCGGGGATCGATAGATGCTAGTGAATCGTTGCGCAGCGCGCCGCGCCGGCGCGTTCATGCGGCGCGCCGCGCCGCTTGTTTTCGTTGCGTTGCCGCTGTTGATGCTGGCACTGCCGTCGCTTTCGTTCGCGCAGGCGGCCGGCCTGCCTGCGTTCAACTCAAGCCCAGGGCCGAACGGCGGCACGACCTACTCGCTGAGCGTGCAGACGATGCTGCTGCTCACGATGCTGTCGTTCCTGCCGGCGATGGTGTTGATGATGACGAGCTTCACGCGGATCATCATCGTGCTGTCGCTGTTGCGCCAGGCGCTCGGCACAACGACGACGCCGCCGAACCAGGTGCTGGTCGGCCTCGCGCTTTTCCTGACGCTGTTCGTGATGTCGCCGGTGCTCGACAAGGCCTACAACGACGGCTACAAGCCGTTCTCCGCCGGCACGCTGCCGATGGACGAGGCTGTGTCGCGCGGTGTTGCGCCGTTCAAGACATTCATGCTGCGCCAGACTCGCGAAACGGATCTCGCGCTGTTCGCGAAGATCTCGCATACGCCGCCGATGCAAGGGCCGGAAGACGTCCCGCTGTCGCTGCTCGTGCCCGCGTATGTGACCAGCGAGCTGAAAACGGGCTTCCAGATCGGCTTTACGATCTTCATTCCGTTCGTCATCATCGACCTCGTTGTGGCGAGCGTGCTGATGTCGATGGGTATGATGATGGTGTCGCCGATGACGATCTCGCTGCCGTTCAAACTGATGCTGTTTGTGCTGGTCGACGGCTGGCAACTGCTGATCAGCTCGCTCGCGCAGAGCTTCACCTAGCGGGCCGGCCCAGCTGGTTTTGTCCAACCTGATGCTGATGATGTGATGTTGATGTTGCCCACCTGAGGCCGGAGCCGAATCGCGATGACACCCGAAACCGTCATGACGTTCTCGCATGATGCGATGCGCGTCACGCTACTGCTCGCCGCGCCGCTGCTGCTCGTCGCGCTCGTGGTCGGTCTGATCGTCAGTCTGTTTCAGGCAGCAACGCAGATCAACGAAAGCACGCTGACGTTCATTCCCAAGCTGGCCGCGATCGCGATCACGCTTGTGATCGCCGGGCCGTGGATGCTGGCGACAATGATGGACTACATGCGCCAGGTGCTGATGAACATCCCGAACGTCGCCAACTGAAGCGGCGTACGCAGCCTTCCCCACGCGGCGCACACGCTCCCCTCCCCGTCATGTTCACCGTTACCTATGCTCAGCTGAACACGTGGCTCACCGCGTTCCTGTGGCCGTTTGCACGCATTCTTTCGCTGGTCGCCACGGCCCCGATCCTCGGCCATATGTCGGTGCCGATGCGCGTGAAAATCGGCCTCGCGGCATTCATGGCGGTCGTCGTCGCGCCAACGCTCGGCCCGCTGCCGCAGGTCACCGTTTTTTCGGCGGCCGGCACGTGGATCCTCGTCAATCAGGTGCTGATCGGTATTGCGCTCGGCTTCACGATGCAGATCGTGTTCGCCGCGGTCGAAACGGCCGGCGGCATCATCGGCCTCGGCATGGGACTCGGCTTCGCAACCATCTTCGACCCGCAGTCGAGCGGCTCGACCGACGTGCTTTCGATGCTGCTGAACATGATCGCGATGCTCGCGTTCGTCGCGCTCGACGGCCATCTGCAGGTCATCAGCACGCTCGTGATGACGTTCCGCTCGGTGCCGGTCAGCGCCGACCTGCTTGGTGCGCCCGGCTGGCGCACGCTCGCCGAATGGGGCGGGACATTGTTCGCTGGCGGCCTGATGCTGGCGTTGCCGGTGGTGGCCGCGCTGCTGATCGCGAACCTGTGCCTCGGCATCCTGAACCGTGCTGCGCCGCAGATCGGCGTGTTCCAGGTCGGCTTTCCGTTGACGATGCTAGTCGGCATGCTGCTCGTGCAACTGATGCTGCCCAACATGATTCCGTTCTTCGCGCGGCTGATCGATAGCGGCCTCGCCGAGATGGGCCGCGTTGCTGCCGGGTTACGTCCCACGCCGTAGGCGCCTGCAGCGCCACCGCATCGGAAACCAGCACGGCTAAAACACGAAGGGCGCAGTGCCCGCTTGCCGGCACTGCGCCCTTCGTCGAACTTCGCGGAAATCAGGGGCTGATGACCGAGAAGAGATCCGAGCCCTGGACGACCTTTGCAAACGTCACTTCCGCTGCGTTCAGCGCGGTTTGCACCAGCGTGAACTGGCTCAGCACCTCAGCCGGGTTCGCCTGCACGATATCCGACAGATCGCTGCTCCCCTGCAGCGCCTGCGTCTGGTTCACCGTACTCAGCGCCTTCAGCTGCTGTTCGCGACCGCCGACCGAAGCCTGCAACGTCGAGACGTTGGTCATCGTGTTGGCGAGTTCGGTACTCGCGGTCGTCAGCGCGGTGGTGACCGTTGCGGTCGCGGTCGGATTGTTCTGCGCCGGTACCTGCAGCGCGGCGATCACGGTATCCAGCGTCGAAAACACATCGGTGTTGCCCTTTGCGGCCGGCGTCACCGTGAACGAGTCGCCGGGAGCCGGCGTGCCCGAAATCTGCACGCTCATGCCTGGCCCCAGGTTGATCGGCTGGTCCGCGGTGAACGGCTGGTTCACGCTGATCTGGGTGGGCGGCGTGGTCGACGTGTCGTCCACTTCATACTGCAGCGCGCCGGTCGCAGGATCGCTGCTGAACGTGATCGAATAAGGATTGTTGTTGGTCGGCGCCCCCGTGGTCGAGATTGTGACGGGATTGACGATCGTGCCGGTGCCCGTATTGGTCGCGGCCCCTGCGGGGACCGGTTGTGCCAGTCCGCCCAATACGCTCAGGAACACGCTCGCGCCGTTGTCGCCCGACGCAATTGACGACGTGCCCGTCACCTGAATCATCCGTGTGCCGGTATCGCCGGTATAGGTAACGCCACCGCCGGACTGGTTCGAGAACGGCGGGCTGCCTGCCTGGAAGCCGGAGAAGATGAAGTTGCCCGCGCCGTCAGTCGTGTTCGCGAGGGACATCAGCGTGTCCCGGTCGCCCTGCAACTCCTTCGCGAGGGCCTGCCGATTGCTGTCGGTGAGCGTGCCGGTGCCCGCTTGCACCAGCAGCGAGTTGATGTCCTGCAGCACGCTGGTCACGCTGCCCAGCGTCGAATCCTCAAGCCCCAGCGACGACGTCGCCGCCTGCTGATTCGTCGCGAACTGGCTCAGCGCCGCCTGGTTCTGCGATATCTGCACGGCCCGCGCCGCGCCGAGCGGATCGTCCGCGGGCGTCGCCAGTTTGATGTTGGTCGATGCCTCCTGCTGCAGTTGCGTCAGCAACGACTGCTGGGTATTCATCGTCTGAATAGTGTTGGCGTACAACTGTGAAGTAGAGACGCGCATTGCTCGATGCCTCAGTTGAGTGCTTGCAGGATCGTATCGAACAGCGATTGTGCGGTCTGAATGACCTTGCTGTTCGCCTGATAAAGCTGTTGGAACTGCAACAGGTTGGTCGCTTCCTCATCGAGGTTGACGCCGGATACCGACTGTTGCTGCGCCGTGATCTGCGACACGAGCGTGCCCTGTGACGTGGCTGCTGCCGTCACCTGGCTCGCCGTGTTACCGATGTTATTCACATAGCCGGCGTACGAGTCCGTCAGCGTCGCACCGCCCAGCGCCGTGCTCGACACGAGATTCGACATGGCGGAGGCGTTGCTGCCGTCGGCCGTGCCGCCGGTGTTCGGGCCGACCGTGAACGTGTCGCCGGTGGCAGGCTTGCCTGTCAGCGTGAACGAGATGCCGTTGGGCGAGACGGGCGGCGTCGCGGTGCTGTTGATCGTGAACGTCGTGCCGTTCGTCGGATCGTACGGGACGGGGTCGGTCGCCGCGCCGATGGTTATGGTTTGCGGCGGCGTCGTGTTGACCGTGACCGTCGTGCCGGGCGGGAAACCGCTCAGCGTGTTCGTCGTCGCATCATAGGTCAGGTTCATCGACGAGTTGATCACGAAGCCCGGGTTCGCCGCGTTGATCTGAATCTTCCCGGTACCGCTATTCGCGGTGCCGTTAGACGCAATGGCAGGCGATGCCGCGGCGATCTGCGAGCCGTCGACCCCCGCCACCAGCCCGAAGCTGTTCACCGCGCCGCGCGTCGGCTGGATCGTGAACGAATCGCCGGCCGTCATCGGGCCGCTCAGCGTCAGCGCAATGCCGCCGATCGGGTTCGCGGCGGTAGGCTGCGTCGTCGACGTGCCGACCACCTTGCCGGTCGTCGTATTGGTCAGCGTATAGGTGGTGCCATCGAACGACAGCTTGAAATCGCCGACAGGCGGCGAGGCCGGATTGGCCAGCGTCGCCGACAGCGTTTCAGTGCCGGTGTTGTTCGCGTTCGCGATCACGTTCGGCGGTGCGACCTTGAACAGGTCGCCGCCGGTGTTGCCGTTCTGATCGATGCCGAGGGCATTCTGTGCGTTGACCTGCGAGGCGAAACTGGTCGCGATCGCGCCGAGCTGCGCCTCGGCCGGATCGAGCGTCTGGCTGCGGAACGCAAGCTGACCGCCGATGTCGCCGCCTGTCACGGCCGAATCCGACAGAATCGATGAAACCATCTGCCCCGGGTTGGTCGCGCTCGGCTGCTGGTAGGCGATCACCATTTCGGACGGATCGTCCGGCGATGTCACGGCCGCGAGGTTATAGCTCTGGGCGCCCGACACGAGCGGCTGGCCGCTCGAGAGGGAGACCAGCATGTTGCCCTGGTTGTCCTGCACGACACTGACGCCCACCAGTTGCGTCAGGTTTGAAACCGCCAGGTCGCGCGCGTCGAGCAACTGGTTGGGCGGCTGGCCGCCCGCGCCCGCGGCGGCGATCTGCGAGTTCAACTGGGCGATCTGCTTGGTCAGGCTGTTGACCTGCGTGACGTCGCTGGACAGCGACGTGTTGACGCTCTGCCGCAACTGGTCGAATTCTGTGCCCGCTGCGTTGATCTGGGCCGCGAGCGTTTGCGCGTTGCTGATCGCGGTCCCGCGCGCGGGTGAACTGTTCGCGCTGTTCACAATGCCCTGCAGACCATTGAAGAACGCGCTGATCGAAGACGAAATGCCGCCTGTCGGGCTGCCGACCAGATTGTTGAGCGAGCTGATCAGCCCCGAATACGACGCCAGCGAGCTGTTTTGCGCTTGTGCGTTGTTGAGCTCGGCGGTGAGCGCCGCGCTGAACTGTCGCTGGATCGTCGTCGTATTGACGCCGCCGCCGATAAATCCAGCACCGGAGTTCTGCCCGTTGGCTTCGGCGAGAATCGCGATCTCGCGGTTATAGCCCGCCGTCGCCGCGTTGCTGATGTTGTTACCTGTCGTCGCCATGCCGAGCTGCGCAGCATTCAGTCCGCTCAGGCCGGTAGAGAAAAGAGTCATGCGAGATCCTGAAAGGGCGGGCTGGGCAACGGCCGCCGGTTGCGTGAACAAGCGGTATATCGGCGCGGCGCAGCAAAAATTTAGGGGGTGCGCCGAATGCGGACGATGGGACGGCAGGCCGCCGGGGTTTCGTCAGGCCGACTTTCAATGACCGCCGACATTGCATTATCGGCAGCGGCCGCGACAGTCAATTGGGGGAGGAGACGGGAAATCCGGGGCTATATCGCGGCGCAACCGCAATCCGGAATGCAAAACGGCCAGTGGTTGAAGCCGCGCGGGCCGTGCCGGCTGGCTGATTGCCTCTATCGATGTAATTCGTGCGGCGCGCGGGTGCCCGCGCGCCGCATTCAAGCGCTTCAGGCCCGCACCAGCGAGCGGCGCTTCATTTCCAGCTGCGTAATGAGCCGTTGCAGCGTGTTCTCCGCGCTGCCCGGCAGCGACATGAAGCGCAAGCCCAGCAGATAACGCGTGCCGCCGCCGTGCGGCAGCGGCGTCGCGCGCAGCGACACGATCTGCATGTCGAGCGACAACGTGCCGGTGCCGTTCAGATTCACTTCGACGTCGGCGAGAATCGTACTGAGCGGCAGCGTCGCAACGCGCCCGTCGTTCGTGCGCAGCCCGATGCCGCCGAGCGACAAGTCTTGAATCTCGAAGCGGAACGAATCGCCGTCGGGCAGCTTGCCCGAGCAGTAGAACGGATTGAGAATCGGCGTCTCGACACGGAAATACTCGCGCCGCTGAATGTAATACAGCACCTCGGGAAACGACGCCTCGAACGCCGGACGGCCTTCAAACTCCATTTGCCGCGGCGTGCCGGTGCCGAATTCGACGCGCACGCCTTCGGGCGCCGCGAGAAAGTGGCAATGCGGCGCGGCCAGCATGCCGCGATTCTGCTCGGGAAGCGCGCCCCAGTCGAACACAAAGGTTTGCGTGCCAACGTTGACGTCGAGAATGCGTGTTACCAGCTGACCGCCTTTGTACTGGACGGTAAGAAAGTCGCCTCGATTGAAGAGGTTGCGCAGCTGGACGCCGATTTCGAGCGGATTGCGACGTCCGAAGTGCTCCGTTTGATCGGCGTCTTCCGTCCGGTCGGTCGACAGATTGGGTTCCATGAGCTTAGTGATGTGAGGCCTAGTCTTGCGATGCGCGCCACCGGCCGACCGGCAACGCGCGTATTCTGCGACCGGCTTGCCGGACATCGTCCGGCAATCGATCTACACGCTATAGCGGCAATTATCCTGGGAAGTTTAGAGTCGCGTCGCAAATAAATAATTCGACGCGTGCGCGCGCGGGCCCGTCGCGCGCGGCGATCGGCCCGTCCGGTATGCGTGCTGCGTGTGCGTAGTTACGCAGGCGTGGTTGTGCCGGATGCGCCGCGGCGGCGCTCAGCTCATCTGCTGCATGATCGACATCAGCTTGCGCGCGTAGTGCGGATCGGTCGCATAGCCGGCGCGCTGCATGCCGGCCGCGAAGCCGGCCGGACCGCTTGCGTGCGGCGCGTTCAGCACCGCCGCATAGCGCGGATTGTTCTTCAGCATGTTCGCGTAGTCGCTCATTGCGTCCGCGTACGAGTCGTACGAGCGGAACTTCTCGACCTTGCGCTGCGGCTCGCCGTTCACGTACTCGGTCGTGACGGTCGACACCGTGGCGCCGGTCCAGTCTTTGGTCGCCTTGATGCCGAATACATTGTGGCTGGTCGAGCCATCCGCCTTCTTGATCTCGTTCTTGCCCCAGCCCGACTCGAGCGCGGCCTGGCCGATGATGAAGCGCGCCGGGATGCCGGTCGCCGCACTCGCCGCCTGCGCCGGCGCGGCCATCTTGTTGACGAACGCATCGACCTTCGGCGAAGCGCCGTTGCCGCGCATCGGCGGCGTCAGCGCGCTGTTGGCCGAGTAGCCGCGGCCGGTCGTCAATGCGCCGTTGGCCGCCGGGTTCCCATAAGCGCGCGCGAGCGAATTCAGCGTCGCGAGGCCGCCCGTGTCGGCACCTTTCCCGATGCCCGTGCCGTCGTCCTGCATGTTCATGTTGCGCATCAACTGCTTGGTCATCATGTCAGCCACGCCGACGCCCTTCGACGACATCTGCTGCGCAAGCTGCTGGTCGAGCATCGACATGAACTGGTCGCCTTCGCGCGAATCGAGCGGGCCGTCGTGCGGCGTCGCGTCGCGCATGCTCTTTAGCATCATCTGCAGGAACATCGCGTCGAACTGGCGCGCGGCCACCTTCAGGCCGGCCTGCGGCGAAGCCTTGACCTGCGCGCGCAGGCTGTCGAAGCCCTGCACGTCGAGCGCGAAGCGCTGGTCGAGGTCGGCTGTGGCTTTAGGTCCATCCGCATTCATCGGTCGTGCCCTCCCGCCTAGATGATTTCAAGGTCGGCGCGCAGGGCGCCCGCCGCCTTCATGGCCTGCAAGATCGACATCAGATCCGCCGGTGTCGCGCCAAGCGCGTTCAGCGCCTTGACGACGTCCGCGAGATTCGGGCCGGCCGTGACGAGCCGTAACGCGCCGTTGTCCTGCTTCAACTGGATCTGCGACTGGCGCGCGGCGACGGTCGTGCCGTTCGAAAACGCGTTCGGCTGGCTCACCACCGTCTGCGTGTTGACCACCACCGACAGATTGCCATGCGCGACCGCGCAGGTTTCGAGCGTCACCATTTGGTTCATCACGATCGAACCGGTGCGCGCGTTCAGGATCACCTTCGCGGCGGCCCTCGCGGGGCGCACATCGAGGTTCTGCAACTGCGCGAGGAACGACACCTGCTGCGCCGGATCGGCAGGCGCGTGCAACTGGATCGAGCGGCCGTCGAGCGCCATCGCGGTGCCGCTGCCGAACGCATTGTTCACGGCCGCGACGATCTTCTGCGCGGTGTCGTAATCCATGTCGTTCAGGTTCATTTCCATCGTGCCGCCCGCCTGCGCGACGTTGACCGGCAACGCCCGCTCGACGATCGCGCCGGACGTAATGCGCCCGGCCGCGAGCTGGTTCACCTGCACGCGGCTGCCGTTCGCGCTGGCGCCGGCGCCGCCCACCGCGAGGTTGCCCTGCGCGAGCGCGTAGACCTGGCCGTCGGCGCCCTTCATCGGCGTGAGCAGCAGCGTGCCGCCGCGCAGGCTCTTCGCGTTGCCGAGCGACGACACCGTCACGTCGATCGCTTCGCCCGGCCGTGCGAACGGCGGCAGCGTCGCCGTCACCATCGCCGCGGCGACGTTCTTCAACTGCATGTTCGTGAGCGGCGAAACGGCGCCGTTGGTCGCGCCGGCCTGCTGGTTGTTGATCGAGATGCCGAGGTTCGCGAGCATGTTCGCGAGCGTCTGCGTCGTGAACGGCGTCTGCGTGGTCTGGTCGCCGGTGCCGTCGAGACCGACCACCAGCCCGTAGCCGATCAGCGGATTGTCGCGCACGCCTTGAATCGACACGAGATCTTTCAGGCGCTCCGCATGCGCGGCAGGCGCAGCCGCGAGCAGCGCCACGATCGACACGGC
>DASXXR010000078.1:0-3703 GCA_036502945.1 Paraburkholderia sp. | reverse complement strand
TCGATGCCGATCTTCTGGTGGGGCTTGATCCTCATCATGGTGTTTTCTTCGAAGCTCGGCTGGACGCCGGTGTCGGGCCGCATCGCGGTCGAATACGACATCCCGCATGTCACCGGCTTCCTGTTGATCGACTCGCTGATGTCCGGCACCGACGAAGGTTCGTTCCGCTCTGCGTTGAGCCATCTGATTCTGCCCGCGATCGTGCTCGGCACGATCCCGCTTGCGGTGGTCGCGCGGATGACGCGTTCGTCGATGCTCGAAGTGCTGCGTGAAGACTACATTCGCACCGCGCGTGCGAAGGGCTTGTCGCCGGCGCGCGTGATCGTCGTGCACGGGTTGCGCAACGCGCTGATTCCGGTGGTGACCGTGATCGGTCTGCAGGTCGGCACACTGCTTGCGGGTGCGGTGCTGACCGAAACGCTGTTCTCGTGGCCCGGCATCGGCAAGTGGCTGATCGACGCAATCAGCCGGCGCGATTATCCGGTCGTGCAGGGCGGCATCCTGATGATTGCAACCCTTGTGATCGTAGTGAACCTCGTCGTCGACTTGCTGTACGGCGTGTTGAATCCACGCATTCGCCATACGAGGTAGAACCGTGGCAGACATTCAAAATACCGTCCCCCAAGCCGTCACCCCACCCAGCGGCCGCGCGCTGGCCGCCCGCGAATTCTGGGCAAACTTCTCGCGCAACCGCGGTGCGGTGGGCGCGGGCATCATTGTGCTGGTGTTCATCCTCGTGGCGGTCTTCGCGCCGCTGGTCGCGCCGCATAGCCCGATCGAACAGTACCGCGACTTCGTGAAGATTCCGCCCGCATGGCTCGACGGCGGCAACTGGAGGTTCATCCTCGGCACCGACGAAGCAGGCCGCGACATTCTTTCGCGACTGATGTACGGCGCACGGCTGTCTTTCTGGATCGGCTTTGTCTCGGTGCTGCTCGCGCTGATTCCGGGTGTCGTGCTCGGCCTCGTCGCCGCGTTCTTCGAGAAGTGGGCCGATACGCCGATCATGCGCGTCATGGACGTGCTGCTCGCGTTGCCTTCGCTGCTGCTCGCCGTGGCCGTGGTCGCGATCATCGGCCCAGGGCTGACCAACACGATGCTGGCGATCGCGATCGTCGCGTTGCCTGGCTATGTGCGTTTGACGCGCGCGTCGGCGCTCGGCGAATTGCATAAGGAGTATGTGATGGCGTCGCGCGTCGCGGGTGCCGGTACGCTGCGGCTGATGTTCTCGCAGGTGCTGCCGAACTGCACGGCGCCGCTGATCGTGCAGGCGACGCTCGGTTTTTCGTCGGCGATTCTCGATGCCGCCGCGCTCGGCTTTCTCGGCCTCGGCGTGCAGCCGCCTGCGGCGGAGTGGGGCGCGATGCTCGCATCGGCGCGCGACTACATCGACAGCGCATGGTGGATCGTCACGATGCCAGGCCTTTCCATCCTGATCTCGGTGCTTGCGATCAACCTGCTCGGCGACGGGCTGCGCGACGCGCTCGATCCTAAACTGAAACGGATGGCCTGATATGAGCGATCTATTGACCATCCGCAATCTCGCGGTGAGTTTCGGCGGCTTGCCTGCCGTCGACCGGATCAACCTGAGCGTGGCGCCGGGTGAGGTGGTCGGCGTGGTCGGCGAATCGGGCTCCGGCAAGAGCGTGACGATGATGGCGCTGATGGGCCTGATCGACGCGCCGGGCAAAGTCACCGCCGACGAAATCACGTTCAACGGCACGAACCTGCTGACGGCCTCGGCCGGCGAGCGTCGCAAGATCATCGGCAAAGATGTTGCGATGGTGTTCCAGGACGCGCTGACGAGCCTGAACCCAAGCTACACCGTCGGCTACCAGATCAAGGAAGTGCTGAAGCTGCACGAAGGGCTGCGCGGCGATGCATTGAACCGGCGTGCGCTCGAACTGCTCGATCAGGTCGGCATTCCGGATGCGAAGAACCGCATCTCATCGTTTCCGCATCAGATGTCGGGCGGAATGAATCAGCGCGTGATGATCGCGATGGCGGTGGCGTGCAATCCGAAACTGCTGATTGCCGACGAGCCCACCACCGCGCTCGACGTGACGATCCAGGCGCAGATCATGCAACTGCTCGTGCAATTGCAGAAGGAGCGCGGCATGGCGCTCGTGCTGATTTCGCACGATCTGGCGGTGGTGTCGGAGGTCGCGCAGCGCGTGGCCGTGATGTATGCGGGCGAGATCATCGAAACGAATCGCGTGCCCGATATTTTCTCGGCGCCGCATCACCCGTACACGGAAGCGTTGCTCGCGGCGATTCCTGAGCACAACGTCGGCGCGGTGCGTCTCGCCGCGCTGCCGGGCATGGTGCCGGGGCGTGACGACCGGCCTAAAGGGTGTCTTTTCGCGCCGCGCTGCAAATACGTCGTCGACGATTGCATGAAGGCGAGGCCCGCGCTCGCGCCGCTGCCGGACCATGACGACGCGACCCGCGTTCGCTGCATCAAGCCGCTGAACCTGGCCGCCGATGCGATTCACCACGGAGGCGCACGATGAACGCAGTACCCCAAACACGGCGCCCGACACCTAAGCCCACCGGCGACCGCGTGCTGATAGCCGACCAGCTGGCGAGGCACTATGCGGTTAAGCGCGGCATGTTCGGCCACGGCACTGTGAAGGCGCTAAACGGCGTGTCGTTTTCGCTCGAACGCGGCAAAACGCTGGCGGTGGTGGGTGAATCCGGTTGCGGCAAGTCGACGCTCGCGCGGCAGCTGACGATGATCGAGCCGCCCACGTCGGGGCGTCTGTTGATCGACGGCGAAGATGTGGCCGGCGCCGATCACGCGAAGATCGCCGCCTTGCGCCGGCGCGTGCAGATGGTGTTCCAGAATCCGTTTGCGTCGCTCAATCCGCGCAAGACGGTCGAACAGACGCTCGGCGAGCCGCTCGCGATCAACACGCAGTTGAGCGCCGTCGAACGCGCCGACCGGATCGCTCATATGATGCGCACGGTCGGCCTGCGGCCCGAGCATACTAAGCGTTATCCGCATATGTTCTCTGGTGGACAGCGGCAGCGTGTGGCGATCGCGCGCGCGATGATTCTCGATCCGCAGATCGTCGTCGCCGACGAGCCGGTGTCCGCGCTCGACGTGTCGATCCAGGCGCAGATCCTGAACCTGTTTATGGATCTGCAAGATCAATTTAAGACAAGCTACGTATTCATCTCGCACAATCTATCGGTGGTCGAGCATATTGCCGACGATGTGATGGTGATGTATTTCGGCGGCGTCGCTGAACTCGGCGACAATAAGACCATCTTCGAACGGCCACGGCATCCGTACACACGGGCGCTGATGTCAGCAACGCCGTCGATCTTCGAAGCGGACCGACGTATCCAGATCAAGCTGCAAGACGAAATGCCTTCGCCGCTGAATCCACCGTCGGGATGCACATTCCATCAGCGTTGTCCGTATGCGATCGACCGGTGCCGCCAAGAGGAACCGAAGCTGCGTGAAGTGGATGGCCGCCAGGTGTCGTGTCACCGTGCCGAGGAGGTCGGGGACACGGATGCCTGAGGCGGTGGCGGCGCGCTTCCTCGCGCGCCGTCTGATTGACGGTGTGATGCGCGCCGCGTTCGCGCGGCGCGGGCGGGCGCGGTGGCTGGTGTGCGCCGTGCTCGTTGCTGCTTCTCAGGGGGGGAATCTGCCGGTGCTGGTTCCGGCGGCGTGGGCCGTGGGCCCTTCGTC
>DASXXR010000077.1:0-10792 GCA_036502945.1 Paraburkholderia sp. | reverse complement strand
TGGCGGCCTACGTCGCATATGGCTATCTGATCCGGCATACGAGCCCGATCATCGCGAGCAGTTGCATGTATGTGAATCCGCTCGTCGCGGTCGCGCTGGGCGCGCTGTTGCTCGGCGAGCCGGTCACGCGGTCCACCGTCGTCGCAACCGCGGTGATTCTCGCGAGTATCGGGCTGTCTTTCTGGTTCGACTACCGGCGGCGCAGGCTCGCGTAAGCGAGACGCGCATGCCTTCGCAATGTCGTGATGTCGGTAAGACATGCAAGGCACCGTGTAAAGATGGCGCGCACGCGAAAGATACGCTGCAATGCGAAAAACCTTGCCGATGAAGATTTCTAATCATCGGAAGTCCTGTGCTTCGCAACGCATCGACCGAATTGTTCCTGAACCCCTCTCCATCAAGGCACACCGCTTGCTGATTGCGTTCGTCCGAACGACGCGGACAAGGGTCGCGAAACGGGCCCATCCGCAATCAGGGATACGAAGGTGTGCCGCTGTTTGGAAGACCCCGAAGCGCCGTTTAAGCCAGCAACATGACGCGCAAGGACGTCTGCGGCAAACCGCCAATCAATGGGTGCATGCCCAATATCAGAGAGGTGGCAAATGAAGCTTATCCGTACCATGGCGGCGCTGCTCGGAGCAGTGGCCGTACTGACGGCGTGCGGTGGCGGAGGCCATGACCTCGGCAAGGAACTCGGACTGACGAACCCGACGATGCACTTCGTGCATGCGATCCCAGGCGGGCCGTCGGTCGACTTCCTCGTCAACGGCGCGGCACTGCAATCGAACATCAGCTACAAGCAGGTGACGAACTTTGCTAACGTCAACACCGGCCAGACCACGGTCGCTTATGCGCCGACGGGCACCACGACGGCGCTGGCGAGCGGGTCGTTCTCCGATGTCGCAAACGGTCACGAATACACGGTCATCGCGGTGCCGGGCTTGACGGCGCCCGACATCGGCCTGATCGACGACCCGTTCGACAAAGGGCTGTTGTCGAGCAGCGCCCGCGTGCGTGCGTTCAACGCGTCCGTGAATGCGCCGAACCTCGATCTGTATCTGGTCGCGCCGGGCACCGACATCAACACGGTGAGCCCCACGATGGCAGGCGTGTCCTTCAAGAACGCGGTACCGCCGAGCGGCCAGGATTCGATCTACGTCAACGGCGGCACGTATGTGCTGATCGCGACGACGGCAGCCTCGAAGACAGCGGTCTTTCAGTCGGATCCGTTCAGCCTCGTGAACAACGCGGACTGGCTGGTGACGACGGTGCCGATTGCCGGCGTGCTGAGCCAGCTCGTGCCGAACCAGATTCACTTGCTGGTCGCGCAAGGCGGCAATACATCGCAACCGGCGCTCGAACTCTCGAATGCGTTGACGGGACTATAACGACGAAGTGGCATCAGGGAGGCGTATTGGCGGCGGTCCGCATAACAGGGGCCGCCGTTTTTTCGTTCTGGAAGCTGAATGGAGTGGGGCGGCGCAAAGACATAAAAAAACCGCCGCGACAGGCGCGGCGGTTCTGATCCGAAAACAGCAGCCGTTGGCGCGCGGAAATCTCGGCGCGGGCTGCGGCCTCGTTGCTACTGTGAAGCCTTGTCGGCCGAATTGGTGATTGCATTGCCGCCTTTTGAAATATCCTGGCCGGCTCCGGCAACCGTATTGCAGCCCGCGAGCGCGGCCGTCCCCGCAATCAGAAGCAAAGCGATGAGTCGAGTCATGAGTCTTCCCCTTAACAAGGATGCAGGTTGGATTCGCGAGCCGATCGGGCACGCCGCGTATCGTTTAACCGGTGATTGCACAGCCGGTCCGGTCTGATTCCATGATATGAGGGGGGCCGCCATTGCGCTGTCGGCGGCGCTGCGATTTTCGTGTCGGCGTAATCCTACGCGCCTGCTATGCGGTGCCGGCGGGAAGATCGTGCGCGGGGCGCGGGTCGGTGCCGTGGTTCGCGTCGGCGGGGGGTGGCGGCGCTGATTCCGGCTCCGGTGCGGGCGCCGCAGCAACCGGCATCGCGACGTGGATGTCGGTGCCGCCCGCATCGCCGCGCCGGATATCGAAACGGCCGCCGCGTGCGGCGACGCGCTGCCGCATGCCGAGCAACCCGTGCGTGTGCGTGCGGGTGAGGTCCGCGGGCGTGATGCCGATGCCGTTATCGGCGATGTGCAGTGCGACGCGTCCGTCTCCTGTTTCGAGCCCGATCGTCACCTGCGATGCACGCGCATACTTGGCGGCATTCGTCAGCGATTCCTGTGCCACGCGAAACAGCGCGATTTCAGTGGGTTCGTCGAGCTGGATGTCGTCAGCGGGTAGATGCAGGTCAAGCAGCCAGTTGTTGCGCTGTGCCGCTTCGTCGGCCAAGGTGCGCAGCGCGGTGACGAGGCCGAAGTTCGCGAGCACCGTCGGCCGCATGTCTTCGATAATCCGGCGTTTCAGCGCGATGCCCTGGTCGAGATTCTCGAGCGCGCGTTTCAGCTTGTCGGCGATGGCCGGGTCGGTGTCCTTCAGCTTGCGGTTGGCCCACGCCACATCCATCTTGCTCGCCGTCAGAATTGCGCCGAGTTCGTCGTGCAGTTCGCGCGCGAGCTGCGTTTTCTCGTTTTCGCTGACCGTCTGCAAATGCCAGCCGAGCGCTTCGAGCTGCCGCGTGCGTTCGTTGACGAGCTGGTCGAGTTCTTCCTGTTGCGTGATCAACTGGCGTTCCGTGCGCGCCTGGCTGCTGATCTGGATGCCGAGATTGCGGAACAGCAGAATGAACAGCACGATGTTGAGCGCCGACAGCGCGGCCGCGCATAGCGTAGAAAAACGCTGGTCGGCGCGGCTTGCATCGAGCGCGTGCTGTGCCCGGCGCTCAGCGCTATCGCGCAACAGCGACAGCATGCTGCCGACGAGCGCCGCGTCGACCGGGCGGTTTGCGGCGCCCGGAGCGCATCCGGCCAGATCGAGCGGATGCGGCGCGGCGCGTTGCAGTGCCGCGGCGCCTTGCCCGATGCGCGCGTCGAGCAGTTCGACGATCTGTGTGAAGCTCGCAAGCTCAGCGCTGTCCGCCTGCTCGCCGTGGCGGCGATACCCGCTGTTCAGCGTCTGTGCGCTGTGCCGGATCTGTGCCGCGCTCGCGCAATAGTCGCGCGCGCTCGCGTCCTGCTTTGTCAGCAGATAGGTGTCCTGATACGACGTGAGTTGCGCGAACTGGCCGGTGAGTTCGCTCAGCTGGGCCGCCACGCTGCGCGCTTCGAGCGCCGTTTCGTATTCCGCGGCGATGCGCTGGCGCGCCGTCTCGAGAATCACGAGGCCGCCGACCGTGATTACGATCGCGACCGTCATCGCAATCGCCCAGCTGCGCGTGCGCATCCAGCCGTTCAGTCTTGCCGCGAATCGCTCGCTTTCGATGCCGGGCACGGACGCTCCTGTGGAGTAAGGGTTGGCGGCTCAAGTGTAGCGCCGGCCAGCGGCTTTACGCGGTCTTGCACGTAAGCGCCGCATTGCAACGCGCCTGAATGTCGACGCTGCGTGCCGCCGCTTTGCAAACCTGTAAGCGGATGTCAGCGGATTCTCACACGAAAACCGGAGCGCGCCCGAATGCGGGCGCCCGCCGCGCTCACTACGATGAGAGTGTCGATCCAGTTCTCCAGGGAGGATGCCATCATGCTCAAGTGGGCCTTGATCTTTGCTGTTGTCGCCGTTATTGCCGGTTTGTTGGGCTTCACCGGCGTTGCGGCGGGTGCAGCGGCCATCGCGAAGGTGCTGTTCGTGGTGTTCCTGATTCTGTGCGCGGTGTTTCTCATTCTTGGTTTTGTTGTGACCAGGAAGATCGTCGATTAGCGCCGCTGACAATAATTCATCACTTACAGGAAGGAGTGTCGCCATGCTGCATTACGCACTCGTGTTCTTCGTGATTGCGATTATCGCCGCTGTGTTCGGCTTTACCGGCATTGCGGCAGGCGCGGCTGAAATTGCGAAGATTCTGTTTTACATTTTTCTGGTGGTGTTCGTCGTCACGCTTTTGCTCGGCGTGTTCCGAGGTTAGTCATAGCACCTGCTTCTCCCCACATCGTGCATCGGGCGTGTGAACACCGAACACGGCCATGCGCGTTCCCCACCTATCCAAAGGAGTCGCTCAATGTCGAAGTCATCCGCAGTGCACAACGGAGCATCGAAAGATCCGTTCGTGATGGACCTGCAAAAGATCCGCCAGCAGGCACGCCAGGACATGTCCGACGGCCCGGTCACGCAAAGCTATGCAGCGGACCGGCCGACTGTGCTGAAGCTGTTGAACAGCGCGCTTGCGACTGAAATTGTCTGCACGCTGCGCTACCGGCGTCACTATTTCATGGCGAAGGGCATCAATTCGGAATCGGTCGCGCAGGAGTTCCTGCAGCACGCAAACGAAGAACAGGGACACGCCGACCAGCTCGCGATGCGCATCGTTCAGTTGGGTGGCGAACCGGATTTCGCGCCGGAAAGCCTCGCGTCGCGCTCGCATTCGGAATACAAGGAAGGCTCCGATCTGACCGATATGATTCGCGAGAACCTCGTCGCCGAACGGATCGCGATTGATACGTATCGCGAGATCATCCTGTACCTGGGCGAGACCGATACGACCACGCGCCGCCTCTTCGAGGGCATTCTCGCGGTCGAGGAGGAGCATGCGGACGACATGGCGGATCTGCTCGCGAACCGCTGATGGATGGCTGATGGATCTTCATGCGAACCCGCACGCAGACCCGATGCCAGCCATCCAGCGGGCCGCATGCCGGGCCGACGGCACGCGCAACGGCCTGCCGCTCCGGCGCCGCCGTCGCTACAATGTGGAGATTGGACCGAACGTCACTGCACGGACACGAACCGATGATTCGAGTGTTGATTGCCGACGATCACGCGATCGTCAGAGGCGGTTTCAGGCAGTTCGTCGCTGACGAGCCGGACATGTGCGTCGCGGCCGAAGCCGCGAGCGGCGACGAAGCGATTCGCCTCGTGCGCGAGCAGGCGTTCGACGTGGTGCTGCTCGATATTGCGATGCCGGACAAGAACGGCATCGACACGCTGCGCGTGATCAAGCAGGTGCGGCCGGAGCAGGGCGTGCTGATCCTGTCCGGCTATCCGGAGAGCCAGTATGCGATCAACCTGCTGCGCGCCGGTGCGAACGGCTACCTGAACAAGGACTGCGAGCCCGACGAGATCATCCGTGCGATACGCGCGGTGGCGCGCGGGCATCGTTACCTGTCGGAAGCGGTGGCCGATACGCTCGCGAACAACCTCGACAAGCCGGCCGCCGCGCATCCGCATGAATTGCTGTCGGAGCGCGAGTTCCAGATTTTCTGCAAGCTCGCGGCCGGTCAGATTCCAACCGCGATTGCGGAAGAACTCCATCTGTCCGTCAAGACAATCAGCACGTACCGCGCGCGCGTGCTCGAGAAAATGCAACTGACCACCAACGCGGACATCACGTATTACGCGATCAAGAACGGGTTGATCGAGTGAGCCACGCCACGAAAAAGAGTTTCGATGAACGCCGATTCCGCCCCCGCTCAGAACGAACCCCGCCGCATGCCGCTGCGCGTGCTGCTGATCGAGGATTCGCCGCTGATTCGCCGCAGCATTGTCGAGGCAATCGATGCATCAGGCGTGCTGCACGTCGCCGCGCACGCGGATTCGGCCGACGAAGCCATCGCGCTGTTGAGCGGCGAACGGTTCGACGCGGTGATCGTCGATCTGCAGTTAAAGCGCGGGTCGAGCGTGCCGGTGCTCGCGTTCATGCAGCGGGAAGGCTTGATCGAATCGATGTTCGCCGCGGTGCTGACCAATCACGCGTTGCCCGCGTATCGGGAGCGCTGTCTGCAGTACGGCGTGCGGCACTTCTACGACAAGTCATTCGAGTTCGATCATGCGATCGATGCGCTGCACGAATACGCGCAGACGCGCCGGATGACGCGCTAGCGGCGCGTGCGATGTCATTCGCGCGGATAGGCGCCCGAGGCCGCGAGCCAACACCGCCGCTCACGACACCGCGAGCGTGCCGCGCTTGCCGCGCGTGTGATTCCATGCGGCGACGGCGGTGAACGCGAGCCCGGCGATGCTGACGCCGACCCAGCCGAACATCGGCCACACGAATGCGCCTACCACCGAGCCGAGCGCGCCGCCGATGAAATAGCAGACCATGTACACGGTGTTCACGCGGCTGCGCGCCTCGGGTTTCAGCGCATAGATACGCGACTGGTTCGAGATCTGCGCGGCCTGCACGCCGACGTCCAGCACGATCACGCCGATCACGAGGCCCGTGAGGCTCGCGCCCGACACCGCGAAGACGATGAAAGAGATCGCGACAAGGCCGATCGACAGCGACACGACGGCGCGCGGGCCACGGCGGTCGGCGGATTTGCCTGCGAGCGGCGCCGCCAGTGCCCCGGCTGCGCCGACAATGCCGAACAGTCCCGCCGCCTGCGGCCCGAGATGAAACGGTGCCTCGGCAAGCAGCAGCGTGAGCGTCGACCAGAAAATACTGAACCCCGCGAATAGCGCCGCACCGGTGATAGCGGCTTCGCGCAAGCCGCGCAGTTCGACGGTGAGATGCCACATCGACGCGAGCAACTGGCCGTAGCGCAGCGTCGAAGTCGGCTTGCTGTGCGGCAGGCGCATCACGATCACAGCGGATAACGCGACGAGCGTCATGATCGACGCACCGAACACCGCGCGCCAGCCGAACCATTCCGCGACGAAACCCGATGCGGTACGCGCGAGCAGGACGCCGAGCAACAGGCCGCTCATCACGACGCCGACCGCCTGGCCGCGCGCCGACGCCGGTGCGAGTTCGGCCGCGAACGGCACCGCTTGCTGCGCGATCGTGCTGAGCACGCCGATCGCGAGACTCGCGACGGCCAGAATCGCGAGACTGGGCGCAACGGCCGCGCACAGCAGCGCGACGCAGACACCGACGATTTGCCAAAGAATCAGACTGCGCCGGTCGAAGCGGTCGCCGAGCGGCGCGAGCAGCAGCATGCCGGCCGCATAGCCGAGCTGCGTCGCCGCGGGAACGACGCCGACCCACGACGCGCTGTGCGGAAACGACTTGCGAAAGTCGTCGAGCAGCGGCTGGTTGTAGTAGATGTTCGCGACCGAAACGCCTGCAATCGTCGCGAGCAACAGCAGCAGACCGGTTAGCGAGCGTTCGGAAGAAGCGGACGTGTCGGGGGTAGACATGGAAGGCGGCTGACGTTGGAGCGGCGGGGAATGCTCGATGCGGGACCTCGAGCGTGCCGATGATACCGGACGGGCGTTGATCCTGCTTGCTGGCTTGCATTCTGCCTGCGATACCGGTCGATGTAGTGGCTTATAGCAAACGTTTCTTTGCGCGGCACGAGCCCTTCGCTCTCATGCACGCGACTCGATTCGCTGCGATTCAACGATCGCCGTATCCGTCAATCATCAGGTGCCATCTTACGAATTCAAACTCTCGCCTGACCACATCTAAAGCGATCTAGAATCCGCGTGCTGCGCCGCCTGCGCACGAGCGGGCAAGAAATGAAATTGTTAGCAATAGAACGGAGAAAGCAAGCATGGCGAGTCAGATGTGCGGTACCGGTTACGCACCGGTTACCCCCAGCAACGCGAAGCGAGAGAGGACGGAAGTCATTCGGAACATGGCCCGATCGCTTTTGAAAATCCCGACAGTCGTCGTCTTCGCCGCACTGGTGTTTGGGATGATGCCCAAGGTGGCCAGCGCCGCGGAATGCAAGAATGCCGGGGACGTTGCCTGCACCGATTCGGGCGCCGTTCGCGGCTCGACGGAGGGCGCTACGCTGGCGTTCAAGGGCATACCTTATGCAAAGCCTCCAGTCGGAGAGTTGCGCTGGCGTGCGCCGCAGCCGGCCGAGGCCTGGACCGGCACGCGCGACGGCTCGCACTTCGCCGCAATGTGCCCGCAAATCATCGGCGACAAAGTTGAGGGCAATGAGGATTGTCTGTATCTGAACGTCTGGCGGCCCGTGAAAAAGCCGGCCCGCTTGCTACCGGTCATGGTATGGCTCCATGGCGGCGGCAATCAATCCTATTCGGGTGCCGGCTCGAACGGCTTCGGCGGGGTGGTCTATAACGGCGAAAAGCTGGTGCCGCAGGGTGTCGTATTCGTTAGCTACAATCTGCGGCTTGGTGCGTTGGGATTCCTCGCGCATCCGGCGCTCGATGCGGAGCGGCCCGAGAAAATCTCCGGCAACTACGGTAGCCAGGACCAGATCGCGATGCTGAACTGGGTGCACCGGAACATCGCGGCATTCGGCGGGGACCCGTCACGCGTCTTCCTGTTTGGCACGTCGGCGGGCGGCGGAAACATTTGCGCGCTTTTGACTTCGCCGATGACCAAAGGGCTGATTCATGGCGTGTCGATGCAAAGCAGCGTGCCGACGGGCTGTGAAATTCCGACGCTGGCGGATGTCGAGCAGCAGACCGGCAAGGCTGTGGTCGCGAAACTGGGTTGCGACGCGAGCAGCGACGTAGCGGCCTGTTTGCGGGCGAAAAGCATGAAGGAAGTGGTAAGTGCTGTACCGGGTGGGCCATTCACCGTGTTTCCGCGCGTCTATGGACCCAACATGGACGGTCATGTGTTTGTCGATCAGCCGTTGGCGCTCATCAAGCAGCGCAAGTATCCCGCGATGCCGGTGATCATTGGAAATACGGCAGGCGAAACGATGCACTTCATCGATGCCGTCGGCCCTGTAACGGACGCGTCCAGTTTCTCGGCCGCGGTCGCCAAAGTGTTTGGGCAAGCCCAGGCGGACAGTATCGTTGCCCACTATCCGCTCAACGCTTATTCGACGCCGCGCGCTGCCTTCGTGAAGCTCACCACGGACGGCGAATTCACCTGTCAGTCGCGGCGCGTGGCTCGTGCATTCGCCAGCGTCCAGCAAGAGCCGGTATTCCGCTACCGCTTCAGCCACACGCTCGAAAACGACCCTGTGCAAAAGGCGCTGGGCCCTGTTCATACCGCGGAGCACCCGTTCCTGTTCAACTGGCAGGGTACTTATCGTCCCACGGCGACCGACCTGGAAGTTCAGCGGCACATGGTGGGCTATTGGACGCGCATGGCAAAGACCGGCAATCCCAATGGCGCAGATGATCCGGTCTGGCCCGCGGTTTCGCCGACCAATGAAGCCTATCTGGAGATCGGCGCGAACACGGCTGCTGCCGAGGGACCGGCTGATGCTCACTGCGATTTCTGGGATTCGATTCCGCGCCCATGGCCTCACCTTTGAGTCGGCGCGCCCTGTACCTTTGCGAGAAAATCGGTGTCTTCGAGTAAGAGGGATGGGTGCTTCGGCCCGTTTGGCGTGATGTGAACAGAAGGGCACGCGCTGACGGACTGTTCGTCGGCCTCATGCAATGCTTTCCATGAGGCCGACGAGTGTTTAGAGGAACGGCGAAATGTTCGCCATCGCGCGTGTCACGTAGGTTTCCTTCTCCCCCACCGGGGCCACAGCTGGCGCGTCGGGTCGAGCCTCAACTGCGACATCAACGGAACGCTTGCTCCTGGTTTGCGAAGTCCATTTGGCGACGGAGGGGGCAGTGCACTATTGTTGTTAAGGGCAGGATGCAGTGGCGTTCTTCTGCCCATGCGAAAACCAGAGCCTTGTCGGTCAAGGAACCAAGAGTCGCCAGTTTGCGAGCCAATGGGGGCGAAATGCGGCGAACCACCTGTAAGCGTGCGCTTATCCTGATGGCCTTGATACGGTTGGGGGCCTTTTCGCAACCCGCCACCGCGCAGTCGGAGTGCGCCGCGACAAACGACAACGACGACCAGATATGTAACGTAAGCTGTCCGTTGGGCGAAGCCGCTACTTGCAAGGCGGGCATAGGTTCCAGCGCACCGAAATGCGCGTGTTCCGGCGCTCCCGTCTCGCTTGATCCAGCCGCTAGCGAATATGGCGAAACCAGTGCATCGAGTACTAATGGACACTGACGTTACCTGCCAGCACAGGGTCTCGACCGGTAACACCGAGGTGGCTCCGTTCCCTCTTCGAGTTGACAAGGCGGTCTTCAAATGGACCACTACACTATTTCCGCTGTCGTGCTGGGGCTCGTTCTTATAAGCGCAGCGCTTGGATCGTATGTGCGCTTGACGTTTCCGGATCATCACTTCGACGAAGCCTCCCTTGGCGCGATGCGCATCGCGGTTGGTCTGGTTGCGACGTTGTCGGCATTGGTCCTTAGCCTGCTGATCTCCTCTGGCAAGTCCTCGCTGGACCTCGTGAACGCCGCGCTGGAACGCAATAGTGTCACCGTGATCCGGCTAGACCGTACCTTGGCCCAGTTCGGCCCTTCGGCGGACGACCTGCGCGCTCAGATAACGAAAGACTATGCCCGATGGATCTCGTTCCTTTTTTCCAGCACAACGGGCAAGACCGCGGAGGCTGAGTCGCGAGAAATAATCCAGAGTACATACGACATCCAGAAAGGCATTTTTGCGCTGCAGCCCGTCGGCGCTTTGCAGGAAAAGCTACAGGACAGTGCGCTTCATCTTTGGGACGATATATTTGCCGGCCGCTGGCTTGCCCTCGAACATAGAAAGGGCTTGATTCCGACTCCTTTGATCATGATCCTCGTTGGCTGGCTCGTGGTCATATTCGGCATATTTGGCTTCAGCGCGCCGAGGAGCTGGAGCATGTGCGTCGTCTTTTTTCTGTGCGCGATTTCGGCTTCAACTGCGGTGTTCGTCGTCCTCGATCTGGATACGCCGTTTCAAGGCATGGTCAACGCGTCGAAGACACCGATGATCGATACGCTCAATGTCATCGGGAAATAAC
>DASXXR010000076.1:0-4123 GCA_036502945.1 Paraburkholderia sp. | reverse complement strand
CGAGGCGGGCCGCTTCGCTCACTTCCACCGGCATCGACGACAGTCCGGCGAGAAACAGGACCATGTAGAACGGCACGTTTTGCCAGCAGATCACGGCGATCGTCGAAGCCAGCGACAGGCGTGTGTCGCCGAGCCAGTCCTGCGCAAGCGAATCGAGGCCGATCGCATGCAGCGCGACGTTCAGCGGACCGAAGTTCGGATCGTAGACATTCTTGAACAGCACGCCGATGGCGACGCTAGACATCAGCAGCGGCAAGAAATAAAGAATCTTGAGCATGCGTGAACCGCGTCCGGCCTTTTCCAGCAGCACCGCCAGCGCCAGTGAAATGGGCAGTTCGATCACCACCGACGCAGCGGCGAGAATCGCGTTGTTCCACAGCGAGCGCCAGAAAACCGTGTCCTGCGCGAGATGCGCCCAGTTGGTCAGCCCGACAAAACGCGAATGCGTGCCGAGCCCGGTCCAGTCGACCAGCGACAGCCGCAGACTGGATAGCAACGGGTACAGCAGAAAGATCGTCAGCAGCACCACGGCAGGGGCAAGAAAAACCGTGATGACGAGCCACTGCGACGGCGTACGCACCCGCTCAGCGGGCGCAGCGGAGAGCGCAATATTCACGGGTAGCGTGTCCGGCCCGCGTCGGCCGACACCGCCGGACTCCATGTCCGACCACACACTAGCTACCCGCCTTGGCAGCGGCTTCCATTTGCTGCGCGGCAGCCTCAGGGGTCAACGACAGGCCGAACAGCGCCTGCGACGTATCCTTGTGCAACTCGCCCAGCTTCGGCGGCAATTCCTGGTCGTACCAGAGCTGCACGTTCGGCGCGTCGGCGATCAATGCCTGCAGGCGTTTCAACAACGGATCGGTGATGATGACGTTCCTGACCGGCGGTATTTTCCTGTCGAGAACGCGCCCATGCATCGACGTATCGTCGGTCATCGCCTGAATCAGTTTGAACGCGGCCTGCGGTTCCTTGCACTGGGTCGAGATGCTCATGAAGCCGTCGCCCACGGTGCCGATCACATCGCGCGGATCGCCCTTGCCGCCCGGTACGCTCGGAAACGCGAAGAAGTCGACCTTGCTTGCAAAGGCGGGATTTTCGTTCTGAATCGTCGACGCTTCCCAGCCGCCCATCAATTCCATCGCAGCGCGGCCCGAATACAGCAGACGACGCGATGCCCCCACGTCATAGTCAAGGCCGTTAAAGCCCTGCGCGAAGGCGCCCGCCTTCACCAGCTGCTGGATGTACCTGCCCGCTTCGACGAAAGCCGGATCCGCGAAGCTGCCGCCTGGCGTTCGGTCCACTGCCTTGCGGAACACTTCGGGCCCACCGATCCGGTCGACGAGATACATGTAGTACATCGAACCGGTCCATTTGTTCTTGTTGCTCAGTGCGAACGGCGCAATGCCGTGCGAGGTCAGCACCTGCACGATATGCATCAACTGGTCCCAGGTGGCGGGCGGCGTCAGGTTGTATTGTTTGAACAGCTCCTTGTTGTAGAAAATCACGGCCGCGGAGGCATTTTCTGCCGCCACGCCGTACACCTTGTTGTCGAACGTCACTGCCCGCCAGGAGGTGGGCAGGAAGCGGTCTCGATAAGCGGGATCTTTCTGCAGATACGGTGTAAGGTCGACCACCTGGCCCGCTTTCACATATTCATGCAGCGGGCCACCGCCCCACGATTCGAATACGCAAGGCGGCTGGCCGGCGCCGAACGCCACCTTCAGCTTGGTCTTGTACGCCTCGTTCAGCACGTGCGAGTCCTCGACCTTATAGCCGGGATTCTGATGCTCGAAGCGGTCGGCCGCATCGCGCAATACCTTGCTCGACGCAGCATTGGTCTGCTGGTCCCACTCGGTAATCGTCTTGCCCGATTGGGCAAACGCGGCTGTCGATACCCCCGCGGACAGCAAGCAGAAGAGCGCCGAGACGCCCAGCATCGACCACGCTCTGGAAAAAGCTGGGTACGCCATGGTGGTGCCCTCTCCTGTGAGTATTGGAATGTCAGCCTAACGTCTGATGTTATCCTTAACGTTAGAGAATGTTAGAGAGGTACGTGAATCGCCGCCATGCGGGATTTACCTGGTCGTCGGCTGCGCCAGACCTCTCATCATGCCGGTATACATTTTATGCACGCTGTACCGCGAAATTTCGGTTCACGCGGCAGGCCGTGGCAATAACCGGTTCTGCTAGAATCACCCAGCATACGAACGTTATCGATAACGTTACCCACGAGCCGAAACCGGCATGGCCACCCGCTCCCTCTCGTCACGCATGGCAAAGCAGACCCCCACGCTCGAACACGTCGCGAAGCTCGCAGGCGTGTCGCAGATGACCGCTTCGCGCGCCCTCAACGGCCGCCCCGGCGTATCGCGGGAAACCCGCGACGAAGTGCTGAGAATCGCCTCGGACATCGGCTACGTCGTCAACCGCACTGCCCGGAAGCTCTCGGGCGGCCGCAACGGCATCATCGGGATCATCACGCCGACGCTCGACACCCAGTTCGCGAGCGAACTGATTCTCGGCGCGGGCCGCGCGGCACGCGGCGCGGGCCTCGAGATGCTGGTCTACACGGTATTCGACGAAGACCGCGATACGCATCACGACGTGCTTGGGCTGATCCAGCAGTTCTCGGACGGCATCCTCGCAATCCTGCCTCGCGAATCGCTCTATCTCGAAGCATTGACGACGGCGAAGGTGCCGGTCGTCGTCGTCGATCAGCGCGGCACGCTGACCGGCTTGCCGTCGGTATCGGTCGACAACTACGGCGGCGCCCGTCTCGCGGTCGAGCATCTCGCGGAACTCGGCCATAAGCGCATCGCCTTTCTCGCAGGTGACGAATCCATCGAAGGCGTGCGCGACCGGCAGCGCGGCTATCACGACACCCTCGCCCGTCTCGGGCTGCCGCGCGAAGCGTCGCTGGTCGCCGCCGGCGATCTTTCGCAGATGATGGCGTTCGACGTCACGTTCGATCTGCTCAACCTCGCAGAGCCTCCCACCGCGATCTTCACGGCGAATGATCAGAGTGCGTTCGGCGTCATCGCCGCGATCAGGGAAGCCGGCCTGCGCGTGCCGGATGACATCTCGGTGATCGGCTTCGACGACATCCCGATGGCCGAGCAATTCCATCCAGCCCTCACGACGATCCGTCAGCCGTTCCAGCAAATGGCGCGCTCGGCGGTCAACACGCTGCTCGCGCAGATCGCGGGCATCGACGCGGCCTCGCAACGCATTACGCTGCCGGCCGAGCTCGTCGTGCGCGACTCCACGGGGCCTGCGCGAAAAACCGCGCGCAGCAGCAAGCGGCGGCCGGAGCGCAAGCGCCCGACGCCGAGCGCGGCCAGCACACGGGCGCGAGCGGGCCGCGTCATTGAAAAATCGTGATCCGACCATGAACAACGCCGGAAACACGAGGATCGACCAGATCGACATCCCTTGTGCCGCGTCCGCAGCGGAAATTCCCAGCAGTCAGCATCGCCACGGGTGACGATGACGTGCAACACGAACATTTGCACGTTTGATCCGGCATGAATCCGGGCCGTCGTTGGAGACTTCGACCCGCCGGACATAAAGCGGCTTGCCGCGGCGGCGCCTCAAGACGCCGCCACACCACGACCCGATCAGAACTTGTGAATGATGCCTGCGCCCGCAGCGAACTGGCTGCGTGACGACGACGGTGCGCTGTTCTGGCCGTCGCCGATATCGGCCGTTGCATTGATGATGCTGCCCGCGCCATTCGTTCCCAGCGTACTGCCGCTCGCACGCTGATAGGCCTCGAGCGCGTAGAGACCGGTGCGCTTCGAGAGACTGTAGTACTGCGACAGGTTGAACTGCTGATAGCGGGCTGCGCTCGAAATGGCGTTAGCCTGCGTGGCGGCCGTATAGCTATAGCCCGCAGCCAGATCGAGCGTCGCCGTCGGCTTGAAGTGCAGCACGGCGCCACCCGTATTGAAGATCGCCGTGTCGTGGAACTTCGAGTTGATGCCGGGGATGTATTGCACGTTCGAATACGAGAACGAGACGTCCCATTGCGAACTGAACGCGAAGCCACCCGTCACCGCGACCCGCTGTTGCGCTTGCGCCGTCTGGTAGCCGTTATTGATGCCCGACACGGCCGGCTGGC
>DASXXR010000075.1:0-6721 GCA_036502945.1 Paraburkholderia sp. | reverse complement strand
CCTTGCCCGTGTCGAAATAGACGCTCGCGGGGAGCGAAGCCGCAGAAGCCGCCGGAGCCGAGGCGTCCGAGGCCGGAGCAGAAGCCGCCGGAGCCGCACTGGCTGCGTCCGAAGCCGCCGCCGCACCGCTCGCCGCGGCGTCCGAAGCCGCCGCCGCAGCGCCTGCGCCTGCGCCCGCCAGATGATCGCCGCCTGCCGGCATCTTGCCGTTCCGTGCGTCGGCCACTTGCAGGGGTTGCAGGATGTCGCCTGTATGGTTGCCCCACGTATTGCGTTCGTACGTGATCACCGAAGCGATCTCGACGTCATTGAGCGTTGCGCCCCAGTTCGGCATCGCGCCCTTGCCCTTCAGCACAATGCTCACGTGGTCCGCGATCGGGCCATTGGCGATCTTGCTGCCGTCGAGCGCCGGAAACTGGCCTGCACCCTTGCCGTTCGGCTGGTGACATACCGCGCAGTTCGTTGCGTAGACCTTCGCGCCGCGCTCAGTCAGTTCGGCGAGCGTGTAGTTCTTGCTCGGATCGTCGGCGCCGGCGGCCATTTTCTTCTTCTGGTCGTCGACCCACTTCGCGTAGTCGTCGTCCGACAGCACAGTCACGACGACCGGCATGAAAGCGTGCTCCTTGCCGCACAACTCGGTACAGAAGCCACGGTAGGTGCCGATCTTCTCGGCCTTGAACCACGTATCGCGCACGAAGCCCGGAATCGCGTCCTGTTTGACGCCGAAGGCGGGCACATACCACGAGTGAACGACGTCGTTCGCGGTGGTGATGATGCGGATTTTCTTGTTGACCGGAACGACGAGCGGATTGTCGACTTCCTGCAGATAGGTATCGGTGATCGGCTGCTGGCCATTCACTTCGCTGCGCGGGGTGGTCAGCGTGGACAGGAAGTTGATGCCTTCGCCGGGGCCCTTCACGTAGTCGTAACCCCACTTCCACTGGTAGCCGGTGACCTTGATCGTCACGTCGGCGTTGGTCGTGTCCTTCATCGCGACGACGGTCTTGGTGGCGGGCAGCGCCATCAGCACGACGATGATGAACGGGACGATCGTCCAGATGATTTCGACCGTGGTGCTTTCGTGGAAATTGGCGGCTTTGTAGCCCTTCGATTTGCGGTGCGCAAAGACCGAGTAGAACATCACGCCGAACACGCCGATGAAAATCACCGTGCAGAGGATCAGCATGAAAGTGTGAAGGTGGTAGAGCTCCTCAGCGATTTTCGTCACTGGCGGCTGGAGATTGATCTCGTTGACGCTGGGGCCGCCCGGACTGTCGCCGACTGCAAGGGCGGCGCCGGCGAAGAGCAGCCCGCTACACGCCAGCACGCCCATGAGGGCTCGCTTGATTGTTTTCATAGCTTCCTTACCCAAAATTTCCATTCAAACCTCGACCCCGCTGGAAGGCTGTACCGCGTCCCCCGGAATGGCGCGGTTCAGTGTTCGCTCGATACCGGCTTGATACCCGCTTGCCTGATGCACGCTGCCTGTCAACACTGCTTATCAACACTGTCTGAGCCACCTGCGCAGTTCGTTCGCGAATTCGGCCCGCCGATACTGCGCGAGGTGTAGCCCGATCACGATCGACTCGCCGCGCGAAACCAGTTTGATCCGGTCGCGCGGCGCGGTGCCTGGTTCGACCCGCACCCAGCGCGGGTTGAATTCGAACTGCGTGACCTGTTCCGCACTGACCTGTTCGACGACGAGCCGGTTCGGATAGAGCCGGATGCGTTCGTAATCGACGGCATGCCGCGCGTACACCGCAAAAGCAACCCCGAGCGCCAGCAATTCGACGCCCGTAAACGGCAACACCAGCCAGGCCCCGCAAAGGACCAGCAAGAAAGCGATAGCCAACGAGAACAGCGCGAGCGACACGTAAAACCACACGAACTGCCGCGGCGAGACCGAGCAGTTACGCTTCATGAGCCAGTCTTTCAGGACCGGTTCAGAATCCGCCAGCAGATCGGTTGCTTCCATCGCTGTCTCCCGCGAATTGCCCGTCGCCGCTACCTCGCGCGTCGTGCCTGCCGCCCCTATTGTGGGAACCCCGAGCGACAAACTGACGCATTATAGGCGCGTTCTATGGCATCCACAAGCAACTGTCTATCGGCCCGCAAGCCACGCGCGACAAGCCTCTGCGCCGATTTGCCGCACCTTTCGCAAGTCTTTTTTTCAGCCGGTTCCAGACATAACCGGCGCCCCTCTTTACCGCATCAACGGTTCTTCGACGAACCTCTTCCGATGTCCTCGATACGCACGATGCCGTGTCCTTCGGCGGTGGTCCGCGGCACCGCTTTCCACGCGTGGCCGTAGATCACTTCGAATGTCAGCGGAATCGTGCCGTCCGCGCGCCGGCGTGCTTCCAGCGCCGTCAGCAGCGCGTCGTGCAGACGCCGCGCGGACCAGCCGGACCCGCTTGCGCGCTCGAACGGGTAAGCGCCCCAACGGCGCACGTCCGCGAGCAGCGACTGCGGCGACTTGTAGGTGATCGTCAGCGTTTCCTGGTCCATGACCGGAATCTCGAAGCCGCTTTCGACCAGCATATCGCCCAGGTCGTGCATATCGACGAAATCGATCACATGGGCGCGCGAATCCGCGCCGTGTGCCGCCTCGACTTCCGCATAGGCGCCACGCAACTCTTTCAGCGTGTCAGGCCCGAGCGTGCTGAACATCAGCAGGCCGTTTACCTTCAGTACGCGCTGCCATTCGGGAAAAACGAGATCGGGGCGCGAATGCCAATGCAGCGCCAGATTGGACCAGATCAATTCGAACGCGCCTGCAGCGAACGGCAGCGCGGAAAAATCGGCCTGCGCAAAACGCGGGCCGCGCGCGCCGAGCGCTTTGCTCAGCGTGGCGGGCAAGAAGCGCCGCCAGCTCGTGTCTCCCACGTCGTGCTGCACGGCGCGCGACAACATGGCCCGCGACAGATCCGTACCGAACACTGGCGCTTCCGGAAAACGCTGGCGCAAAACAGGCAGATCGTCGCCCGCGCCGCAGCCCGCGTCGAGCACGTGGGCGGGCGTCACCTTGATGTAATCGAGCCGCTCGCGCATGCGCTGCGCGATTTCCCGCGGCAGGAACGCGACATCGGCGAAAGTCGCGGCACGGCGATCGAAAATCCGCCTCAGGCGCCGTGAATCATAGGCCGGACGGCTGGATTGGCTGGAAGACGGGGGCATGGGAGTCGTACTGACGAAGAGTGCGAAGTATACTCGTTCGCTTCCATCCGTTCAGCGCCGGCGGCCTTCGCAGGCGGCCATTCATGCCATTTGGGCCAATTTCACCGTTGCTTCGCTGTGCGCTTTCGTGTGCAGCTGCCGGTCGGCTTGCGCACGTCGCACGTTGGCCGAAGCGGGCATGGCCGCGCATTGCGCACGTTGTGCTGCCCAATCTGTGCGCGTTATGCGGCAATATGTCGCAGCGAACGCTGTGCGGCGGCTGCGATGAAGCCTACTGGAACGAAGCGCGTCTGCGCTGCGCGGTCTGTGCAGTGCCGCTAGCCGCCGGCATACGGCGTGCCGGCGCCGCGCGCTATCGGTGTGGCGACTGTCAATCAACGCCGCCGCCGTTCGATGCGACGTTCGCGCTCGCAGACTATCGGGCGCCGCTCGACGCTCTTGCGCTCGGTCTGAAGTTCCGCGCACGCCTGATGCTGGCGCGCGAGTTCGCGCAACGCCTCGCATCCGTTGCCAACGAGGCGCTCGACGACCCGCAGCGGCCCGATGTGATTGCGCCGGTACCGCTCGCGCGCAGACGCCTTGTGGAGCGCGGCTACAACCAGGCGTGGGAAATTGCGCGTCCGTTGGCTGGCGCGCTGCACGTACGGGCAGATGCAACGCTGATTCGCCGTATCGTCGACACTGTGCCGCAGTCGCGGCTCGATCTCGATGCGCGCCGCCAGAATGTCGGCCGCGCGTTCGAAGTCGCGAAACCGGTGCGCGGACTGCACGTCGCGATCGTCGACGACGTCATGACCACCGGCGCAACGCTCGAAGCGCTGGCGCGTACGCTAAAAGCCGCGGGCGCAAAGCGCGTGACGAATTTCGTCGCGCTGCGCACACCGAAAACCTAGGTACTTTCTGTTCTGTTCACAACATGTTCAACGTCGTTCTCGTCGAGCCCGAAATTCCGCCGAACACCGGCAACGTGATCCGGCTGTGCGCCAATACCGGCGCGCGGCTGCATCTGATCGAACCGCTCGGCTTTCCGCTCGACGACACAAAAATGCGGCGCGCCGGACTCGACTATCACGAGTACGCGCAAATGCACGTCCACCGGGATTGGGATGCGTTCCTCGCCGAAGAAGCGCCGGATCCGACGCGGATGTTCGCTTTCACGACGCGCGGCTCAAGTCCGTTTCACTCGCATGCATTTGTGCCGGGAGACTGGTTCGTGTTCGGCGCGGAAACGCGCGGCTTGCCGGATGCGGTGCTGCACCGCTTTCCAAACGAGCAGCGCGTGCGGCTGCCGATGCGGCCCGACAATCGCAGCTTGAATCTGTCGAACACGGTCGCCGTCGTGGTGTTCGAAGCGTGGCGTCAGGCGGGTTTCGAAGGCGGCGCCTGACGGCGTCGCGCGAGTTCCGCTTCGTAGCGGCTCAACATCGCCTCGTCGAAACACGCGAAGATCACGCGATCGACGCCGCGCGCCTGCGGCAACGCGTCGATCACGGCGCCGACTGCTATCCGCACGGCGTCGTCCGGCGGGTAGCGGTAGACGCCGCAGCTGATCGCCGGAAACGCGATGCTGCTGGCGTGCGCCTGCTGTGCGAGTTCGAGCGAGCGCCGGTAACACGACCCGAGCAGGTCCGCTTCGCCGCGCGCGCCGCCCTGCCAGACCGGGCCGACTGCATGGATCACGTGCTTCGCCGGCAGCCGATGGCCGCCCGTGATCTTCGCGTCGCCGGTTGCGCAGCCGCCGAGCGGCTCGCACTCTCGCAGCAATTCAGGCCCCGCCGCACGGTGAATCGCGCCGTCGACGCCTCCTCCGCCCAGCAAAGACGTATTCGCCGCGTTGACGATCGCATCGATGCTAAGCGTGGTGATGTCGACGGTGCGCGCCTCGAGCGTGCAATGACCGATGGTGAGCATGGGAACCTCCCGTTCAGTGCTACGACGCGCGGCAAGCGCTGCGCCGCCAGACGTCAGACGCCAGATCAGCGGCTCGCGCCGCTATTCAGCTTTCGCATCGCGGCGCAGTAGCGCGCTCACGGTGTCGCGCGGCGCAACGCCATCGAACAACACCGCGCAGACAGCCTGCGTAATCGGCACGTCGATTGAATGCGCACGGGCGATCGCCAGCACCGCCTGCGCACAGCGCACGCCCTCCGCGACGTGGCCCAACGCGCCGAGAATGTCGTCGAGCGTGCGTCCCGCCGCGAGCTGCATGCCGACGGTGCGGTTGCGCGACAGATCGCCCGTCGCGGTCAGGATCAGGTCGCCGAGACCGGTAAGCCCGGTGAACGTTTCGGCACGGCCGCCGAGCGTCACGCCAAGGCGCGACATTTCCGCGAGCCCGCGCGTGATCAGCGCGGCCCGCGCGTTGAGCCCGAGCCCCATACCGTCGCCGATGCCGGTGGCGATCGCCAGCACGTTCTTCACCGCGCCGCCCACTTCGACGCCGACGACGTCGTCGCCGGTATAGATTCGCATCGCGCCATGGTGAAACGCGGCAACGGTCCGTTCGCGGCAAGCCGCCGACGCGCTCGCGACCGTCAGCGCCACCGGCAGGTTCCGTCCGACTTCGCGTGCAAAGCTCGGCCCCGACAACACGCCGTTACTCGGATGCCCCGCCAGTTCCTGCGCGACGACCTGATGCGGCAGCAACTGCGTATCGGCCTCGAACCCTTTGCAGAGCCACACCACATGTGCGGGCACGCGCCCCGCATCGTGCATCGCGCGAAACAGCGCGCGCAAACCCGCCACCGGCGTTGCGACGACACACAGCGCATCGTCATCCAGCGCGTGATCGAGCGCCGCGCTCAGATCCGCGTCGTAGCGAAGCGCGGACGGCAAAACGACGTCCGCCAGATAGCGGGCGTTTTCATGCGTGCTGGAAAGTTCGGTAACGAGCGCACGATCGCGCGCCCAAAGCACCGTGTCGTGCCGCGCGGCCAGATGGCCGGCGAGTGCGGTGCCCCATGCGCCGGCGCCGAGCACAGCGATCTTCATGACCGGCACCGTGCGCAGCACATCAATGCGTCGCGCCGCTTTGCGCGCCGCCGTTCTGACTCGCGATCTGCGCGAGCCTTTGCTCATACAGCGCCTGGAAGTTGATTTCCGCGAGGTGGATCGGCGGGAAGCCAGCGCGCGTGATCGCGTCGGCGATGTTCGAGCGCAGGTACGGGAAAAGAATCGTCGGGCACGCAATGCCGACGAGCGGATCGATCTGCTCTGCCGGAATGTTGCGAATGTCGAAAATGCCGGCTTGCTTCGCTTCGATCAGAAACGCGACCTTATCGGCCACTTTCGCCGTCACGGTGCCGGTGACGAGAATTTCAAACACGGTATCCGCAAGCCGTTCGGCCTTAACGTCGACTTCCACCTCGACCGACGGCATTTCCTGTTCGAGAAAGATGGCCGGCGAATTGGGCTGCTCGAGCGACATGTCCTTCAGGTAGATGCGCTGGATGTTGAAGAACGGCTGGTTGTTCTCGTCGGACATGATTCGGTGACTCCCTCGGGTTCGTTGCGGCGGGCCGAAGCCCACCGGATATAGGTAGAT
>DASXXR010000074.1:0-1754 GCA_036502945.1 Paraburkholderia sp. | reverse complement strand
CTGCTGGCAATATTCCTCACATTCGGCATCTATCCGCACATCGACGGCTTTCCGCTGCTGTGCGCAGCGCTCACGCCGTTCCTCGCGCTCGGCGTGTACATGACGATGCAGCCGAAGCTCGCAGGCTACGGCATCGGCTATTGCATCTTCTTCTGCTTTCTCGCGGGCCCGGACAATCTCGTGCAGTACGACCCGATGACCTTCATGAACGATGCGCTGGCGCTCGTGCTGTCAATGCTCGTGACGGCGCTCGCGTTCGCGGTATTGCTGCCGCCGTCGACACCGTGGCTGCGCAACCGGCTGCTGGTCGACTTGCGCCGCCAGGTCGTGACCGGCTGCCGCAGCGGCCTCGCGGGGCTGCGCACGCGTTTCGAAAGCGGCGCGCGCGACCTGATGTTCCAGATCAACGCGCTGGCCGAAGGGGAGACCGAGTTCAAGCGCGAGACCTTGCGCTGGCTCTTCGCGGTGCTCGAAACGGGCAACGCGATTATCGATCTGCGTCGCGAGATCGCGGCGCTGCCCGCCGACGCGCGCTATGCGCCGACGATGCCGTGGCGCGTCAAATCGCGCGCGATGCGCCGCGCGATCGGCAAGCTTTTCGAGAAACCCCGCGCGGACCGGCTGGTCGCCGCGCTGGCGGCAACCACGGATGCGATCGCCGCCGTCCAGCAGGTCCTCGCAACCTTCTCGCCGCCGCGCGAGGAGCGTCACCAGCTGCAACGCATCCTGAGCCACCTGCATTTCATTCGCAGCGCGCTGCTCGACCCGCAATCGCCGCTGGGGACGCTCGCCGGCGATCGAAACAACACGCGTGAAGGAGTTCGCCATGCCCCGTGAGATCGCCGTCCTCGATGCGTACATGCCGGCCATCGTGCTGCTGTTTTTCGTCGGCGCCGCGCTGACCTGGCTGCTCGACCGCATGCTCGGCTATACGGGGCTCTACCGCGTTGTCTGGCACCCGTCCCTGTTCCGCGTGAGCCTGCTTGTGTGTATCTGCGGCGGGCTCGGGCTGGCCGTTTATCGTTGATCAGAGTCGAATCATGACCATCCGAAACATTCTGGGTTTTGTCGCAACCGCGGTGATTTTCGTCGTCGCCGTGCTGATCGGCCGCGCGCTGTGGGTCCATTACATGGACGAACCGTGGACCCGCGACGGACGCGTGCGCGCCGAAGTCGTCAACATCGCGCCGGACGTCTCCGGCGCGGTCGTCGATCTGCCGGTGCGCGACAACCAGTACGTGAAGAAAGGCGATCTGCTGATGCAGATCGACCCGTCGCACTATCAGATCGCCGTCGAACAGGCGCAGGCCGCCGTCGCCGCGCGCAAGGCCGAATTGCAGATGCGGCGCGACGATGCGAAGCGGCGCGCGGATCTGGACAGCCTCGTCGTTTCGAAGGAAAACCGCGAAAACGCGACGCATACGGCGACGGCTGCGGAGGCGCAGTATCAGCAGGCACTCGCGGCGCTCGATGCCGCGAAGCTCAATCTCGAGCGCACGCGGGTGGTGTCGCCCGTCGACGGCTACGTGACGAATCTCGCCGTGTTCCGCGGCGACTACGCAATCGCAGGCTCGGCGAGACTCGCCATGGTGGATAGCCACTCGTTCTGGGTGTACGGGTATTTCGAGGAAACCAAGCTGCCGCGCGTGAAAATCGGCGATCAGGCGGAAATGCGGCTGATGAGCGGCGGCGTGCTGCGCGGGCACGTGGAAAGCATCTCGCGCGGCATCTACGACCGCGACAATCCGCAAAGC
>DASXXR010000073.1:0-11598 GCA_036502945.1 Paraburkholderia sp. | reverse complement strand
CAGCATCTCGCGGACACTCAAAGGTCTTCTGAACGACGCAGCCGATTCGGTGCAGGACCCGTCGCGTGATGCGCGCCAGATCGTGCGCGAACTCGACGAGAGCATCGCGAAAGCGGAGAACTCGCTGATCGAGATTCAGGCTCAGGTCGCCACTCAGCAAAGCAAGCGCGACGTAGCCGCAGACAAGGCGAAGAAGTACGAAGACGGCGCAAAGCGCGCGCTGCAAAGCGGCGACGAAGCGCTCGCGCGCGAGGCGCTCGGCGCGCAGGCCACCGCCGAAACGGAACGCGATGCGCTGGCCCGCGAACTCACCACGCTGGAGCCGTCGGTCGACCAGCTCAAAACGCAGATCGACGACATGCGCCAGCGCCGCAACGACCTGAACGCCCGTTCGAGCATCCTGCAGGCAAAGCAGCAGATCGCACAGGCCAAAGATGTCGCCGCAACGGCGCTCGGCGGGATCGGCGGCAAGAACCTGTCGGAAGATTTCCAGAAGCTCGAAGACAAGGTCGCGTTGTCAAACGCGCGCTCCGACGCGCGGATGAATTCGGCCGACGTGAAGAGCGGCAAAGCACTCGACGACAAGCTTGCGGACCTGAACCGCGGTCCGTCTGTCGAAGACCGTCTCGCCGCATTGAAGAAGCAGATGAACACCCCCGCCGAGTAAGTGGAGGCGGTACGTATCGCGCGGCGAGTCCAGCGTGCCGGCGCTGCGCGATATGACGACCCGATTGCCATGGAGACGGGTGTCAAGACGCCCGGTCCGCATCATGAAAAAATTCGTAGCAGCCGCGTTTGTTTCACTGATGCTCGTCTCGGGCGGCGCGTTCGCCGTGCCAAGCGCGACCCAGGTCGAAACCGCGATCCAGCAGCACAACTGGCAAAAGGCCGACACCGAGTTGGCGGAAGTGCTGCAGGCTCATCCGGACAATGCGCGTGCGCACTATCTGTACGCGCAGGTGCTCGACCAGCAAGGCCGGTATGCCGATGCGCTCACGCAGATCCAGCAGGCGAAGACGCTCGATCCGCAAGTGCGTTTCACCGATCCGGCGCGCTTTGCGCAAACCGAAGCGCGCATCCGCGCGGATGCGGCACGCACGGGCGCGTCGACGAATACGACGCACAATCCGTTTGCACAACAATCGTCGCCGGCCTTTATGCAGCAGGCGCAGCAGGCGGCCGCCGCGCCTGAAGCGCCGCAGCGGCACGGGCCTTCGATGGGCATGTGGATCGGCATCGCAATCGTAATCGCCGCGATTGCGCTCGTGCTGCGCTGGACCCTGCGCCGCGCGCGCTCGCAGAGCGACACGAATGCCGACGACGAACGGCGTGCGCAACTGAAACGCGCAACCGACTTGTTGAATGCGGTGCGTTCGCTGAAACTCGACGTGCGGCTTTCAACCGTGCCCGGGCATGAACAGCTCGAAAAGGAAGTGGAAGGCACGGAAGCGCAGCTGCGTGAGTTTATGGAGGCGCTGTCGGACCGCAAGAATCCGGCGGCGCCGTATCAGCTCGAGGATCTCGAACGGCAGGTCGCGAGTTTGAAGGCGCGCGCGGAAGGCCGTCCCGACCCGAATGCGGCAGCGCCGTCTTACTCGAGCGGCTCCGCCTATGCGCGTGAAGCGGACGAACGCTTCGGCCGCCAGCCGCAAGCACCCTACCCGCCGCAGCCTGTGCCGCAGCAACAGCCTGTGATCATTCAGCAAGGCGGTGGTTTCGGCGGCGGCATGGGCGGTTTGTTGACCGGCGTGCTGCTGGGTGAAGCGCTGAATTCGGGACGTGACCGCGTAGTCGAACGCGATGTGATCGTCGACGACGAAGCACGGCGCCGCGCCGGCGGCGGTGACGGCTCGGTCGACTTCGGTCAAGGCTCGAACGACTGGAGCGACGGCAACGGCGGCAATGACGGCGGCGTCGATATGGGCAGCGATGACTCCGGTGGGTGGAACGACAACAGCTGATCTATTGCAGCAAGCGCGCGTCGCTTGATATGAAACAGGCTCCTTGAAATTGACGGAGCCTGTTTTTTTGCCCGCTCAGCGGGCGTGGCGGCTGCTACGCGCCGTTAGCGCTGGGCCGTTGCATGCCCGACGTAAAGCCGCGTTTGATACGTGAACTCGACCATGCCATCGTGTTGCGTACGATCAAACAACTCGCGCAACGCGGCAAGCATCGGTTCGTGATTCGGATGGCCCGCCTTCGGCGCATACGACGACGACATCAGCCGCCCTTTGAGCCCGTCGAAATCCAGCAGTTGGGCGTTCGGAAAGTATGCCTTGTGCGCGAATGCGTCGCCGAACCAGGTGGACATCGACGCGTCGTCGCCGTAGCGCTCGGCCACCGCCTGATAGTCGGTGCTATAGCGTTGCAGCAGCGCTTCGTAGCCGGACAGAAACGGTGAACCTTCGAGCAAGCGGCTGTTCCAGAACAATGCAACGAGGCCGCCCGGCGTCAGGATGCGCGCGAACTCGCGGCGCGCGTTCACCGGATCGAACCAGTGAAAGGCCTGCGCCGCGATGACGAGCTCGACGCTCGCGTCGGCGAGCGTCGTCGCTTCGGCTGTACCCGCGACGCTCGTGAAGCCGTCGTAGCCGGCGAGCCATGCATCAGCGGCAGAACGCATCGCTTCGTTCGGTTCGACCGCGACGACGCGATGACCTTCCTCGAGAAACACCTTCGCCGAGATGCCGGTGCCCGCGCCGATGTCGGCGATGCGTGCGCCCGGTGCAAGCCCGCAGGTATCGTGCAGGAACGTGACGAGCTCGCGTGGATACGTAGGACGGAACTTGACGTAGTCGGCCACGCGGTCGCTAAAACGTTGGGTGGAATTGGCGATCATGAGCGGTGCTCGTGTCGGTGGTGGGCGGGAGCTTTACGTTACCCGAGTTCGCCGGGCTCTGCATGACGCAGTGCTTTCAGCCGCCACCTAGCAGACGCAACAGGTCCCAGACGAATTTGCAAACCAGCACGATCAATTCCCACAAGCGGACTAGCTGGTCCCAGCCTGAGATGCTCATTAAGGGATATTCCTTTGTTTCCCCTAGTGGGGCTTCCTGCTGGTTTTTCTGACGGTGTGGGAGTGTCGCACGGGCCGGTGGTGACGACCGTCGACGCGTACTACCCAGTAGCGTGAGCGGAGGCATAGCGCTTGCGGTGCCACGCATGTTCTCCGCACAGTTGGATGCATGAACCGTTCGACTGCCGCAGCGTGGCACGCGCGCATGACCCGCAGCGCCACCCGCTCTTACATCACCGCCAACCGGCTCACAAGAAAATCAATGAATACACGCACCCGGGCCGGCATCAGCCGCGAGGTCATCGCCACGTGCACCGGCATCGGCGTAAGACTCCAGCCCCCAAGTATCTGGCGCACTGTCCCACTGTCAAAGGATGCGCGTGCGATTGCCGGCGATAGCGCCGCGATCCCGTGTCCCTGCTCGGCGAACTTCAGCGTCATCGATACGTTGTTGGTCGAGAAGCGCCCGTGCACGCCGACATCGAGCGCCTTTCTCCCGGACACGACGCGCCATATATCTGGCCGCTCCATATAGGATTGCAGAATGCATTCGTGCTGTGCCAGTTCCTTTGGATGGCCTGGCTCGCCAAAGCGAGCCAGGTACACCGGCGACGCATAAAAAAACCGCGATGCGTCGCCAAGACGGCGCACGACAAGCGACGGATTCCTAAGCTCGCCGAGGCGGATCACGACGTCGACGTCTTCGTGCGCGAAGTCCGTTTGCCGCGGCGTCAGATCGGCGTTGATGCTGATCTCCGGATAGTGCCTCGCGAACTCATCGATAATCGGCGCGATTTGGGTCAGGCCGAACTCGACTGGCATCGATACGCGCAAATGGCCTGAAGGCCGCTTTGCCGACTCTCTAAGAACTTCGATCGCCGCGCTGGCGTCCTGCATGATGCGTTCGCAGCGGCCGAAGTAATTGCGGCCCGCGTCCGTCAGCGCAAGGCGCCGCGTGGTGCGCTCGAACAGGCGCACGCCGACGCGCTTTTCCAGCAACGCGACGCGCCGCGATAACGTGGCGATCGGAATGCCGGACGCATTGCTGGCACCGGTGAAACTGAGTACGCGCGCGACCTCGACGAAGTAAACCATGTCTTCCAGGTCGACTGACGCTAACAAGGGGGCTGTCAATCGATATTCTCATCAATGGAAATATAATTCCCAAATTACCCGATTTACTCAAAAAATAGAAGGTCTATCTTACGGTCAATGCGGCGGCGCGTGAAGCGCGACACCGTTCACTTCCCGGAGATAACCGATGTCAATCCAGCAACTGTTCGAGGCCTTGAAAACCGGTGCCGAGCATCCTCCGCCCGTCGACGCGACTCCGCCAGCGATGCGCGACTGGGCCGAAGGCGTGACGCGTCATACGCCACTTGCGCAAAACGTGACGATCACCCGCGCGCGCTTCGGTCCTTATCAAGGCGACCTGGTGCTGCCGGAAGGCGGCGACCGGTCGAAGCTCGTCGTCTACTACCATGGCGGCGGATTCTTTCTGTTCTCCCCGCGCACCTATCGCGTGACGACGACCCACCTCGCGCGCGCCACCAACGTGGCGGTGTTCGCACCGGACTACCGGCAGGCGCCGGAGAATCCCGCGCCTGCTGCGCATGACGACGCGTTCGGCGCCTATCAGTGGGTGTTGAAAGAAGGTTATGCGGCGGATCGCATCGCGCTCGCCGGCGACTCCGCCGGCGGCAATCTGGCATTGGCCACCGTCGTGCGTGCCCGCGCGCGCAACTTGCCGCTGCCGCGTGCGCTGGTGCTGTTTTCGCCGTGGCTCGATTTCGCCGAGGAAGGTGCGTCGTATCGCACGACGACGGACGACCCGATCCTGCCACCGCAGGTGCTCGACGGCTTCAAGCAGGCGTATCTGCGCGACGGCTACCGCAAGTCGCCCGACGTAACGCCGTTCTATGACGACTTCGGCCGCCTGCCGCCGACGCTCGTGCATGTCGGCAGCTGGGAGCGTCTGCTCGACGATTCGGTCACGCTCGTTGCGCGCATGAGGAACGCGGACGTCGACGCCCAGTTGAAGATCTTCGACGGCATGTGCCATGGCTGGCAGCTCTTCGCTCCGATGCTCGAAGAGGGCATGGCATCGCTCGAAGAAAGCGCGCACTTCATCAAGACCCACCTGATGCAATCATGATCGATATCCTGTGGATTCGCGTTCTTGCGTGGGCGCTCAGCGCCTTTTTCCTGCTCGGGTTCTTTATCAATACGTTTGCGGTGAAGCGGGTGGGACCCGATTACAGGCGCTGGGGATATCCGGACTGGTTTCACTTCGTGAGTGGCGCGCTCGAGCTTGCGGTATCGCTGCTGATGATGACGGTGGTAACCCGTCCGTACGGCCTGATGCTCGGCGGCTGCATCATGGTCGCCGCTGTTGCGACGGTGGCTTACCACCACGAATATCACCGTGCGGTGCCCGCGCTTATCGTGCTCGCGTTGATGACTGTCACCGGATGGGGGATCGGGTCTTTCCGCTCGTCATAGGGCTATCTCGGCGGCGGCTCCTGCTTTCCGAGCGGACAGGGGTCCAGGAAACCTTAAACCGCCATCTCCAGCCGCCGCCTTTCCGCCCGCCGCATAAACAGATTGGCCGCCACCACCCCAACCGAAACAACCGCAATAAACAGCGTAGCCAGCGCATTCATCTCCGGATTCAACCCAAGCCTCACGCGCGAGAAAACAACGAGCGGCAACGTAGTCGATCCCGGCCCCGAAAGAAACGCCGACAACACAACATCATCGATAGAAAGCGTAAACGACAACAGCCACCCCGCCACCAGCGCTTGCGAAATCAACGGCAACGTAATCGAGAAGAACACGCGAACAGGCGTCGCGCCGAGATCGAGCGCAGCCTCCTCGAGTGCAGGATGCAGATCCCTCACCCGCGATTGCACGATGATCGCCACATAAGAAATACACAGCATCACATGCCCGATCCAGATCGTGACGATCCCGCGCCCGGCGGGCCAACCCAGCCACTTGCTCATTTCGATAAACAGCAGCAGCAACGATATACCCTGAATCACCTCGGGAATCACAAGCGGCGCATTGATCATCCCGGTGTACAGCGTGAACCCGCGAAACCGCCCCATCCGCGCGAGCACGAAGCCCGCCCACGTGCCGATCACCACCGAAGCAAACGCGGTCAGCAACGCGACCCGCAGCGACAGCCAGGCCGCCGCGATCAATTCATCGTCCTGCAGCAGCGCCGCATACCAACGCGTCGAAAACTTCGTCCATACCGTCACCAGTTGCGACTCGTTAAACGAGTACACGACAAGGCTGACAATCGGCACATACAAAAACAAAAACCCAATACCGAGCGCGACGATCTGCAAAAACCGGTTCGGTTTCATCCGCGCCTCTCCTCCAGGGCCTTCGCCTGCGCATGCTGAAACAGCGCCATCGGCACAAGCAGCAGCAAGACCATCGCGCACGTCACCGCGGAAGCCATCGGCCAGTCCGCATTGTCGAAGAACTCATTCCACATCACGCGGCCGATCATCAGCGTATTCGCGCCGCCGAGCAGTTCCGGAATCACATACTCGCCGACTGCCGGAATGAACACCAGCATGCAACCCGCGATAACGCCGTTCTTCGAAAGCGGCAACGTGATCTGCCAGAACGCTTTCCACGGACGCGCGCCGAGATCGTAAGCCGCTTCCAGTAGCGTCAGATCCATCTTCACGAGGTGCGCGTACAGCGGCATCACGAGGAACGGCAGATACGAATACACCATGCCGATATAAACGCCGGTGTTCGTGTGATACAGCTCGATCGGCGTGTGAATCAGCCCGGTGGATATCAGGAGGTTGTTCAGCAAGCCGTTGTTCTTCAGGATGCCGATCCACGCATAGACGCGAATCAGAAACGACGTCCAGAACGGCAGCATCACAGCCATCATCAGGATATTGCGCGTAGCCGGGTTCGAGCGTGCGATGTAATACGCCATCGGGTAACCGATCAGCAGACAGATCAGCGTCGTGACCGCCGCCACCAGCACCGAATTCACATAGGTCGCAAAATACAGACTGTCGGCGAACAGGAACGCGTAATGCGACAGATCGAGCGCAACATGGATGACGCCGTCCTTGAACGACGTCAGGTCGGTATACGGCGGAATCCCCAGTTGCTGATCCGCGAAGCTGATCTTGACGACGAGCAGAAACGGCACAAGAAAAAACAGCAACAGCCAGATGAACGGCCCCGCGACAACCGCGCTGCGGCCCGTCAAACCAAAGCGCCGCACCGGCCACGAGACGATGGAATGCAGCGCGCTTCTCATGACGTCAGCACCACGCCGGCCGACGCGCTCCAGCGCACATAGACTTCATCGCCCCACGTCGGCGTTTCGATTTCCGATAGCGCGAGGCTCGTCACGTTCGCGATCACCGTCTTCCCGCTGTCCAGCTTCACGTGATACAGCGAATAGCCGCCCATATACGCGATATTCATCACGACGCCCTTGCCCCAGTTGTACGCCCCCTCGGGCGGCTTGCGCGTGAGCGCGATGCGCTCGGGCCGCACCGAGATGGTTACCGGCATGCCGAGCGGCCCGCTGATTCCGTGGCTCACATACAGCCGGCTCGCCAGATCGGACGTCTCGATGTACACGTGGTCCGGCTCGTCTTCGATCACCGTGCCGTCGAACAGATTCGTCGAACCGATGAACTCGGCGGAAAAGCGGCTGTTCGGGTATTCGTACACATCGTTCGGCGTGCCGATCTGCACGATCTCGCCTTCGCTCATCACCGCGAGGCGGCCCGCCATCGTCATCGCTTCTTCCTGATCGTGCGTGACCATGATGCAGGTCACGCCGACCTTGTCGAGAATGTTGACCAGTTCGATCTGCGTGCGCTGGCGGATCTGCTTGTCGAGCGCGGACATCGGCTCGTCGAGCAGCAGCAGCTTGGGCCGCTTCACGAGGCTGCGCGCCAGCGCCACGCGCTGCTGCTGCCCGCCCGACAACTGATGCGGCTTGCGCTTTGCAAACCGGCTCATCTGCACGAGGTCGAGCACAGACTGCACACGCTCTTTCAGTTCGGCCTTCGGCACGCGTTCCTGCTTGAGGCCGAACGCGACGTTCGCTTCGACCGTCATATGCGGAAAGAGCGCATACGACTGGAACATCATGTTGGTGGGGCGCCGGTACGGCGGCATCTGCGCGAGGTCTTCGCCGTCGATCAAGATCTTGCCCGACGTCACCGTTTCGAGGCCGGCCAGCATCCGCAGCAGCGTCGACTTGCCGCAGCCCGAACTGCCGAGCAGCGCGAACAGTTCGCCCTTCCTGACCGACAGGTTCACGCTTTTCACCGCCGCCGTCTCGCCAAACTTTTTAACGACGTCGACGATCTGCACGAAGTTCTCCGTTGCCTGATCCGCAACGGCTAATTTGCCCGAGGGCAGCGCACCGGCCCCCGCCGGCGCGCCAGTCTGATCGCTCATGATGTGCTGCTTCTCTGCTGCATGTGACGAACAAAGCCCCCGGTGAACGCCGGGGGCTTCAGGATGACGCTCACCCGCTTGAATGCCTGGGTCAACGGCCGGACTTGAATTCGGTCCACAGCCGCGTCTGCAGACGCTGGATTTCAGGCGGCAGCGGCTTCAGCAGGAACAGCGTCTTGATCACGTCGGCGGGCGGATAGACGGCCGGATCGTTCGCGACGTCCTTGTCCACGTACTTGCGCGCTTCCAGATTCGCGCTCGGATAGTAGACGGCGTTCGTGATCGCGGCGTGCACCTGCGGCGTCTCGATGTAGTTGATCCATTCGTGCGCGGCGTCCTTGTTCTTCGCGTCCTTCGGAATCGCCATCACGTCGAACCACACCGGCGCGCCGCCCTTCGGAATGTAATACTCGATCTTGAATGGCTTCTTCGCCTCGACCGCGCGGTGCTTCGCAATCACGACGTCGCCCGACCAGCCGTACGCGAAACAGACATCGCCGCCGACCATATCGTTGATATAGCCCGACGAGTTGAACTGCGTGATGTACGGGCGGATCTTCTTCAGCATCGCGAGCGCGGCACGATAATCTTCCGGATTCGTGCTCATCGGATCCTTGCCGATGTAATGCAGCGCGGCGGCAAACATCTGATCCGGCGCGTCCAGCACCGACACGCCGCACGCCTTCAGCTTCGAGATGTTTTCCGGCTTGAAGAGCACGTCCCAGCTATCGAGCGGCACGTTCTTGCCGAGGATCTGCTGTGCCTTCGTCACGTTGTAGCCGAGGCCCGTCGTGCCGTATGCCCAGGGCACCGTGTACCGGTTGCCCGGATCGGCGCCAGCGACGAGTGCCATCAGCGCGGGATCGAGATACTTCAGGTTCGGCAGCTTCGATTTGTCGAGCGGCGCGAAAATGCCGGCGGCGATCTGCTTGCCCGCATAGTTACTGGTCGGCACGACGATGTCATAACCGGAGTTGCCGGTCAGCAGCTTCGCCTGCAGCGTGTCGTCGCTATCGTAGTTGTCGTACTTGACCTGAACGCCGGTCTGTTTGGTGAAGTTCGGAATCGTGTCCTTGGCGATGTAGTCCGACCAGTTGTACACATTCAATTGCGTATCTTTTGCGACCGCCGGCAACCAGGACGTAGCGCACAGCATAAGCGCCGCCAACCGGCCCAACACCCGTTTTTTCATTCCGTTCTCCGATCCTGACCGGCCAACGCCGACCGTCTACCCCACTTATGCTGCGCGCACGATGCCCGCAGCCCTCCCAGAAAACCCCGAAAACTACCACTAATCGTTGTGCGCCACAAAAAAAATCCCCCGATGTCGCGCAAACGGTACAGCGGGTGCAGCGGGCATCGCAAGTGCCTGCCGCGCGCGCCCGCTACGAAACGGGCGCAATTTTATCGGGTTATCCAAGCCTGTCCACCCGAAATACACGAGGGCCGGCTGGGTGGCAACGGCCGCCGCCCTCCGGGCCGCCGTCCAGATCGCCCACCGAAACATGCGACGCAGCAGCCGCTTCGCCACTATAGACTGTCATAAAGCCCGTGCCGACAAGTGAAGCAACCTCAGCACTTCGCGCAAACACGATACCGATGGTCGCGGTGCCATCGCTGCAGGTATTCGGTATGTGCACTGCATGCTGCCGCGCGCGGTCGTGCCGCTCGTGCGCTATGCGCCCGAGGCCCGGCTGATGCGCAGCTGGCGCGCAAGCGCAATGCCGCCGCTGCCCGCGTGGCTGAGCGCTGCGGGAATCATCCTGTTGAACGGTGCGCTGGTGTGGCAGGTCGCGACGGGAGATGGAGCGTTGCCCTGCGAAGCGCGCCGATCGTTTTCCCCTTTCCTCGTTTCGCCCTTTCTTTTTGTAAACTGACTTTTACAATGAAGAACTCGTGACGCCGCTTATCGCGGCGTGCGCCGGCAAGCAACCACCACGGACGCCCCGCCTATGCGCTTCGACGCTTCGCCAACCGGCTCTGCCTTGCTCGCCCGCCTATCGCGCGTGATACGACAACGCGCCGCCGCACGCCGCGCCGCACATTCAATTCTGCTCATGCTGGTCATGCTGGCCGGCCCCTCACACGCGACGGTCGCGCTGCTTCAGCCGCCGCGTGAAGCGGCCTTCAGCGAACCGTTGCAAATCACGCTGCTCTATTCCGCCGACGCAGCAGCGCCGCTCACGATCACACTGCCGGCAACGATTCGCGTCACGCTGGCCAATAGCGACCACCCACCGCAACCGGTGGATCTTGCTCGCGAGCAACGCGTGCCCGACGTATTGCACCTGGCCGCCGGCGAGTACCGCAAGGTGAGCTATGCAGCGCCGTGGCCGGCATGGGCGCGCGGCGAAGTCAGGATCGATCCGGTGGGCTTCGATGTATCGCCGGCGCTGGTGGCGATCAATCGCAGTCCGGACGGGGCCGCGACGGCGCAAGCTGGGCGTGCTGAGGCCACAGAAGCGCAAGCGGCTTCGGCCACGCAAGTGGCAGGCGCGACGAGCGACGCCGCGGCTGCGTCTATGGCTACGCCCGTGCGTACATCAAACGTCGACGTCGCCCTCGCGGCGCCGGCCGCCGATTCGCTCGCGAGCGTCGGCAGCATCGCGCAGTCGCGTATCTCGTACTTCGAGCCGATGTACTTCGCGGTCGGCCACAACGGCGACACGAACGCGCAACTGCAAGTGAGCTTCAAGTACCGCATCCTGATGCCGGACGACCTGCGTTCGAAGCGCTTGCTCGACAACCTCTATTTCGCCTATACGCAAACATCGATCTGGGATCTGACCGCCGAATCGCAGCCATTCCGCGACACCAGTTATGAACCCCAGTTCTTCTACTACATTCCGGACACAGGCTGGCACAGTTCGTGGTTCACGCGGATGGGTATCGCAGCGGGCATCGGACACGAATCGAACGGCAAAGGCGGCGATGATTCACGCAGCATCAATCTGCTGTTCATGCGCCCGACGTGGGAGTTCGGCGATCTCGACGCGACGCATCTGGTCGTGTCGCCGAAGATCTACTACTACGCGGGCAAGAGCGGCAACCCGGATATCGCGGATTATCGCGGCTATGTGGATCTGCTCGTCAAATACGGCAGCCCCAACGGCTGGCAG
>DASXXR010000072.1:0-7090 GCA_036502945.1 Paraburkholderia sp. | reverse complement strand
GCTGTCGGTTTTCACGAGACGCTCGCGCCGATATCGACATTGCAGACGCAAGCCATTTCGCTGGATCCGTCAAATTTGCCTGAATACGCGTTGCGGACCACGCTGCGCATGCTCGCCGCGATGGTTGCGTCGCTTGTCTTCACGCTGGTGTACGGCACGCTCGCCGCGAAGAGCCGGCGCGCCGGCAAGGTGCTGGTGCCGATTCTCGACAACCTGCAGTCGGTGCCGGTGCTTGGCTACATCTCGTTTACGGTCACCTTCTTCCTTGCGCTGTTCCCGGGGCGCGTGCTCGGCGCCGAGCTGGCGGCGATCTTCGCGATTTTCACGAGCCAGGCGTGGAACATGACGTTCAGCTTCTATCAGTCGCTGCGCACGGTGCCGCGCGACCTCGACGAAGTGTCGCGGGGCTTTCATCTCACGCCGTGGCAGCGCTTCTGGAAGCTCGATGTGCCATTCTCGATGCCGGGCCTGATCTGGAACATGATGATGTCGATGTCGGGTGGCTGGTTCTTCGTCGTCGCGTCCGAAGCGATCACGGTCGGCAACCATTCAATCACATTGCCCGGCATCGGCGCGTATCTCGCGCAGGCCATCTCCGACCAGAACCTGCACGCGATCGGCTGGGTGATCCTGACGATGGCCGTCGTGATCCTCGGGTACGACCAGCTCCTGTTCCGGCCGCTCGTCGCATGGGCCGACAAGTTCCGGATGGAAACCACGAGTTCCGGCGATGCGCCGGAGTCGTGGCTGCTCGACCTGATTCGCCGCACGCGTTTGATTCATCGGCTGCTCGTGCCGCTCGGCTGGCTCTTCGCGAAGGCTGCGCGCGCGCCGCTGCGGCTCAGGTCGGTGGGGCCGGTCCGCTTCGTGGCGCCGCCGAGCGAACGGGCGCGGCGCTTAGGCGACATCGTCTGGGCGGTCGTCGTGCTCGTGCTGACGGTGTATTTCGTGTATCGCGTCGTCACGTTCGTGCGCACCGGCGTCACGCTCGATGAAGTCGGGCACGTGTTCGTGCTCGGCCTGCTGACGCTGCTGCGCGTGATCCTGCTGATCGCGCTGGCATCGGTGGTGTGGGTGCCGATCGGCGTGCTGATCGGGCTGCGTCCGGCGCTCGCCTCCAAAATCCAGCCGATTGCGCAGTTTCTCGCCGCGTTTCCGGCGAACCTGCTGTTCCCGGTGTTCGTGATCGTGATCGTGCGTTTCAATCTGAACCCGGATATCTGGCTGTCGCCACTGATCGTGCTCGGCACCCAGTGGTATATCCTGTTCAACGTGATTGCGGGTGCGAGCGCGTACCCGAACGACTATCGGGAAGCCGCGAAGAACTTCCATATTCGCGGCTGGCAATGGTGGCGCCAGGCAATGCTGCCGGGCGTCTTCCCGTACTACATTACCGGTGCGATCACCGCGTCAGGCGGCGCGTGGAACGCGAGCATCGTCGCCGAGTTCGTCCAGTGGGGCCACACGCGGCTCGCGGCGCACGGCTTGGGCGCGTACATCGCGCAGAACACCGAAGCCGGCGATTATCCGAAGATCATCCTGGGCATCGCGGTGATGTCCCTGTTCGTGTCCCTGTTCAATCGTCTGTTGTGGCGTCCGCTGTACGCGTACGCGGAAGCGAAACTCCGGCTCGATTGACCGCAATTGAAGGCAAAACGCGATGCAAAATCCTAAAGCCGCAACCGCCGCGCCGATCCCGACGCCGCCCACGCCGCCGCGCCTCGGCGAGGAGATCTTGCGCGTCAAGGACGTGTGCCGCGGTTTCAACAAAACGCAGGGCGAGCTGCTGGTGCTCGACGATGCGAATCTGTCGTTGTGCGAAGGCGAAATCGTCGGCCTGCTCGGCCGCTCGGGGTCGGGCAAGTCGACGTTGTTGCGCATCATCGCCGGCCTGATCGAGCCGACCGACGGCGAAGTGACCTATCTGGGCAAGCCGCTCGACGGCCCGGCCGAAGGCATCGCGATGGTGTTCCAGACGTTCGCACTGTTTCCATGGTTGACCGTGCTGCAGAACGTCGAGGCGGGGCTCGAGGCGCAAGGCGTGCCGGCGCGCGAGCGGCGCGAGCGCGCGCTCGCGGCGATCGACCTGATCGGCCTCGACGGCTTCGAGAACGCGTATCCGCGCGAGCTTTCGGGCGGCATGCGGCAGCGCGTGGGTTTTGCTCGCGCTTTGGTGGTCGATCCGACGCTGCTGCTGATGGACGAGCCGTTCTCCGCGCTCGACGTGCTGACCGCCGAAACGCTCCGTACCGATCTGCTCGATCTGTGGACGCAGGGCCGCATGCCGATCAAGTCGGTGCTGATCGTCACGCATAACATCGAGGAAGCGGTGTTCATGTGCGACCGCATTCTCGTGCTGTCGTCGAATCCGGGCCGCGTGATCGCCGAGATCAAGGTGCCGTTCAAGCATCCGCGCAACCGTCTGGACCCGGCGTTCCGCCGGCTCGTCGACGATATTTACGCGAAGATGACCGCGCGCCAGACCGGCGAGACCACGAAGAAGGGGCTCGAACTGCACAGCTGGCTGCCGCACGTGTCGACCAACCTGATGGCCGGTCTGATCGAAACGCTCGCGGCCGCGCCGTATCACGGCCGCGCGGACATGCCGGAAATCGCGCGCTCGCTGCATCTGGAAGTGGATGATCTGTTTCCGATCGCGGAAGTGCTGCAGCACCTGGGCTTCGCCGATGTGCGCGAAGGCGACATTTTCCTGACGCCGCCCGCCCGCGTGTTCGCCGAGTTCGGCACGCAGGAACGCAAGATGATGTTTGCCGAGCATCTGCTGCGGCATGTGCCGCTCGCCGCGCGAATCAAGAAGGTATTGAACGAGCGGCCGGGCCACCGCGCGCCGCGCGTGCGGTTCGAGCAGGAACTGGAAGATTTTCTGTCGGACAGCGCCGCCGAAGAGACGCTCGATGCGGTGATCAACTGGGGCCGTTATGGCGAGATCTTCTCGTATAACGACCAGTCGGAAATTTTCAGCCTCGAAGACGTGGAGTCCTGATCCGGGCGAGGGTTCGGCGGGCGGCTCACGCATCATGCAACGCGGCTGCGATTCGATCGGCCGCGGCTGCCGCGCTTACTGCAGATTGCCCCAACGTTCGACGGCCGGTTCGGCCGATGCCCATTTCCACCAGCGCTTGTCCAGCTGCTGCTGACAGGCGCTGGCGGTGTACCAGTGTTCGGGTGCGTTCGGCTCGTCGCCGTCGGCTACCGAGAACACGAACTCCTTGCAGTCCGCGAGCGCCGACGAGAAGGCGCGCGTCACGCGCACTTGCCCGTGGCCGTTTTCGATCGGCAACGTATGCTTGACGTTCCATAGCCGCGTGTCGCCGACCGGCATCGTGCCGACCAGCGCCGCGATGACGTTTTGCTGGTCGGTGTGCATTACGCGCAAATAGCGATTGATCGAGGCCGTGGTCGCCGCCTGCACCGCAATGCCGACGCCGATGCCGATCGCCGGGTTCGCTGTCGCAATACCGGTTGCGGCGCCCGCTGCCGCGCCGCCCGCCGCGCCCAGCGAAGTCGAACTGCAACCGCTGGTCAGCGCGCTCAGGCCCGCGGCCAACGCGATGGCGAGTGCGGCGCGCGCGCCGCACTGAAGCACGCACCACGGCGCGCACCGCCGCGCGTCATTGGATCGCGTACCCGTTTGCGAACATGAGGCCGCGTTCATTGCAACGCGCCCCAGCGTTCGGTTGCGGGTTCGGCCGATGCCCACTTCCACGCAATGCCGTCGCGGCAAATCGAAGCCACATAAAACGCACTCGCCGCCGGCACGTTCGGCGTAGCCGTCCGGTCGACCGAGAAGACGATCTCCTTGCAGTCCAGCGTGCCGGTGCTGATCACACGGCTGACAGTCACGCGGCCGTGCTCGTCTTCTTCAAGCGGCACCGTATGCGTGACGCTCCAAGGCGCGACGCCGCCGACGTCGAGCGGACCGGCGATCTGCGCGATGCCGTCTTGCGTATTGCGGTGAATCACGCGTTCCGAATATTGGACCCCCGCGCGGGCCGCCGCGACGGCGCCAAGACCGATGCCGGTCGCAACCGCCGCGTTGTTCGTGATCGCGCCTGCAACCGCGGCGCCGGCGATACCCGCGCCGGCGGTTGCGGATTCGGCATAGAGCGATGAGCAACCGCTCAACGCGGCCGATACGACGGCGATAGCCAGCGGGGCGAGCAACGCGGCGCTCGGACGCAGCGCTGGAAAAGCGCCGGATATTGTTCTTTGCATTCCCTCTTCTTGCTCCGCTCGTGCCTTGCACCGCTTGCGCCCACTCGACGCATGGACGCTGCGGCCAGGCTATATGACTGTGATGCAGCGGGAATTGTGCAGGATGGCTTTTGTAATTGGCATAGAAAAAATGCAAGCAATTGCAAAAGCTGATGCGAAGCGGCGTCGTTTCTGTTTATTTGCACCGCGCGAAGCGGAGCGCATGAGGGGTGCAGCGAGGTTCGAGTTCGTCAGTGCTCTTCGCGACCGGCTTCGTCGTCGTCGCCATAAGTGCTAAGGCGGTTGTACAGCGTCTTAAGACTAACGCCCAGCGCTTTCGCTGCGCGCCGCTTGTCGCCGCCGCAGTATTTCAGGGTGCCGAGAATGATCTGCTTTTGCGCATCGGCGAGTGGCGTGCCGATCCACACGCTCATCGAGTCGCCGAGCGTGACGGGCTTCTTCACGCGCGACATCAGATGCGGATGCGGCAACTCGACCGCCTTCTCCGCAAGAATGAACGCGCGATACACGGCGTTCTTCAACTCGCGCACGTTGCCGGGCCACGACCACGTGCGCAGCGTTTCCATCGACCGCTTGCTGAACACCTTGTTCGTGCCTTCCTGCTGGTTGAGCGCGGCAAGAAAATACAGCGCGAGCAGTTCACGGTCGCCTTCGCGTTCGCGCAACGGCGGTGCGCGCAGCGGAAAAACCGCGAGCCGGTACATCAGGTCTTCGCGCAGGCCGTTTTCCTTGACGGCGACAGCCGGGTCGCGATTGGTCGCGGCGATCACGCGCACGTTGCTGCGAATCAGATCCGTCCCGCCTACGCGAAAGAACGTGCCGGTTTCGAGTGCGCGCAGCAGCTTTACTTGGCGCACTGGCGACATCTCGGTCACTTCGTCGAGAAACAGCGTGCCGCCGTTCGCATGTTCGAAGTAGCCGATGCGACCCTGAACCGCGCCCGTAAAGCTGCCTTTTTCGTGACCGAACAGCTCCGCTTCGATCAGTTCGTCCGGGATCGCGCCGCAATTGACGGCAACGAATGCGCCGTCCTTACGCGAACTGTGTTCGTGAATCGTGCGGGCGATGAGTTCCTTGCCGGTGCCGGATTCGCCGATGATGAGCGCGGTCGCGTCGGTCGCGGCCACGCGTTCGATCTGCTCGTAAAGGTCGAGCATGATCGGTGACGAGCCGTAGAGCGTCCCGTACGACTTCAGTCCCGCGACGCCTTCGGCGCCGCGGTGTTTCGCCTGCGGCGTTGCGCTGCCGCCAGTTGCGGCAGCGGGCGAGCCCAGATCGGTTGACGCCATAACCAGGGTGTCCTGTGCAAATTCGGTTCGAGGAAGTGAATGGCGCAGGCCGGTGCGACGGCGGGCCTGCATCGGTCGAAGCCCGCTATCTCACAAAGGCCAATTTAACCACTGGCGCACAGTGCCCCGCAAGGCACTTGCATCTATCGGGCCGGATAGATGAATGGCGGAAAAAAGTTCGCGTTGCGCGCGAAACCGGCAACATTGACTCGCTGCTGATTGTGGGAACCCCGCGGAACTTCGCACGATTGCGAAGGACTGGCTCATTATCAGGTACGTGAGTTGCGTTTACGGTCGGGTGGCCTGCGGATCGCGCGGCTAAACGCGCCCGTTACGTTCGTTACCGAAATAGAGGAGCTCATCATGGCACGACCCAGAATCGGCATTTTCGGCGCTTTGTTTGCAGTGGGCGGCATGCTCGCATGGCAGTGGGCGCAAAAGCATCGCGCGGCACGAGCGACTTCGGCACGTGACCTCACCCGTTGGGAAGGCGAAGGAGGCGCTGTCGCCGAAGCCGCGGAATCCGCACCCGCGTCGCTCCCAGGCGGCACCGCCCCGCGTACGGCGAACGGCGTGGATCCCGCTGCGCCATCGGGGAAAGCCTGGCCGTTTCCGCGCAGCTGACGCCTTCCAGAGTGGCTATACGGTGCCCGTTTAAAAAGGCCCACCCCGTCTGGTTTTATCAGGATATGGCCGTATAATACGCAAATCAACAACAATAGAGGGGTTGGAATCGTATATATCCGGCAATTGTTGCGGGATTCCGCTAAGTTGGTAATTTTTTCATAGATGGCCGCTCGACGCGGCCATTTCGCGCATAGCATTGATGGAGGGTTATCGGAGTGCCGCGCGTGTGCGTTCTGCACCGCAAGGCCACCTCTCCGCTCATGCGTGTTTATCCACCGTCAGCACTCTTTTGGGGGTTCTCTAACGCGATGCCACACGCATTGATTGTCGATGACGACCCGGGTACCCGCGACGCGCTAGCCGCAATCATCGCGGAAGACGGACTCACCACCGCGACCGCAGGCGACCTGCGCGACGCGCGTATTCAATTGGTCCGGCAAATGCCGGACGTCGTATTCACCGATCTCAAGCTGCCGGACGGCAGCGGCGTCGATCTGTTCGAAGATCTGGATCCGCGTTCGGGGGTCGAGTTCATCGTGATCACGGGCCATGCCACCGTCGAATCGGCGGTCAGCGCGCTGAAGATGGGCGCCGCTGACTATCTCGTCAAACCGATCAACCTGCAACGCGTCAAGGCGATTCTGAGCCGCCTGCCGCGCGCCGGCGACCTGAAGGCCGAAATCGGCACGCTGCGCGGCGAGTTGCGCAGAATGGGCCGCTTCGGGTTGATGCTCGGCAATTCGCCGGCGATGCAGCAGGTCTACGATCAGATCGGTCGCGTCGCGCCGACGGCGGCGTCGGTGATGCTGGTCGGCGAATCCGGCACCGGCAAGGAAGTGGCCGCGCAGACGCTTCATCAGTTGAGCCTGCGCCGCAAGCACGCGTTTCTCGCAGTGAACTGCGGCGCGATCTCGCCGAATCTGATCGAGTCGGAAATG
>DASXXR010000071.1:0-4999 GCA_036502945.1 Paraburkholderia sp. | reverse complement strand
CGTGCCGCGTGCGCCGCTCGATCCGCGCGCGCCTAAACCCCACGTCAGCGTCGAGGGCACGCTTGGGTTCGAGAACAACCGCCTCGCGCTGGACAACGTGCCGCCGCTGTCGCAGCTCACCGGCAAGGTGCACTTCACACAGCGCACCGCGCAGATCGACCACGTGGCCGGACGTTTTTTCGGCGGCGACTTGCACGCGAACGGCGGGCTCGAGGAGAACGGCACTTATGCGCTCGACGTGAACGGCCACGTTGCCGTCGACGCGGCGCGCAGTCTCGATCTGCATGGCCCGGCGGCGCAAGTGCTGACCCGCATGAGCGGCAGCGCGCCGTACGATCTGAGCGTGCGCGGCGCGAAGGGCCGGTTGCCGGATGTCTCGGCGCACTCCGACCTGAGCGGACTGGCGCTCGACTTCCCCGCGCCGTTCAACAAGCCTGTCGGCACGCCGATGCCGCTCAGCTTCACGTTCAAGCCATCCGCAGGCAGCGACAGCAACGGCCTGCAACGCGCCGATCTGACGTTCGGTCCGATCGCGGCAACCTACCTGCTGCGCGGCGAACCGCATAAGGCGCCGAAGGTGGTGCGCGGCGCGATCGGCGTGAACCGGCCCGCGGAACTGCCGGCCGAAGGCGTCACCGCCGCCGTCGACATCGACACGCTCGACGCCGACGCGTGGCGCGCGCTCTTCGTGCAAATGCGAAACGCGAACCAGGGCGTCGCCCCTATGCCGCCGAGCGCCACTGCCGCGCAGTTCGTGCCGAATCGCTTTGCCGTGCACATCGGCACGCTGACGCTGCTCAAGCGCCATTGGGAAAGCGTGGTGGTCGGCGCGTCGCACCTCGACAACAAGTGGCAGGCCAACATCGCGTCGAACCAGGTGTCGGGGCACGTGTCGTGGCTGCCGGGCGCAACCCGCGGTTCGCCGGGCACGCTGCAGGCGCGGCTCGCGCGTCTCGTGATTCCGTCGGCGACCGAGAACGATCTGCTCGGCCAGGCGATCTCGCAGCCCGCGCAGAACATGCCGACGATCGACCTGATCGTGAATGAAATGATCGTGCGCGGGCACAACCTCGGCCGGCTCGAAGTCGACGCGCACAACTTCGAAGAGGACGGCGTGCCGGTCTGGCAACTGGACAAGCTCGACCTCAGCAACCCGGCGGCAACGCTGACCGCCACGGCGAACTGGCGGACCGCGCAGCGCTTTGACGCGAACGCCGACGAAGACACGTCGCGCCGCACCATGTTCGAGTTCAAGCTGGACATCAAGGACGCAGGCGCGCTGCTCGAACGCGCGGGGCTGCCACGCACCCTGAAAGCAGGCGAAGGCTCACTGTCCGGCAAGGTCGGCTGGCGTGGCGGCCCGACGCGCATCGACTATCCGACGCTGAACGGCAACCTTTCCGTCGATCTGCGCCATGGCGAGATTCTGAAGGTCGATCCGGGCGTCGCGAAGCTGCTCGGCGTGCTGAGCCTGCAAAGCCTCGCCCGCTTCGCGACGCTCAACTTCCGCGATGTGATCGGCGAAGGCCTGCCGTTCGAGAGCGTGACGGGCACCAGCGAGATCCGCGACGGCATCGGCCGGACCGACAACTTCCAGATGGTGACGGCGCCGGCTCGCGCGGAAATGAAAGGAACCGTCGACCTTGCGCACGAAACGCAAGACCTGACGGTTCACGTGATCCCGACCGTCAGCGCGGGCGCGGGCGTGGTGGTGGCGGCGATCATCAACCCGTTCCTCGGTCTCGGCGCGCTGGTCGCGGACATTGCGCTGTCGCAGTCGATCCGTCATGCGTTTGCGCTCGATTACGCGATCACCGGATCGTGGGCAAAACCGCACGTCGAGCGGGTGCATGGCGATCGCGGTAAGATGGAAGACGTGCCCGCGGCGGAAGCGACGATCCAGTAACGCGCATCGCTGCGCGCTTGCGCGGCGGCCGGCTCGAGCACCGCACCGCGGGCCTGCGCGGCCCTCGCCGAGACCTGATGGCGCCCGCGGTTCGCGCCGACCTGAAGGGAATCTTTCGAAACGCTCATGAGCGACCAACACGCGCATTCCTCGTCCAACGCTGCGTCTTACCGCGTCGCCGCGCTGCAAATGGTCAGCACGCCCGATCGCGAGCGCAATCTCGCCGACGCTGAACACCTGATCTCGCAGGCCGCCGCCGAAGGCGCGCAACTCGTCCTGCTGCCGGAATACTTCTGCTTCATGGGTTTCAAGGATACGGACAAGCTCACCGTGCGCGAGCCGTATCGCGACGGCCCGATCCAGCGCTTTCTCGCCGATGCGGCGTGCCGGCATGGTGTGTGGATCATCGGCGGCACGCTGCCGCTCACCGCGCCGGAGGCATCGCGCGTACTGAATACGACGCTCGTGTTCGACCCGCAAGGCAGCGAAGCCGCCCGCTACGACAAGATTCACCTGTTCAACTTCGAAAAGGGCGACGAGTCGTTCGACGAAGCCCGCACGATCCGCCCCGGCGATACGGTCCGCACATTCGAAGCGCCGTTCGGCCGCGTCGGCCTGTCGGTCTGCTACGATCTGCGCTTTCCCGAGCTGTATCGGCGTCTCGGCGACTGTGCGCTGATCGTCGTGCCGTCCGCATTCACTTATACGACCGGCCGCGCGCACTGGGAAACGCTGTTGCGTGCGCGCGCCGTCGAGAACCAGTGCTATGTGCTCGCCGCCGCGCAAGGCGGCAAGCACGAAAATGGCCGCCGCACGTGGGGACATAGCATGCTGATCGATCCGTGGGGAGAAATCCTCGGAGTACGCGACGAAGGCGCCGGCGTCGTCGCCGGCAATATTCAGCGCGCACGCATCGACGAAGTGCGGCAAAGCCTGCCCGCCTGGCGTCACCGCGTGCTCAGCTAGCCTTGACCCCGAAAATCGCCACATTGAAAGCGCGCCGGCCGTCACACATATCGGTGCGCATCCCATCCGAATCCTTTGACTCGAGCAGAACCTACTTCGCATGAACATCATCGAACCCAGCATCCGTAGTCTCGCGACAGCGAAGGACGTGCTCCTCACGCCCTATGGCCTCGACGAAGCCGTGCTGACCCGCACGCTCGCCGACATCTTCACGCATCGCATCGATTATGCAGACCTGTATTTCCAGGCCACGCGCAGCGAAGCCTGGAGCCTCGAGGAAGGCATCGTCAAATCGGGCAGCTTCAGCATCGACCAGGGTGTCGGCGTGCGCGCCGTGTCCGGCGACCGCACCGCGTTCGCGTATTCGGACGACCTGTCGCCCGAGGCCATCCGCCAGGCCGCCATTGCCACCCGGGCGATCGCGAAAGCGGGCGGCGGCAAGCAGAAGATCAAGTCGGCTTCGTCGCTGACGGGCGTGGCCGGGCGTGATCTGTATCTGCCGTCCGACCCGCTGCATTCGCTCGATCCCACCGCGAAGGTCAAGCTGCTCGAACGCGTCGAGCAGATGGCGCGCAGCCGCGACCCGCGCATCACGCAGGTGATGGCGGGGCTCGCGGGCGAACACGATGTCGTGCTCGTCGCGCGCAGCGACGGCGCGCTCGCCGCGGATATCCGGCCGCTCGTGCGCGTGTCGGTCACAGTCATCGCCGAGCAGAACGGCCGCCGCGAGATCGGCAGCGGCGGCGGCGGCGGCCGCTTCGACTACGGCTATTTCACCGACGAAATCCTGTCGCGCTACGTCGACGACGCCGTTCACGCGGCGCTCGTGAATCTCGACGCGCGCCCCGCGCCCGCCGGCGCGATGACCGTCGTGCTCGGGCCGGGCTGGCCGGGCGTGCTACTGCACGAAGCGATCGGCCACGGGCTCGAAGGCGACTTCAACCGCAAGGGCTCGTCGGCATTTGCCGGACGCATCGGCGAACAGGTGGCGGCCAAGGGCGTAACCGTCGTCGACGACGGCACGCTGCCGAATCGCCGCGGCTCGCTCAACATCGACGACGAAGGCAATCCGACGCAGTGCACGACGCTGATCGAAGACGGCATCCTGAAGGGCTACATCCAGGACACGCTGAACGCGCGCCTGATGAAGATGCCGGTCACGGGCAACGCGCGCCGCGAATCGTATGCGGCGCTGCCGATGCCGCGCATGACGAACACTTACATGCTGAACGGCGACAAGGATCCGCAGGAGATCATCGCATCGGTGAAGAACGGCCTTTACGCGGTGAACTTTGGCGGAGGCCAGGTCGACATCACGAACGGCAAGTTCGTGTTCTCGGCGTCCGAGGCGTACATGATCGAGAACGGCAAGATCAGCTATCCGGTGAAGGGCGCGACGTTGATCGGCAGCGGGCCGGAGTCGCTTAAGTACGTCAGCATGATCGGCAATGATATGTCGCTGGATACCGGCGTCGGCGTGTGCGGCAAGGAAGGCCAAAGCGTGCCGGTAGGCGTCGGCCAACCGACGCTGCGTATCGACCGGATGACGGTTGGCGGAACGATCTGATTCCGTTCGGTCGCACGTTTCGTGCAAGATTTGCATGAAACGTGCGGAATTTCCGCATTTTTACCGATTACGGGTTGTCAGCCGCGCTTCCGCAGGTTATAAAGCCACTCAACCTTTTTGACGAACCATCCCACTTCGCCATGTCCGCCAAGTTTTATTTTTATTATTTCTGGCATCTCAGACCGCTGGCGGATCGAGAGGGGTGTTAGCGCATAAAAGACACCTGAAATTCCCGAAAAACCGTCAGCGAGTCTGACGGTTTTTTTTTGCCTCTCGCCACGACACGCACGCACACGCAACGACCGAATCCTGGAGAACAACATGCCCCCGCACAACACCGACGATGTCCGCATTCGCGAACTTAAAGAACTCACGCCGCCCGCTCACCTGATTCGTGAATTCCCGTGCGACGAAAAGGTTTCGGACCTGATCTTCAACGCACGGCAGTCGATGCACCGGATCCTGCACGGCATGGACGACCGCCTGATCGTGATCATCGGGCCGTGCTCGATTCACGACACGAAAGCGGCGCTTGAATATGCGGGGCGTCTGGCCGAGCA